>OMIG01000121.1 GCA_900299035.1 Pseudomonadota bacterium
ACGTGCTCAGCGACCCGGATGTACACCCGTTGCAGCGCGCCTCGACATTCGACGTACGGAGATTGGTCGTAAGGGATCGCCTCTCTCCAGAGGCGGATGGCCTGCTGAAAGTCCCCCTGCTCGGCTGCCTCATCGGCTTGCGCGTTTAGGCTCTCGAAGCTCTGGCCGTCGCCATCGTCGCCGTCATCTCCCGAGTCTCCTGCGTCCATGTCAGTAGCATCTTGGCAAGTGGCAGACGTGGCCGGGCCGAACAACACAAAGGCTGTCAGGCAGACATTGATTCCGACAGAGCGAAGCATGTGAAACGAATACCACAGGCCTTAGGAGGTAGCTATTGTGAAGTGCCGCTCGCGTCAGCCCTTTGGATACGGCAAGGAAGAGAACGGCAGCTTCTTCTCCCACTTGCGCAGCAACCCAGCACGGCACTCGTGGCTCCAAAGCAGGACCTTAGCTGGGACAGCGTGGCTGCCGTCAGGCTGTATCTCCTCTCTCATGAAGATGATTTGCAGCGCCTCAATGCGGCTCTCGGGGGCGTCTTGTTCAATGCTCCGGCGGCAGAAGCACCTTCCGAGCCCAAGACGCTGGTAATCCTTGCCAGTGCCGAGCAGGTTTCTCCAGTACTTCCTCCAGCGGTCTCCGAGGAACGCCGCCGACAGAGATTGCGGCCGCTTTGGGCCACAGTACTCCTCGCCCGAGAAGAGGTCTGCCATCGAGCCATCGGCCCGAACCGCCGGAATGATGATCCATCCATCCGACGAGATCGGCCGAGAAAACATCTCCCAGGACTGGTCAACGCCAAAAAGGAGCGCAGCCTGGCGCAGGGCTGGCGGAACAAGCGTAGGACGCAGCGAAGAAAAAACGTTAGTGCAGTTCCACAGCACGAGAAACGAGAGCAGAGCCGCTCCGAGCAGATTCGGCATCAACGCTCTCCAGCCTTGCTCCGGTAGGCATGATTCCTCGCTCATGGGATGCAAGACGGCCGCCGTTGAAGGGCTCTTCGCACGGCGTGAAAGCCAGCTCCAAAATTCAGCCGGCAAGAGCGGAATCCACGCAACAAATGAGATGAGGCTAAACAGCCCAACTTTTAGGGTCGCTAGAACAGCTATGTGAAAGGCAGCGAAAACGGCAAAGCAGGCCATTCGCATGAGCGGTACTCGCCACGGAAGGAAGAGCAGCAGCGGCACAAGCACCTCAACAGCGAGCACTCCATGGTTTGCAGCGTGCAGCCACGAGACAGGCAGCTTGCCGAGAAGGTCGCCGAGCCAAGTCGTGTACTGCTGAAGCCACAGCGCATACGCAAGCCCGCTCCCCTCACGCCATCCTGCCTGCTTGTACTTCGCCGCGCCCGTGATGATGTACACGCATGCCACCTGAGCCACGTAGGCGAAGTGCAGCAGCGACGGCCTAAGAGTTGTCATCCTTCCGGCTACAGCGTCCAGCGCCCAGACCCGGCTGACCGGCAGCACAGCGGCAAAGAGCACCATGATTCGGAAGAGCACATCTCCGCCCTGCAGGATGAGCGGGTTGCGGTGCTGGATCGACACAAGCAGGATCCACGCAGCCACCGCGGCAATGCGAGTCCTGTAGCCAAGCGCAAGGCACGCTCCCGAGATAGCCGCACAGACAAGCACCGCAGCCTGGAACCAGGCCGCTCCGCTTCCCATCATCAGCGAGAAGTGCTCTGCGGGGTTGTGCCGTTCGATCACAACCGAACGGGGCAGCACTCCAAAATCCGTGTAGAAAGCGCGAAGATCAAGGAACCGCAGCGCGACGTCGAGCAGTAGCAAGCTGCCCAGCAGTATCCTGAAGAGGGCCAGGGAGCGCGGGTCGAGCGTTCCGAGTGCGCGCATGCTTTGCCGTATCCGTGCAGCGCATCTGGCTGGCTGCCGCGCTCGCTCAGGTAGCGCTGCAACCGCCTCTTGCGGCAAGATCAAGCCTGGATGTTCGCTGATCCCTTGCGCGTCCATCTCCGCCGCTGCCTCCCTTGCACGCGGGCTTTAGCCGAGCGAAAACCGCCCTTACTTGCACTGCTCTACTATTGGCGAGAGCTTGTTCAGCTGCTCGTTGCCGATTATCTCAAGACGTCTTGCCTTGCGAATAAGCGGGTTGGAGCGCCCTCTCTCGCCGTACTTGATGAACTTGGTGCGTATGACTATTCGTGCGGTCAAGGCACGAGAGAGCGCGTACAACCCTCGCAGCTTCATGATCGCCTGGCGCCGGTCCACCTGGGCGCAGACAGTCGGCCTGTCAGGGCAGCCCTTGGTGACAACTGGCCAATCAAGCGTCACCTCCCGGGCAAGCTTCAAGTACCTCTCCGAACGCGCGGTCGCCCGTTGCGCGTCTAGCCCAGCCGAGGCCATCGCCGCCTTCACGCTGCGCGGCGCCGCCTTCTTCGGCCGCGCCTTAATCAGGGCAAGGCTGGCTCTCTTCGTTACGTTGGTAAGCTCCAGAGCAACGGAGTCTAGGTTCGAGAGTGTCACCAATGTGTCGGCATCGAGGCACTGCGCCGAGCACTGCAGCAGCGAGCTGCCAAGGCTGACTGTTGCGCCATTCAGGCTCCAGGTCGGGTTATCATCCGCCGCAACGGCACTCACGCTCTTGTTAACTCCCGGCCTGAACAGCTCTGGCTGCCCTCGCCCCTCCTCGCCAGGAGTCATCTTGTTGAGCGTGCCCACCGGCACCTTCATGGAAAACGGATTACCGTTCTCATACCCAATCAGGGCAACTCGCTTGTCCACAACCTTCCGCGCGCACACGGCGAGTGGCTTGAGTGGCTGACACCGCGTCGTTGACGCATCTACCCGAGCGGTGAAGAGCCCGCCATCAGCCGGCCTTACCGTCCACTCAAGTCCCGTTCCGGTGAAGGTCACCGCAAATTCGCCTTCGTGGCGGCCGACGGCGAACCTAGTAAGAGGCGGAAGCTCGCGTCCGTCGTTGAGGAGTTGGTTAATCACTCCCGTCGTCGGATTGGGCTCAACCAGCAACTCAGAGCTGGTCAAGTTGATGTACGTAAAGTACGCCGTGCGGCTTCCGTCGGCATTCTCCGCGACGCATGCTGCCTCGACTGTGAGCTGGCCGCCCTGCACATCGTTGCTGGTTCCGGAGCCGGTGGCTGTTGTTTCGTCGCCCGTGCCGCTACCAGAGCCGGAGTCCGTTGTGCCGGTTGTGTCGCCTGTGGCGCTTCCGCTGCTCGTCCCGCTGCCGATACCGGTGCCAGAATCTGTTGTGGCTGTTGAGTCTCCTGTCGTATTGGCGGAGCCGCAGTTGTAATTGCTGCACCAGCCTGCATTGGAGATGTTCGGTGGGACGCACGTTTCTGGGGATCCCTCAAGACAGGGCTCTAGCAGGAACACCCCTGGACAAGAGCCGAACGAGCATACGGGCAGGTCGTCGCCAGTAGAGGTGCCTGTCGTGCTATCGAGACCGGTAGTAGTGGAAAGATCTCCCACGCCGCTACCGGTCGAAGTTGCGGTGCTCGTATCAGAGCCCGTGGTTGTAGAATCTGCGGAGCCGCTCCCCGTACCAGAGTCTGTGGTGCTCGTTGTGTCTCCTGTCGTGCTCCCGCTGCTTGTCCCGCTGTCGCTTGAAGAGCCGCTTCCGGAGCCAGCGTCTGCCGTTGTTGTCGCGTCTCCGGTTGAGCTTCCACTCCCCGTGCCAGAATCAGTGGTGGTCGTTGGGTCTCCAGTCGTGCTTGCAGAACCGCAGTTGTAATGGCTGCACCAGCCAGCGTTGGAGATGTTCGGCGGAACGCACGTCTCTGGCGATCCCTCGAGGCAAGGCTCCATCAACCATACTCCTGGACAGGACCCAAACGAGCATGTGGGCAAGCCGGAGCCCGTAGCCGTTCCGGTCGTGCTGACGTCGCCAGTGGTCGTTGACAGGTCTCCCACGCCGCTGCCGCTTGATGTGCCGCTTCCAGTGCCGGAGTCCGTCGTGGTCGTTAGGTCTCCGGTCGTGCTCCCGCTGCCCGAGTCGCTTCCAGTACCGGAATCCGTTGTCGTCGTTAGGTCGCCTGTGGAGGTCCCGCTGGCGGCGCCGGAATCCGTCGTAGTCGTAGGATCTCCCGTCGTGCTTCCGCTGCTTGTAGCACTTCCGGTGCCGGAGTCCGTCGTGGTCGTTGGATCTCCTGTCGTAGTCCCGCTGCTCGTGTCGCTTCCAGTGCCGGGATCGGTTGTCGTCGTTAGATCGCCTGTGGAGGTCCCGCTGCCGGTGCCGGAATCCGTCGTAGTCGTGGGGTCTCCTGTCGAGCTTCCGGTGCTCGTGCCGCTGCCGGTGCCGGAGTCCGTTGTGGTCGTTAGGTAACCTGTGGCGCTTCCGCTGCCCGTGTCGCTGCCGGTTGATGTGCTTGAGCCAGTGCCAGCGTCAGTGGTAGTGGTGGCACCTCCCGCCCCATCAGCAGTCGTCGTGGTTGCGCCTGAGCCCCCTGAACCAGAATCACACGGATGGAATACCCGGTCAGTATAAGAGCACTCTTGCAGGCAGGCCCCGGTGACCGTCCTCGTTACCTCGGAGCAACAGATGCCGAGCGCTTCTCCCCCGCCATCTACCGGACACGTCAAGTCGGCCGGAGCGCCCATGCAAGGGTCGACTCCGATTTGAGCATACTGGTCTAGACAGTACTGGATTAGCTCATTCACCGTGCCTGCATGGGCGGTCCGCGCGTGGAAAGCGGAAGAGAGCAGCACGGCAGCAAGAATCAAAGCCGCTCGTGGCTTGCTAAAAACAACCTTGGTAGGTCGAACGCCCTTCCCCATGCGCTACCTAAGAGCTAAAAACCTGCGAGCATGATCCTTCGTAGGACCATCCCTCTCTCTATTTTATATCGGCCGACTCGGGTAACGGCTTAAGAAAATCTCCTATCCTTTTTAAGAAGGGCAAAAAAGAGAGAATTGGGCTGTTTTCGGTTAGTTAGAAAGCCCTACCCCAGCCCGACATCCAGCACCATCATGGTCAGGAAGCCCAACCCAAAGCCTAGCGTCGCCACATCGGTTGAGCGGTCGAGCTGCGTCTCCGGAACGACCTCCTCGATCACCACGTAGATCATCGCCCCGGCCGCAAACGCCAGAGCGTACGGCAGTATCGGCTGCATCTGCATCACGGCGAGGGCGCCTATAACACCGGCCACGAGCTCCACGATTGCGGACAACTGGCCGTACCAGAAGCTCTTGAAGCGAGAGAGTCCGCTGCGCCGCAGCGGGAACGACACGGCGAGCCCTTCAGGAAAGTTTTGCAGCCCGATGCCTATCGCAAGCATGATTGCTCCAGCGATAGAGGTCTCAGGTATACCGGCCGCAACACCGCCAAAGAGAACCCCAACCGCCAGCCCCTCTGGAATATTGTGCAAGGTGATCGCCAGCACGAGCAGCGTCGTTCGGTGCCACTTGGTGCTTACGCCCTCCGCCTGGTCCTTCGGAAAGTTTATGTGCAGGTGCGGCAGGAGCTGGTCTAGGCCGTACAGAAACAGCGAGCCCATGGCGAAACCCACAGCCGCCGGAACTGCCTTGAACATCCCCTCGCCCGCCGTCATCTCAATAGCGGGAGCGAGCAGCGACCAGAAGCTGGCGGCTATCATCACCCCGCCTGTGAATCCGAGCATTCCGTCGAGAACCCGCCGATTTAAGTCTTTGACTACGAACACGAGCCCCGCGCCGGCAGCCGTTAGGAGCCAGGTAAAGGTGGTGGCGATCAGGGCCCCCCAGACCGGGCCGACGGAATTGAAAAATGCGACGAGTGTGTCCATACCTCAGGTACACGTATTGTAGCGCCTCTGGCATTGCCGGGCTAACAAACATTTCCAAAAAATCCCGCTGCGCCCCCCTGGCAGTACCCTGAGCTGCCTACGCTATCTCTCAAACGCACGCTCAGGCGCTGGCTACTCGCCCGACGTAACCT
>OMIG01000122.1 GCA_900299035.1 Pseudomonadota bacterium
ACATCGAACAGCTCTTGCTCCTCGCGGCGACGCTGCTGGCCTGGAACCTGGCTGAAGGCACCTTTGCTGTCTACCTGCGCGCTAAAGAGCGGGCAGCCGCGCCTGCGCGCGGCTACCTAATCGTGACCTTTATTTTCGGCTTCGTCGTGCTGGCTCTGCTGGGAGTGTTTAGGTCACAGGCTTCCCAGGGGCTCTTCCTGATCCTGCTCGCTGTGCTCTCGCTTCGCGGCATGTCGCGGGTGTCCTGGGATCAGTCGAGGCGTCGCCTAGCCATGGCGACAACAGTTTCGGCCCATTCGGTCCTGGCGCTGCTCTCCCTGCTGTGCGCACTGGGAGACCTGACATGGCCAACAGCCATCCTCGCGCTAGGAGTCGGCCTTGCGGCCTCTTCAGTAGAGCTTGCCTGGCATGCCGAGGAGCTGTCCCCTCCCGCCACGGTCCGTTTCGCCGCGCCTCTATTCCGAGTCTGTCTGATCGGCGGGCCCCTCATCGTAGCGTCGATGGCTTTTACTGGCCTCCTTCCGTTCTTGTTCTCTATAACCTACGTGGCGGTGCTCCCGGGGCTGCGGATAATCGCGACCCTGAGGAGATCGGGCTCCGCGCTGCCAAAAAGTGTGCGGCCAACGCTTGCGGTTTTCGCTCTGTTTATCGGTATTATGGCAGCGGTGCATACCTACGGGTCGAGGGTTCTCGGCCAGTAGTGTCGAACACCGAGCCAACCTGTTAGGCCATGAGGACGCAGAGATGAACATTGAGGCCATTAGAGAGAAGGTGCAGAGCGGCACGCGCCTCAGCGCGGAAGACGGAGTGTTCCTCTTCTCGCACCCGGACCTTCTCGCCGTGGCGCAGCTCGCGCACTCCGTCCGCCTCAAGCTGCACGGCACCACCACCTACTACAACTGGAACCTTCACCTTAACTCTACCAATGTGTGCGAGGCGGGATGCCTCTTCTGCTCCTTTGCCCGACTGAAGACCGGCATGCCTCAGGCCTACACGATGAAGGTCGACGACGCTCATCGCTGGATTAGCGAGCGCTACCGACCGGGCATGACCGAGGTGCACATCGTTAACGGCTTAAACCCCGATCTGCCCTTCGAGTACTACCCGAGCCTGCTGAAGATGATTCGGCGTGAGTTTCCAGAGCTTCACATCAAGGCCTTCACAGCGGTCGAGATCCACTACTTCGCGCAGAAGTACGGCATGACTAACCGAGAGGTGCTCTCGCTCCTGACCGAGGCTGGGCTCGGTTCCCTTCCCGGCGGCGGAGCGGAGATATTCTCTGAACGTGTTCGAAAGAAGATATGCCGCGACAAGGCCAGCGCTGACGAGTGGCTTGCAGTGCACCGCGACGCTCATCTTCACGGGCTAAAGAGCAACTGCACGATGCTCTACGGCACTATCGAGACGATCGAGGAGCGGGTCGACCACATGCTGCGACTGCGAGAGCTCCAGGATGAAACGGGCGGCTTTCAGGTCTTCATCCCGCTAGCGTTCCACAACGAGGGGAACCGCATGGAGCGGCTTCCCGGCCCTACCGCTGTGGATGACCTGCGGGTGATAGCCGTCAGCAGGCTAATGCTCGACAATATCCCTCACGTCAAAGCGTACTGGGTCATGCTCGGAATAAAAACCGCCCAGACGGCGCTGCTGTGCGGCGCCAACGACATAGACGGCACCGTGACTGAGGAGAAGATCTACCACATGGCCGGGTCGCGCTCGCCTGATGCCCTAGGCCTAGACGATATCCGCCACCTGATCGCTGCCGCAGGCCTAACCCCTCAGGAGCGGACCACCACCTACCAGTCTATTGAACGGGCGGCGTAACAGGGAACGGGTAGAGAGCCATTACTGCGCCGATAAGAACGACCAGCGGGACAGTCAGGAAGATAGCTTTCGCCATCACCTTGCTCTTGTAAACGAGGGCCACCGCGCCGCCCAGTACGAGCCAAAGAACCATCTTGCCAACCATCCAGCCGACGTCGTGCTGCGTCTTGTGGAGCATCCCGAAGCCTGCAACCAGAACCAGCAGCAAGCCAACACCGTGGGAGATGATTGCGCCCTTGCGGAAGGCATTGTTGCTCTTCGTACCGCCGTTCAAGGCGTGAACTACGAGTCCGCCGAGCGCCATGAGCACGAGGCTTAACCCGAAGAGGTGAATAATTCGGTAGGTTTGAAGGTCCATGCGAGCTCCTTTAGCTAAAATCGGCCAGTGCCTCGGAAGCCCAATACTTGCCTATTCAGCCCCCTCTGGTCCAGCTACAACCTTCTAATGCCTAATCTTGCTCGGGTCTCCCGACGGCTTGAGACCGCCATCATTCCGCGATACCCTACACTCCGATAGGTTTCGCTGGGTTGCACCCTGTGCGTGCCGCATCCCGGAGTCTCACCCTATGAACGCTACCGACACCATCCAAAAGCTAGTCTCCCTATCGAAGCGCCGCGGCTTCGTCTTTCAGAGCAGCGAGATCTACGGAGGCCTCAAGAGCGCCTACGACTACGGCCCTCTCGGTGTTGAGCTAAAGCGCAACATCGCCTCGGAGTGGTGGAAGAGCATCGTTCACGAGCGCGAGGACGTCGTCGGCATCGACGCCTCCATCATGATGCACCCGTCGGTCTGGAAGGCCAGCGGACACCTGGCTGGCTTCTCTGATCCCTTGGTCGACTGCCTAAACTGTAAGGAGCGATTCCGCGCCGACAAGCAGCCGAAGGTAGAGCCAGGCACTGAGACTGTTTGGGTAAAGGGCGGCAAGTCGAGCGGCGAGAAAGTAAAGGGTGTTGTAGGCGCCTGCGGCTACGTCTGCCCGCACTGCGCTAGCTCGCAGCTCTCAGACGAGCGACAGTTTAACCTCATGTTCCGCACCTCGATCGGCCCGGTTGACCCGCTCGACGAGTTCCTCAACGAAGTTCAGGGCAAGGGCCTCTCGCGCCAAGAGCTTCGCGCCAAGCTTGAGGAAGCGATCCGCTCAAGCGCCATCTACCTCCGTCCAGAAACGGCGCAGGCGATGTTCGTTCAGTTCAACAACGTGCAGCAGACGATGTCGATGAAGGTGCCGTTCGGAATTGCGCAGCAAGGCAAGTCGTTCAGGAACGAAGTGACCACGGAGAAGTTCATCTTCCGCACCTGCGAGTTCGAGCAGATGGAGATGGAGTTCTTCTGCGAGCCTGGCACTCAGAAAGAGTGGCACACCTACTGGGTGCAGAGCCGCATGGACTGGTGGAAGCGCTTCGCTAATGACAAAACTGCTTTCCGCGACCGCTGGCACGAGGAGTCTGAACTCGCTCACTACGCCGATGCGTGCGTGGACATCGAGTACCGCTACCCGTGGGGCTGGGACGAGCTTGAGGGCGTTGCTTCGCGCACAGATTACGACCTCACACAGCACCAGAAGGAGTCCGGGGTAAAGCTGAGCTACTTCGACCAGCAGAAGAACGACCCGACGACTGGAAAGCCAGGGGTGCGCTACATCCCGTACGTGATAGAGCCGGCGGCCGGCCTCACCCGCGCTTGCCTGGCGTACCTCTGCGACGCATACGCCGAGGAGGAAGGAACCGATGCCGAGGGCGAGAACAAGACCCGAGTGCTGCTGAAGCTGCATCCCAAGCTCGCCCCGTACAAGGCGGCCGTGCTGCCCCTGCTCAAGAAGGAGGGAATGCCTGACGTCGCGCGCAAGATCGTTGCCGACTTCTACAAGGCGGGCGTCAACGCAAGCTTCGACGAGCAGCAGTCAATCGGAAAGCGGTACTCTCGGCACGACGAGATCGGAACGCCGTACTGCCTCACAGTTGACCACCAGACCCTCACGGACCAGACCGTCACGATTCGAGACCGCGACACCACCCGACAGGAGCGAATCAGCGTCGACCGGGCGCTTGAGGTCGTCAAGGCTCGCATCAACGAGAGCTAACAGCATGAAGCAATCGTCAGCCGAGCGTGGGCTCTCGGCATACTCAATTTTTCTCCTGCTCGTCGCGGGCGGAATCATTGGGACGGGCGTGTTTCAGTTCATGAAATTCACCCACACCAACCCGTTTTCCGCAGCGTTCATCGAAGAGACTGCGCCCGTTGTGACACTAGACGAGTCGCCGCTCGGCATCGGGGCTGATGCGGTGGCCCTTAAGGTCTCGGTGCACGACTCTGGATCTGGGCTCGATGAGGTCATCGTGCGCATCTCGCAGCGGAACGAGCCAAAAGAGCTGCTTCGCAAGAGCTACAAAGATGAGCACAGGCTTGATGAGACCTTTCAGATCCCTCTCAACGGCAAGCAGCTCGGGCTGCGGGAGGGAAACGCGGAGCTTCAGATCCTCGCGTTCGACCGCTCCCTGTGGAGCAACGGGGCTTCGATCTCGAAGTCACTGCCCGTCAACTTCGCAAAGCCCAGCATCGTGGTCGTCACCCCCCAACAGAATGGGGTCCTAGGCGGCTCGGAGCTGGTGTTCTACAAGGTGCTCGGCAAGACTCCGCGCCTCCAGGGTGTTGTCTCAAAGAGCGCGCTCTACGCTGGCTTCCCAGCCAAAGAGTGGGACCCGTCATTCAAGAGCTACGACAATCTCTACGTCGCGCTCTTCCCCATTCCGGTGGATTTCAAGGCCGAGAAAGATTCCATGAAGATTGTGGCGCGGGATGACATCGGGAACTCGACCTGGGCGCCATTTAACTACCGTGTGCACGACCGTCGCTGGTCATCAACCCGCACGGCGCTCAACGACCAGAACGCAGAACGGCTGCGTGAGCGCCTCGCAACGTACGCGAAGGGCGCGGGCATCCAGGCCCAGTCCTCCGGCGACCTCGCGTCCAGCCTGCGCGACCTGCTGCGCGCCGTTACCGCCAGCGACAACGCTCTCATAGCGGAGTCTCTCAAGCGTCCGGAGCCGCGCAAGCTCTGGACCGGACCGTTCATTAAGCCAGTCGGCTCAGCGCCCGGCAACTCATTCGGGGACATTCGGACCGTAACGGTTGGCTCGGCGGAAATTCAGAAAGCCCAGGCCCCAGGCGTCAGGTTCCCTGTCTCCTCGCGCACCGCAGTCATGGCCACTAACGGCGGGCAGGTCACCTTTAGCGGCGAGCTGGGCGTGCTCGGAAAGACAGTCGTGATCGACCACGGCTTTGGGCTATCAACCGTGTACGGCAACCTCTCTGAGACCTCCGCTCCCGTGGGAGCATTGGTAGCCAAGAATCAGCCTATCGGGCGAACCGGCAACACCGGCTTTGCAGTTACCGAGGGTGTGCATTTTGAGATACGGCTGCATGGAGTTCCGGTCTCGCCTAATGAATGGTGGGATGAGCGCTGGGTAGCCGACCATATCGACAACAAAGTCGCGTTCGTGAGGACCGAAGTCGTGGGCGGCGCAGGCGAGTAGCCGCTGGAGCGCCTTCTCTGAGTTGGATTTTCGCACCCCACCGAAAATTCTATATTCTTGTTCTGCTCGCGCCCCCTTCGTGAACGTGCTCGTGCACGTGCACGTGCACGTGAACGTGCCCGAATAAAAAGCAGCTTCCCTGGCAATCCGCAGCGGCTTACTAAGCACGGTCGACTCAGGCTATCTCAGCCGCGCAAGGTCAGCTTTCGGGAACGTTCACGTGCACGAGCACGTGCACGAGAGAAAACGACGGCTTTTCTGGCGATGCGCAGGCGCTTAGTAAGCAAGACCGGACACTCTATCGCGGCCGCGCAAGGTCAGCTTTCGGGAACGTTCACGTTCACGTGCACGAGCACGTTCACGTGGTTTGTTCGACGATGATTCAATTAGACAGGGCTACAGCTGGAACTTAGAGGTATTAAGCTCTGCTGTCAGCAGCGAGTAGGTGCGTGCTGCGAGAAGCTTCAGGTTGGCGGCACCGAGCGTTATTGGCGCGCCTGATGAATTTGCGATCGAGCGGTACTGGTTAATCAGCTCAGCAAGAGCGGGACGAGCGGTGTAGCCAGCCTTAGCGCTCAAGGTTGTGAGGGTGCCAGCAACTTCACCTGCAATCGGACGCGCATCGCCGGCTCCGCCGACGCCGGCGAGACGATCAAGCGATCCTGAGAGGGTCTTGAGCGACGTGCTCACGTCCGGAGAAAGGTTCGAGGCAACGCTTACGTAGCCCGCCTTGGCGTCTGTGAAGATCTCATCAACCGTGTGCGACTCGCCACGTGGTCCACAACCAGCAAGGAGCGCCGAAGAGGCACAAACGAAGGCAACTGAAAGGAGGCCCTTAGCAAGTGACGAGAAGCGGGAGGTGGCGAGGTAAGACATAATCAACACTAGAAAACGGGGAACAGCCCCTAAGCGGAGGGATCATTTAACAGCCTGGGCTCCCTGTCAACAGGCTGCGCCAGGGCTGCGGGCAATCATCACCCCTTCTTTCTAAGCAGCTCCTCCGAAAGGCTGCTCAACTCATTAAAAAACGAGTCAGTTACCCCCTCGGGCAGGAAAACCGAGCCCTGCCGAGGGTCAAACTTCACCCCAGCTGTATCCAGCATACTCTTTAGTCGAGCGACTACCTCGGGGGTAACAATCGACTCCCTACGAGGGACGGGCTGTCCCGGGTAACACATAGAGAAAAAACGGGCCCAGTCGAAACATAGCCCCGGGTCACACTTGCCCCTAAAACCGGCCACCTGCTCATGCCCGACCACCGACTCGGGCCGCCCCAGCGCCGGGTAGTGCGCTTTGAGCTTCTCCATGACAGCGCTCAGAGCAGCGTACTGCTGCTCGGTGTAGGGGAAAATGTTGCCGTTGAGGTTAACGATCTCTATCCCAACAGCTCGATCGTTGAACCCCTCGACCAACACCCCGTCGGCCTCCAGCCGGCTCACCCCCGCGTGCCAGGCCCGCAGGGCTCGCCCCTCGAGGCATGGCACAAGCTCGTGCACCGTTCCGTCGAGGTCTACAACCAGGTGCGCCGAAACCTCCCGCGCGGGGTCCATGAAGAGCTCCAGCGTGCGAGCAAGTGACCCCGCGGTGTAGTGCAGCACCACGAAATCAACCGAGATCGGCCGGTCGTTAAAATTCGGGGAACGCTGTGAAGTTACAAGTTTCATCGGCTTGTGAAGTCTACTCCACTCTCCCTAGCACGAACAGGCGCCCTTTTTCACCTTAGGCAGAGAGAGGATTGCCAAGCCTTGGGCGCTGTAATTTGATCCCTCCAGCATGAAACTACCCTCCCGCTGGATTCTCCTGCCGATCGTCCTCTCCCTTGGCATCTGGTCGCTCTCGCTCGGAAATGGGTTTGTGTGGGATGACCACGTGCTGATCGAGAAGAATGCAGCGACTCTCGGCTCCCTCTCGCCAAAAGCGATCTTTGCCCAGGACTTCTGGACAACCGAGACCGGGGCAGGCAGGTCAAACTACTACCGCCCTCTCGTTACCCTATCGTACGCGGTCGACTACGCGCTCTTCGGGCTCAATCCAGTCGGCTACCACCTCACCAACATTCTCCTGCACACGGCCAACGTGGCGCTGGTGTTCCTGCTGCTGGCTGAGCTGGCCGTGCCCGCAGCTTTCTGCGCCGCAGCAGCCAGCATCTTCGCGGTGCACCCGGCTTTGGCAGAGTCCGTCGCCTGGGTCTCCGGAAGAACGGATCTCATAGCCACGTTCTGGACGCTCCTGAGCATCCTGGCGCTCTTGGCTGCCTTCCGCGACAAGCGGCGCGACCCGCGGCTGCTAGCTCTCTCGGGAGCACTATGCCTAGCCGCACTGCTGTCGAAGGAGTCCGCGCTCGTTACCCCCCTGCTCGCCCTGACCTTCGCTGGGCTGCGCTTCGGCAGCCGCGCCGTAACAACTGCATCGATGCTCCCGTTTCTCCTAGCGGGAGCAGCTTGGCTCTTCGCGCGGTCGCTCGTTCTTAGCAGCTCGGTAGGCGCGGAGCTTTCAAACGGAGTGTCGCCGCTCATCGGGCTCCTCTCGCTCTTTCACGTATGGGGTAATCTGCTCTGTC
>OMIG01000123.1 GCA_900299035.1 Pseudomonadota bacterium
ACAAGCCGCTGCGGTTTCGCGCCATCGCTTGAGCCCCCGTCGCGAAACACTCGCAGCTCCCGCAGAACCCCGCGATTGCCCAACGCAGCGTACGCCCGCACAAGCTCGTACAGCGTCACCTCTCCGTTTCCCAGAGCCAGCCCCTCTCCGTAGAATGACGATGGCTGCGCAAGGCTCTCAAACCCCGCTAGCCTGAGGAACTGAAGAAAATCTTCCTTGCCGACGAACTGAATCGCCTTAACGGCAGGCACGTTGAGCGAATTCCCAAGCGCCTCGCGAACTGAAAGCTCCCCGTAGTAGACCCGCGAGTAGTTGCGAAAGTTGTGTAAGCCCGCGCCGACCGCTTCAACAAGCGGGCTATCATCCACCACCGTCGCCGCCGTCCAGCCTTTCTCGAGCGCCTTGGCGTAGACAAACGGTTTGAGCGTTGACCCGGGCTGCCGAAGGGTAAGAACACCATCGAAGTGGCTACCCGGCTTCGCACCGAGCTCTCCCGCATTCACCCACGCGAGCACCTCGGCCGTGCGGTTATCGACCACGAGCACCGCTCCATCAGTCACCTTGTGCGCCGATAGATCCCGAACGCGCTCCTCGATCAACTTCTGAACCTTGCTCTGCAAGCTCGAATCGAGTGTGGTGGCGAGCTTGCCGTCCAAACCTGCCTCTCCGCGCCGAGACTGCGCGAACCTGACGAAATGGTCTGCCCTCACCTCAAGGGAGGGTCGCTTAGTCTCCACTCGAGAGAAATCAAGCGCCGCACGAACGTCAGGAGCAATAGCGCCGCGACTGACCATGGAGTCCGCGAGCCTCTCCGCCCGCATGCTTGCGCCCGAATAGCTGCGGCGCAGGTCAAGCCTCTCGGGCGAACGAACTACAACCGCCAAAAGCAGAATCTCTTCGGTGCTCAAAGTCTCCAGGTCTCGATCGAAGTAGTAGCGAGCCGCCTGCACAACCCCGCGCCGTCGCCCAGAAAACGGAACCTGGTTGAGGTAGAACTCAAGAATTTCAGCCTTCGTGAAGCGCTGCTCAAGCTGAGCAGCCTCAATTCCCTCAAGCCACCTCGACCACAACGTTCTCGGCCGCGGGTGCAGCATGCGCACCACCTGCTCGCTGATAGTGCTCGCCCCGCGAACAACTCTAACGGCCCTGACGTTCTGCCACGCAGCATGTGCGCGCGCTGTCCAATCAACTCCGCTGTGCGCGAAGAAGCGACGATCCTCCGCATCAACGAACGCTGCTTTAAGAAGCTGGGGGAACTGATGCAGAAGCCGCTGGTCGCTCACGTTCCATTCAGACGCAAACGTGTACGAAAGCGGCTGCCCGAAGCGATCGACTACCTGAAGCTTCAGCGCGCCAGACGGATCAGGCGGCTCAAGCCGCCTCGGCAGCTCCTCGACCGAAAGCCTGGCTGCGAAGATCGCTCCCGCGCATGCCAGCAGCCCGCCCCAAAAGAGAACTCGGAAAAGCCGGCTCGCCATCAACGGCCCGCCATAGCTGAAACTACCAGCTTCCCTCCTCCCGACTCACCGAACACGTCAGGGTCGTACATCTCCTCAGCGTGAGCCGGCAGGGACACAAAGTCACCTGGAGCTATAGCCTGAGCTGTGTACGAAAGGTGGTAGTTTCCAGGCGAAAGGTACGACGAGTAGAAGCGCGCCGCACTGTGCCGCAGCTCACGGTGCGAGAATCCCCAGAACGAATCCCCGAATTCAATCCACCCCGCGCGCTCCTCACTAGATTCGCTCGCCGCATCCACTTCCGACGCACCGCGAAGGTCGCGATTTACAGGCTCAAGGCCGCCCGGTACCGGGTCGCTCACGACTACGAAATTTCGCGGCCCTGGCGCGCGCAGGTAGAGATCGACCTTTACAAGATCCCCCTGCTCAACGGACATCGGCCCGTTGAGTTTCTTCCATTGGCCGCCACGCTTAACGCTGTACTCACGCCTAAGCTCAAGGCCGGCGTTGGTCGAATCAACAGAGATGTCGCGAGGCGCGTACGATAGCCTAGCCGAGTAGTAGAACCTGCCTCGACCATCGGCTTCAACCTCAAGCTTCGAGCTCCGCCCCGCGTCAGCTGCGGCTAGCGGCCGCGACAGCTCCACTGCTTCCGCCGCCACACTTCGGAACGGCACCGACCCAAGAGGAGTGCCGGAGACAGAGGCGACGAGCGAAAGGTTCGGCTCCTCGGCCTCGAAGCTCTTTGAGTACTCCGCCAGAGCAGCAAGGCAGAACACGTTCTCTTGAGTGTTCTCCCATCGGTCTTTGCGCTTCCTATCGAGGGTTACGGCACGAGCAATCTTCGGCAACAAATCAGCAGCCTGCTCTTTGCCACGCGCGGACTTCGCTGCGTAGGAGATAAAGCTGCTCAACACAGCGCAGTCCGTTCGCATCGTTGAGCCAAGCATAAAGCCCATGTCTGAGTCAGAGCGCTCGACAAACGAGAGCTTTGCGCCAGTTGCTCTGCCATCAGCCATAATGCTCTTAAAGACCTCTGATAGCAGCGCCTCCGACCCTCCAGCGCTAACAGCAGCTTTGAGAAACTCCGCCCTGCCAAAGACGCTCATCTGCTTCAGGGCCGGCTTAAAGCGTTGCAGGTCTGCTGCAGACAGCTTTTTCTGCCTAGACATCGCCAGCAGCGCCACTGCCCGCACGCTTGAGCGCATCTCGGGCGAATGACGTCCGGGCAACGAGTCGTTCTGAAGCACGCCTTCCAAGAACGACAGGAGGCGCTTCTCTGGCTCCTCCGGCACCGGGTAACCAGCGTCTCGGAGCCACGTCAGCGCGAGCGCCGTGTAGGCACTCAGGTAGATGTCGACCCGATCGTCCTGCGGCGAGTAGAAGCACATGCCCCCGTTTGGCGCCTGGTGCGTTGACATGTCGCTGAGGGTCCGCTCAATCAGCGGCTTAGCATCCGGCCACTCAAACGTCTTGGGAACATACCTGGCGAGCGTCAGGTAGTGCGAAGCCATCACTCCCTTGGAGAGCTTCTGCTCCCAACACTCGTACGGATAGTCCCGCATGTACTCAAACGCGCCATCGAGAGCGCCGAGCACCGACGGCGAGAGAACCACTCCGATTGAGCCCATATCAGTGCGAATCCCCTCTGGCACCTTCACATCCTGCGACACCCCTTCGCCATCCGAGCTGCCAAAAGTGGCCACGGTCTGGAGCTGCGCCGCTGGCAGCACAACCAGCTTCTGCTTGAGAGCATCGCCCCCCACCGCATCTCTTGCCGACACAGTCAGAACCCCTTCCCCGGGCTTTGGTG
>OMIG01000124.1 GCA_900299035.1 Pseudomonadota bacterium
ACTCAGTAATTGGGTGAACGAGCAGGAAGCCTCCGACAACTGAGAGGAAGGCCAGAATTCCCACGGGCGCTGTCATGACGAGCGGCGCCTCGTGCGGGTGCCCCGTGCCGCGGTAGCTGCCCAGGAAGGTCATAATAAACGAGCGGGCCATGTAGAACGCCGTGCACACCGCGATACCCGTGGCGGCGTACCCTATGTAGGCAGCCCAGCCGACCAGCAGCGGATTAGTCGTTCCAGCGATCGCCCCGAGGATGGCGTGCTTAGAGTAGTAGCCAGCGAAAGGGCAGATTCCCGCGATGGCGAGAGTGGCTACCCCGTAGCAGATCGCCGTGATCGGCATCGACTTGGCGAGGCCGCCCATGCGGCGCATGTCTTGCTCGTGGTGACAGCCGTGGATCACCGACCCGGCGCTCAAGAAGAGGCATGCCTTAAAGAAAGCGTGCGTCACCACGTGACACAGCGCGATAGCATACTGGCCAGCTCCTACCGCCAGGAACATGAAGCCGAGCTGGCTAACAGTAGAGTACGCGAGCACCTTCTTGATGTCGTTCTGCGCAAGCGCCGTAAGCGCCGCAACCGCCGCTGTGGCGAGCGCGGTCCACATGATGATGGCAGAGACAGCTGGGTCGAGCTCCACAACCCCGTGCATGCGGCCCATGAGGTAAATGCCGGCTGTGACCATCGTAGCCGCGTGGATGAGCGCTGAAACCGGCGTGGGGCCGGCCATGGCGTCGGGCAGCCAGGTGAAGAGAGGGATCTGGGCTGACTTGCCCGTGGCTGCCACGGAGAGGGAAAGGCCGGCCAGGAACGCCAAGCCAGCGGGCAGCTTGCTCAGCACGCTCGAACGCCCAAGCTCCACCACGTCAAGAGTGCCGCAGTGGACGTAGAGCACCGCCATGGCCACGATAAAGCCGACGTCGCCGATGCGGTTCATCACGAACGCCTTTCGGCCTGCCTTGGCGTAGTCGGTGTTGGTGAACCAGAAGCCGATGAGCAGGTACGAGCACAGCCCTACCCCTTCCCAGCCGATGAAGATTACGGGCAGGCTCTTGCCGAGCACCAGGACGAGCATCGCCGCCACGAACAGGTTCAGGTACGAGAAGAAGCGTGCCACGCCCTCGTCGTGCGCCATGTAGCCGGCTGAGTACACATGAATCAAGAATCCGACTCCTGTGACCACCAGGCACATCACCGCCGAGAGCGAATCGAAGTACAGCTCAAGCGGAAGAGAAACATCGCCGTACGAGAGCCACGGGCTAAGGGCGGCAGTAAAGCTGCCTGCTGGGCCCGCCGCGCTCCAGAGCAGCACCGAGCACACAAACGAGACCAGCACCGCCGCCGACGCAACAACGCCCGCGAGCTGTGGCTTGCGGCGCCCGACGAGGTACGAAAGCAGCGCCCCAACGACTGGAGCGAGCACGACGAGCGACAAACGGAGGTCTCCGGTTCCCATATCCCCTACCACTTAAGCTGCGCCGCGTCGGTTGTCTCAACCGACACGTTGTTCCTAAACAGCGCGATGATTATCGCAAGCCCGATGGCGCTCTCGGCCGCGGCGATGACCATGACGAAGAACACAGCCACCTGCCCGTCGAGGTTCCCCTGGAGCTTGCTGAACGCCACGAAGGCGAGGTTGACGGCGTTGAGCATCATCTCGATGCACATGAACACGACGATGGCGTTGCGGCGGATGCACACCCCGACCGCGCCGATTGCAAAGAGGACCAGCGAAAGTCCGACGTAGCTGACTACTGAGCTCATTACTTCATTCCTCCCAGGCCGCCCTCACGCGGGCCGATCGTGCTGTGCTTGCGCTTTGAGAGCATCACTGCCCCCACGATGCCGATCAGCAAGACCAGCGACGAAAGCTCAAACTGCCTGATGTAGCGGCCGTATATCTCTTCTCCCACTGCCTTGACCGTACCCTCAGATCGCCAGGCGTTTTCTTGCAAGGCGTGTATCGAGAGCTGCTCGAAGTTAGCGCTCACCGACGGGTAGACAGTCGTTACAACCGAGCCGGCGATGATGGCCGCAATGAGCGTGCGGAATATTCCGAGCTTGCGCCCAGACTCGGCCTTGAGGTTGAGCAGCATCAGCACGAACAGCACGAGCACCATGATGGCACCGGCGTACACGACGACCTGCGTGACAGCCAGGAAGTGTGCGTTTAGCACCGAGTAGAGCCCCGCCATCGCCAGCAGGTTCACAATCAGGCAGAAGGCGCTGTAGAGCGGGTTGCGGTTGAACACCACACCGAGTGCGGCCGCGACAGCCACGGCCGAGAGGACAAATCCCATGAAGGTCATAGCGCCACCTTGAGAACTGCGGTGATTACGAGGTTAGCCAGGGCAACCGGCAGGAGCATCTTCCAGCCCATGTTCATGAGCTGGTCGTAGCGGAAGCGAGGCAAGGTCCAGCGGATAACGATCTGCAAGACGCAGAAGAACACCACCTTGGTCATGAGCACGATGTGCCCGACGAGCGCGGCCCACCACACGCCCTGCGGCAGCGTAACCCACGGGATGTCCCATCCCCCGAAGAACAGCAGGGCAAGCAGCAGCGCAAAGAGCGCAATCTCAGCAAACTCTCCAAGCCAGAAAAGAAGAAACTTCATGCCTGAGTACTCGGTGAAGTAGCCGGCCACAAGCTCGGACTCGGCTTCCGGAAGGTCGAACGGCCCACGCTTGGTCTCGGCCATGCCAGCCAGCAGCAGCACAACGAACCCGACCGGCTGCATCACCACGCCCCACATCGGGATGACGCCCCACAGGAGCTTCTGCTGCTCCTGCACTATTGAGTAGACGTCCAGGGTGCCGTACACGACGATGATAGCCACGAATACTAGGCCCATCGGAAGCTCGTACGAGATCATCTGGGCGGCTGCGCGGAGCGCGCCGAGCAGCGAGAACTTGTTGTTCCCGGTCCAGCCGGCTATCGCCACGCCGTACACCGCCACTGAGCCCATCGCGAGCACGAACAGGAGGCCGCCGTCGATCGCCGCCACGCGCGGATGAATCGTGTAGCCGCCGAGCGTGAAGTCAGGCGCGAGCGGCAGCACCGCAAAGGCCAGCATGACTGGCAGCACCGCTATCACCGGGGCAAGGCCGTGCAAAAACTTAGAAGCCCCCTCAGGAACGAAGTCCTCCTTCCAGAGGCCCTTGAGCGAGTCGCACATCAGCGTGTTGATCACGCCCAGCCAGCCCATCGCGCGGATGACCGGGAGCGCCGGCTTGACGTACCAGCGCTTGGACTCAACGAATGCGCCAGCACGATTAGCGCCGACGCGGTCCTGAATCAGCGCCGAGCCCTTTCTCTCAAGCCACGTGCAGAGCGAAGCCAGCACGAGCGAGAGGTTCATGACGATGAAGACCTTAATGAGGAGGATGCCTAGTTCCATCATACGCTGCTACACCGCCGTGGATGTCCCTGCTGAAACACTGCCCGACGGCGCGCCGTTGGCCGAAGCCGGCTCACGCTGCGAGGGCGCAAGCTGCACCCCGCCGTCCTTGATCGTGGCTATTGAGAGCCCCTGCTGCGACACGAGCGGATCTGCTCCGAGATGCCAGCGAGTAAGGTCACGATCGCTCATCTGGTGCACGTTTGCCGGAACGACCTTCGAGCCGGCCGCCTCAGCCAAGAGCGCCAGGTAGCGCCACTCCGGCACGGTGCCGTCCTTGAGAGGCACAACGGCCTGTGAGTGCTGCAAGCGCAATGCGCGGTTAATCAGCAACCCTGACTTCTCCAGCGGCGAGCGCCCCGGAACAACCATCTGCACCCCTGCCAAGAGCGGCGACTCACGGTCCGTCAGGAGCGCCACCGAAGTCTTGGCAGCCTTGAGGCCTGCGATCAGCACCGCGTCGACGTCCTGCGGCGCAATGGCGCGGTCACCGAGGATCAGCAGGTGCTCAATCTCCTGGCGCCGAATCTTGCCGAGAACCTCAGCGTACTCTGACTCCGGGTCCTCTCCTACCAGCCCTGAAAGCTGCGCGCTGCGGAAATTGCTGGCGTAGTCTGGGCTGACCAGGATCTTCTGGACGTCGTTCAGCTCACGGCCGCGGTACGCAACCACGACTCGCCCGAGCGAAGATGTGCGCGAGAGGATCTGCTTGAGGATAAAGAACTCCTCCAGCAAGAGGTCTGGGGAAGCGAGCACGGTGAGCGTCTTGACGGTGCCCTTGAGTGCGTTGAGAGAGTCTGTGAGCTGGCACGGCTCGAAGCCCGCGGCAGAGATCTTATATGGCTCCGTGAGCCGGCTCTTGGGAAGGAACCTGCCGAAGCCGTATCGGCCTTCGTCACACAGCCACTCCTTGTTTACCGCGTCGTTGCGGCGCGCCTTGACGTGCACCACCTGGCCATCTCGCTCGGCCACCTTGACGCTGCACCCTGTCGAGCAGCCCGGGCAGATGGAGTCAGTCTGCTTGGTGAACCAGATGCGGGTGTTGAAGCGCCACTCACGGTGCGTCAGTGCGCCCACCGGGCAGAGGTCAACGACGCTGCCTGAGAGCGGGTTGTCGAGCTCCCTTCCGGGGCTCACGGCGATGACGCTCTGGTCCCCGCGGTTGAGCATGCCGAGCTCTGATGTCTTCGTCACCTCGTCGCAGAACCGGATGCAGCGCGTGCACATGATGCAGCGCTCGCCGTCGAGCATTACAGTTGGGCCGAGCGGCAGCGCCTTGACCTTGTGAACCTTGTGCTCAAGGAAGCGGCTGGAGCGCGCGTTGTACTCGAAGTGGTAGTCTTGCAGCTTGCAGTGCCCCGCCTGGTCGCACACGGTGCAGTCGAGCGGGTGGTTAATCAAGATGAACTCGAGCGTGGCGGCCTGCGCGTCGGCAACGTCCTTGCTCGAGTGGTGCGTTGAGACCTCCATGCCCTCAGCAGCGCCAGTGTTGCAGGCGATCGTCAGCTTGGGCATGCCCTTCACTGCGATCTGGCACATGCGGCAGTTGCCGGCGATCGAGAGGTGCGGATGGTAGCAGTAGTGCGGGATGTCGATGCCGGCCGTCTTTGCAGCCTCAATGATGTTAGTGCCCTTGCGAACCTGGAGCGGCTTGCCGTCGATGGTGATGTTCACCAGGTCCGATGGGGGCGGTGCGCTTTGGTTCTGGGCGGCTTTGTCGGACATTGCGCGGGCTCTCCCTTCTCGATCAAATAATCTCTGACTTCGGGCACCCGGAAAGTCCGGCGCCCAGCTCATCCCGAACTGTCGAGAAGCGCAGGTCCGGCTTCTCTTTCTCTATGCGGGCCAAGAGTGCTGTGAGCTTCTCTTCGGAGAGGTTCTCGAAGAAGACGTCGTTGATCTGGCACATCGGGGCTGTGCCGCAGGAGCCGAGGCACTCGACTTCCTCGAAGCTCCACAGGCCGTCCTTGCTCACCTCCCCTGGCGCGAGCCCGAGGTGACGGTGAAGGAACTCAGACACCTTGCGCGCGCCGCGCAGGGCGCACGGCAGCGTGCGGCAAACCTGGATGTGGTACCTGCCTACGGGCTTCTTGTAGTACATGGTGTAGAAGGTCGCGACCTCCCACACCTGCACCGGCGGCATCGAGAGCTTCTGCGCGACCCAGTCAACGCCCGCCTGCGTGATGAGCCCGAAGTGCTCCTGCGTTATGTAGAGCAGCGGCATAATCGCCGAGCGAGCCTGCGGGTACTGCTTAATTATCTCCTGCGCTCGGCGCTCGGACTCCTCTGGCAGCACCACCGGAGCCGTCGTCGGCGAGATGCCGCGCGTGTTGATGTGAAACACCTGTCCGTTATCGGTCACACTCACCACCTATCATGTTCACCATTCCGAACGTCGGAATGAGGTCTGAAACGTTTGCCCCGAGGAGCATCTTTCGCATCGAGCCCATGTGGATGAAGCTCGGCGAGCGCACGTGCGCCCGGTACGGCTTGCCAGAGCCGTCGGACACGACGTAGTAGCCGAGCTCTCCGTTGCCGCCCTCAATCGCCTGGTAGACAGAGCCCTGGGGCGGCTTGACGCCGTACATCACCAGCTCGAAGTGGTTAATCATTCCGTCGATTGAGCTGTACACCTCGTCTTTCGGCACGAGCGCTACGTGCGGGTCGTCCACGATAATGGCGCCCTGAGGGATCTTGGCGATGGCCTGCTCGCAGATGCGCAGCGACTGCTCCATCTCAGCGAAGCGCACTAGAAAGCGATCGTAGTTGTCGCCCTTGGTGCCGAGCGGCACCTCGAAGTCAAACTCCTCGTAGCTGAAGTACGGGAACGCCTTGCGCAGGTCGTAGTTCACGCCCGAGCCGCGCAGCATCGGCCCAGTCAAGCCAAAGCTGACCGCCTCATCAGCAGTCATCACCGCAACGTCGCACATGCGGTCGATGAAGATTCGGTTGCGCGTCAGGAGCCGGTCGCAGTTGTGCAGGTGCTCACGCACCTTCTTGAAGGCCTCTGCCATCTTCGGCGCAAAGTCGTGCGTGAGGTCATCCTTCACGCCGCCCACGCGGCCGTAGGAGACCGTCAGGCGCGCGCCCGTGACCTCTTCGAGGAGATCCCAGAGGAACTCGCGAGCCTCCATCATGTAGAGCATGACCGTAAACGCGCCGAGCTCCATCGCCGAGGCGCCGAGGCAGGTAAGGTGGTCGCTCACCCGCGAGATCTCAGAGAGGATGACGCGAATGTACTGGGCACGCTTGGGCGCCTCGATGCCGAGCAGCTTCTCGATCGTGAGGCACCATCCGAAGTTGTTGATGACTGGCGAGACGTAGTTGAGGCGGTCGGTGTACGGCATGACCTGGTTGTAGTCGACCGTCTCGCACATCTTCTCAAAGCCGCGGTGCAGGTACCCCACGTCCACGTCAGCATCGACGATCTTCTCGCCCGAGAGCTCGGTAACGATGCGAATCGTCCCGTGAGTCGCGGGATGCGTCGGCCCGAGGCTGACGATCATCGTCTCAGAGTGCAGGTCGTCGCCGAGCGCGCGCGGGCGGGCCGCGGTGCTGAGCCCGCCTACCCCGACGTCGAATTCAAGCAGGTTGCGTTGGGACATGGCGTTACCTCACCTCCTGTCCAGACGGGCCGCTCTTGCGGCTGCGAATCGTCACTAAGTCTGGGCGCGTCATGTTTCGCGCCGTGTTCTCTACCTCAGGCATGCGCAGAGGCACTCGCGGCTGCTTGCCTTGGACTGGGTAGTCTTTGCGAAGCGGGTGACCAACAAACTCTTCGTACATCAGGATGCGCCGCAAGTCGGCGTGGCCCACGAAGCGGATGCCGAACATGTCCCACACCTCGCGCTCCAGGAAGTTCGCGCTGTTCCAGAGCTGCGTTGCTGAATCCACCTCAGTCTTATCTTCCGAAACCGGAACCTTTACGGTCAGGCGCCACAGGTTGCTGAGGCTCAAGAGCTGGTAGACCACCTCGAAGCGAGTCGGACGCGAGTCCATCCAGTCGACTGCCGTGACGTCCACGAGCATGTTGAAGCGCAGAGCGGCTGCCTCTTTGCAGCGCTTAAGCGTCTCCAAGAGCTGCGGGGCCTGAACGGTAAGGACGAGATCGCCGTGCTCGACGGCCGAATTGTGGGCAAGTTCCCCTAGCTCGGAGGAGAGAGCCTGCCTCAGCTCCTCAACGGGACGCGCTACTGTAGCCATATGCGCCACTTTGTACCGTAACGACTCCTGCCTGGCAATCGCACAAAGGGTGAAAACTTGTGTGATTACTGGAACATCCCGCAGTCTCTTTGCCTCCGTGAAGGGCACCGCCGAGGGGCGCGTTGAAAGCCGCCAAACGCCCCTTCGAGTGCGCCCCGAAAGGGGCCCCAGATTTGCGTATTGTGGGGG
>OMIG01000125.1 GCA_900299035.1 Pseudomonadota bacterium
AATCTACGCCATCTCGAATCGGTTTTGAAGCCCGTTCACAGCGCTCCCTAGTCTTGGTGGCAGAAAGGTTCAATCGGCTCTAGCGCAGCTGCTAGGGGCAAGAGATGGTGTTTGCTCAGCTAGCAGACTTCCGCAGCGTAACGGTAAACATCGACCCCTCGCCTTGCTTGCTCTCGACGCCAACGCTCCCCCCGAGGCGGCTGGCCAGCCGCTGAACGCAGGCAAGCCCAACCCCGAGGCCACCAACCTCTGCGTCGCTCGCGCGGTGAAACGGCTTGAATATCTCGTCGATGTGGTCTGGCGCGATGCCGCGACCGTTGTCGCGCACTACGATCGAAGCCTTGCGACGCGAAGAGGCCTTCTCAGGGGCTACAGAGATGATGAGAGGGCGCTCTGGAGAGCGGTACTTAATCGCGTTTCCGATCAGGTTGCTAAAGATCTGGTAGAGCTGAGTTCGGTTTCCAAGCACCACGGGGAGCTCTTCGATCGTTGTAATTTGCCCTGACGCATGCTCAAGCTGGTGCTTAAAGTCGTGCGTCACCTCATCCATCACGTCGTTGAGGTCGACTGGCTCAAGTGAGCGCTCACTCGCTGAGACCCTCGCCAGCTTGAGAACCCCGTCGGTGAGGTCCTCAAGCCGCACGGCAGCCGACGAGATGTAGGCTGCTGCCTGCTCAAGGGCGCGGCTGGCCGTAATAGAGGGCTCAGCCTGAATTAGCCCAATCATGCCCTTGATGGTGTTTATCGGGTTCTTCAGGTCGTGCGAGACCATGTAGGTGAACTCATTGAGGTCACGGTTGCGCTCCTCGATCTGGAGCTGGTTGAGCACGGCCGACGTGACGTCGAGCGTGATCGAGAGCGCGATGTAATCACTGAGCGAGCTGTCGTAGATCGGCACAGTGCGGGTCTCAAGCCAGAGCGTCATGCCTGACTTGTGGTAGAAGCGGTAGCGGTACTGAAACGGCTCGCCGGTGTTCACGATTGCGAGTGATTTCTCCACGAGCCGCTTGTCGTCTTCGTGCACCTGACCGAGGAGAAAGCCCTCGCGGTTCTTGTAGACCTCAGAGAGCGAGAAACCGGTCAACACCTCGGTGAAGGGGCTGCCCCACAGGATCATGCCGTCAGCTTGGTGCAGCATGACTGCTGCGGGCACATTTTCGGTCAGAATCTTGTAGCGAGTTTCGCTGTCGGTCTCAGCTTGGTGACGGGCGCGCGAGGACTGCTCAATTCTCTGAAGCAGGCGGCCCGAGAAGGGCAGAAACCGTAGCCAGCTCGCAGCTTCCGAAGCGCTCGGGCTTTCCACCAGTCGCGCGGCGAGCCGCAGCGTTGCCCAGCACGCTGCACACCCCGCTGCTGCGGCGCAGGCAGCGCCGACCAGCGTCCAGATGAGCGCGCTCTCTGTCACCCAGCACCCCACGATTCGTACAGCTCGAACTCTGAGTTGAACGACAGTTCGGCCTCGCGCATCAGCTCTTTCTGCCGAGCCATCGGGAGCCCAAGGTACTCAAACGCTTCGGGCAGCATCGGCTCGTAGGTGCGCTTCAGCAGGAATGCGTCTTTTCCGGCACCTAGCCCCAGGCTGTGGGACACAATGCTGCTTGCCTTGACGATGCCAACCAGAGACTTCGGCTCGATATCCTTCCACTGGTCGTGGTGGCACTTGATAATCTGAAGCAGGTCTGGCGAGAAGTTCCACTGCTCACCGATCGCTTGCCCCACGTGCGTGTGGTTGAAGGGGTACTCTTCCGACTCCGCAACGGTCGACTCAAGGCTGTTGGCGATGCCGTGGCGAAAGACGCGCTCGTAGAGGTCTGTGTGCTGCTGCAAGAGGAGCAGCTTGCCTACGTCGTGCATCATGCCGCCTAAGAAGGCCTGGTCGCTCGACGCAGGGAGGCACATTCGGCAGATCTGCCGGGCTGTCAGGGCGGAAGCGATGTTGTGAGCCCAGAACTGCGCCCGAAGAGGGTGCTTTAGCGGAAAAATCCCAGAGAGCGCGCTGGCGTTGAGCAGCCCTTTCAGCTCTGCGATGCCGATCACGGCCACCGCCTGCTCAATCGTCTTGCTTCCGCCGCCACGATCGTAGAACACAGAGTTTGCTATCTTGAGCACGCGGGCAGAGAGCCCCTCATCGGCTTCAAGCACCTCGATGTAGTCTCGCGCATCTGCGTTCGGGTTGGTCGCAAGCTGGAATGCCTGGTGGGATGCCTTCGGCATGGAAGGGATGGCTTTGGAGCCAAGCGAAGAGATGATGCTCTGCCGCAACCCGTCCGGAAGCTTCACGAGCTTCCCGCGAGCGCGTTCCTCTTCCTTCTTCTTGCCCTGCCCGAAAAGCTTAGAAAGCATGCCGCCCCCCTGGGGATAGATAACCCCAAATAGTACGATGAGTTGCTGGCTCGGCCCGGTGCAGGCTCGGATGCCAGCACAGGCCACCGCGTAACTACTCGACAGAATTGAGGCAAAAAGAGAGGGGAAAATAGGTGATCCAAGGCACAATAGCCTATTTTCAGATATTTGCGTTAGGTTTAGCCCAGGGGTACTATACCCAAGGACGTTAAAAGGACTGCGCCCTCATGCATAACCTCGCTAACTCTAAAGAGTTCCCAGACTCTGCCGGCTCAAGCCAGCTCGTGCTCGTCGTGGATGATGAGGCGAGTATCCGTCGCTCTCTCGAAGGGGTGTTGAAGGACGAAGGCTTTCCGGTCGTTTTGGCCGAGGATGGCGAAAGCGCCATACGGCTCCTCATGACGACCCGCCCGGCGCTGGTGCTCCTCGACATCTGGATGCCCGGCATGGATGGCCTTGAGACCCTCAAGAAGATTAAAGAGATGCAGCCGGACCTGCCGGTAGTCATGGTGAGTGGCCACGCCACCATCTCGACGGCCGTCGCTGCAACGCGCCTTGGGGCTGCTGACTTCTTGGAGAAGCCCCTAGACCTCTCGGGCACCATTCAGGTCGTTCGCCGAGTCCTTTCGCAGCAGCAGCCGCAGGAAGCCGCCGGGGAAGCCCAGTGGGAGACGATTGAGCCCTCGACTGTTGGCTCCCTCCGAGAGTCGTTGACGATCAATCCGGTTGTGTTCGCGAGGCAGACGTTGCGGGGCAGGGCGCTTCCACAGAAGACGCTAGCGCACGCCGCCATCCTGTACGGCCAAGGGCTTCACTCGGGGCGCAAGAGCGGCCTCATCCTTGAGCCTCTGCCGCCGAATTCCGGCATCCACTTCGTGGGAGTATCAGAGACCACAGTCGTTCCGGCGCACGTCGACTTCGTCGAGTCGACTGGATTTGCAACCACGGTGCGGCTCGGCCAGACACAGGCCGGCACGATCGAGCACCTCATGTCGGCCCTGTGCGCTTACGGCATCTCCAACCTGCTCATCAAGTGCAACGGTGAAGTGCCTGTTATGGACGGATCCGCTCGCGACTTCTGCCGGCTCTTTGAAGAGGTCGGTGTCATTGAGCAAGACGGCGAATGGTACGAGATCGACGTCAAGAAGACGCTGGAAGTCGGTGACGGCAAAGAGTCGATTAAGATCGAGCCGGCTGACGAGTTCACTGTCGAGTACACGCTGCGTTACCCCGAGCCTGTCGGCGAACAGCGCTTCAGCTTCACGCTTACCGATGCTGCGTCCTACCGAGACCTGATCGCGCCGTGCAGAACCTTCAGCTTTGTGAAAGACGTCGGGCACCTTCAGCGCCAGGGGCTCGCCCTAGGCGGACGGTTCGACAACTTCCTCCTGATCGGCTCAGAGGGCGCTATTAACGACGAGTGGCGCTTCCCGAATGAGCCAGTTCGCCACAAGATTCTAGACGCCATCGGCGATCTCTACCTGCTTGGCCGCAGGCTACGCGGCAAGGTGACAGCGAAGATGACAGGGCACTCAGACAACATCGCCCTTCTCACCAAAGTCCGCGACGAGCTGCAGCGCGCCTTGGGCTAAATCCGGCCTTAGAGATCCGAGCCCTTCGAAGTCAGGAAATCGTGCAGGCCCGGCGGGGTCCTGAAGGTAAAGTCATACCGGCCGAACGTAATCTTGTCGCCGTCTTTCAGCGAGGAGGGATTCTGCCCAACCGGAGAGCCGTTCAGCTTGGTGCCGTTCGTGGAGTTGAGGTCAGCCACCGCGTACCCGTGCCGCGCAACCATGATGTAGGCGTGCGTCTCTGAGACTGCAAAGTCGTTCATGACGATGTCGTTTGTGGCGCCGCGCCCGACCGTAAAACGGTACATGTCGGTGCTCTCAGACGCCGGTCCGCGCAGCACCGGAAAGATGCTGTGCTCAAGAGATGCCCCCTCCACGAGCTGCCTGATGTCGTCAGCCTTGAAAAGGTGGGTGTGCTGCCGATCCGAGGGCAGGCGGGGATCTTTGCGGTGCCGCGGGGCGAGGGTGCCTTCGTGAACGGAGGAGCCAACCAGGACCGGAAAATTAATCAGGAGCAGGAAGTCCGCGACGGTGCTCTCGGCGGCTAGGCTGCGGAGCGCCTGGGCTTTGAGCTTGCCTGTGGAGGTAAACAGGTGCGAGATCCCGGAGCGAGGCATCTTGGCTGGACCAGCGGCGCCAGCTGTCCCGGCGTCCTGCGGAGTGGGCGTCTTGCCGGAAGAAAAGAGGCTCTTGATACGCTTCCACATACCGGCCTGTTTTATATCCCGAGGCGCGGTTTGACAAGGAGCCGTTGAGGGGCAGGGAGGCGCTGACCTAACGGGCAAAAAAAAGAGCGGCCGGAGCCGCTCTTTCTCTTTGGCACAGGGATGCTTCTCTAGCAGAAGTTCTCGGTCTCAGCGTCGGTTGGAGCCTCTGACTCAGTTGAGAGGGCCTCAAGGATCGCCTTGGCATCGTCGCGAATCATGGCTGATAGGCCGTTGATCAGCGACACCTGGCGGTTCACTTCATCCCAATTCTTCTGTGCGATGGACTCGCACAACGCAACCGCAAGCGAGCGCTGCTTGGCTAGGATCGTGTCGTACGACTCAAGGCGGCGAACCACCCCGTCAGGAACTACGTCTCGTGTCTTGAGGGTGTAGCGAGCCTTGTTGATGGCGCCCTCAAGCTCGGTAAAAGATGCGAAGAGTCTCTCGATGATATTTGATTCCATGTGCCTATCTCCACGAGTATCGAAAGTTAATTGCCGTTACGTCCGCTCCTCTTCACTTCACTGGCCGACAGTTGCCTCATCGGGGCTTTGGGAGCGGGCGCCTCGCAACAACCAATACCGTTATTGCCTGATTCGCCGTTCCCGTAGCATTTCAGGGCTACGAAAAATTCCTACCTCCTCACAGCATGCTAGCGCCTAACGCCGCTTCGCCACCAGGGGGCAGGGTCCTCGGTAACCCCGGGAAACTGCCTAAAAAGCGTGCCCTCTGTGGGCTGAAGAAGGTTTCCCTTTTCAGCCGGGGCCTTACGGGGTGGGCCGTTTGGAGAAGCTGAGCGAACATCCTCTCATCTCAAACCCGGCCTGCCGTTACGACCGCTTTTGAGTAGAGCTAAGGCAAGCCTGATGCCATACTGTAAGTTGCTGGCGATAAATAACTTTTTCGCGTGTGGCAGGGCGCCGCTCAGGGCGCAGCAATCACTTCGGAGTATAATCAGCAGCTTAGAATTGGACGAACGCTGAACACCTGTGCAGGTTGAGGACACCCAGATGCGACGCGCTCGCTCGGCTAAAACGACCCCCTTTGAGCTGCACAGCCGGTGGGACAGCTCCCGGGTGTTTCACAGCGGGGATGAGTTCTTCACGGCGCTGGAGGCTGCGCTCGATGCGGCTCAGGGGCGGTTAGACTTCGAGAGCTACATCTTCGCCACAGACCGGATCGGGCAGCGGATCTTGGCTGCCCTCGCGCGCGCTGCAGCCCGAGGCGTCAAGGTTCGGCTGCTCGTCGATGGCATCGGCTCAAGCGCCTGGACCTCTGACCTGCGGAAGTGGGCGAGTTCAGCGGGCGTGCAGTTTAAGGTGTTCCATCAGCCACCGTGGGAACGGTGGTGGCGCGGCGCAGAGCCGGGCCCACGCAGGACTCGCTTGCGTGAGACGCTGCGGCGGCTCAACAACAGAAACCACCGCAAAGTGTGCATCATCGACGGGCGCGCCGCGTTCGTCGGCAGCATGAACGTCATCGACTGCCACGTGCCGTCCCTCTCAGGAGCAGAAACCTGGAGAGACACGGGCGCGTGCGTCGAGGGACCTGAGGTGGAGGTGCTCGCGCGATCCTTTGAGTGGGTGTGGTTCGGCTCGCTGCGGCGCCTGGCGTTGCGCCTGAGGGGCGCGGGGCGACGCGACGAGTCAAGCGAGCTAGTCAGGCTCAACACACGCCGCCGTCAGCGAGAAGAGAACTACCTGGACCTGCTCGTCCGGATAGTAGGCTCCGCCAGGCGCGTCTGGATTACCAACGCGTACTTCGTGCCGGACGGCTCGCTCCTGCGCGCCCTGGCAGCAGCAGCCCAGGGAGGCGTCGACGTGCGCATACTTGTGCCCCAGTTCACTGATGTCTGGTTCATTCCGTGGGTCGCGTCGGCTTTTCACCTCGGGTTGCTGCGGGCGGGCGTGCGAGTTTTCGAGTATACTGGTTCGGTGCTCCATGCGAAAACGATGGTCGTGGACGACTGGGCGCTGGTTGGGTCGAGCAACTTAAACCACCGCAGCCTGCTGCACGACCTTGAGGCAGACGTTGTGCTGCCGGACGAGAAAGATCGCACCTCGCTGGAGCGGCAATTCATGATCGACATGGAGTCGGCACAAGAAGTGACTATCGGCACCTGGCAGGAGCGCCCCTGGATAGAGCGCGCAATTGGCAGGTGCCTGCTGCTCTTTAGGTACGTACTGTAGCAGGCCATGACAAGCGAGGTTTCTCTCAAGGTTTTCTCGTACAACATCCACAAGGGGTTCGCCCTCGGCGGACGCTCGTTTGTGCTCCCAGCCATGCGTGAGGCCCTCAAGGTGCTTGAGCCGGACATCGTCTTCCTCCAAGAGGTGCTCGGCAAGCACGAGCGGCACGCCCGCCGCTACGAGGAGTGGCCGCCGCTGCCCCAGCCCGACTTTATCGCCGAAGGCGTGTGGCCCCACGTCGCGTACGGAAAGAATGCGGTCTACTCACACGGCCACCACGGCAACGCCATCCTGAGCAAGTTCCCGATCCGGAGCTTCGAGAACATCGACGTCTCAACGAACGCCTTTGAGTCGCGGGGCATCTTGCACGCAGTCGTCGACGTTCCGGGCTCGCGGCTTCCGGTTCACTGTATCTGCGTGCACCTCAACATGCTCAAGAAGGGCAGGGAGGTGCAGCTCAAGCAGCTCTGCAAACGGGTCATGCGCAGCGTGTCGCACGCCGAGCCCGTTGTCGTAGCAGGAGACTTCAACGACTGGCAGGAGAGCGCATCTAAGCTGCTCTTTGACGATCTCGGGCTGCATGAAGTCTTCTTGCACCTGCACGGAGAGCATGCGCCCACCTTTCCCACAGCCTACCCGCTGTTGCGCCTCGACCGGGTCTACGCCCGCGGGTTCTCGGCGGTGGACGGAGAGATCCTTACTGGCGAGCCATGGGCATCGCTTTCAGACCACGCGCCGCTGTACGCCAACCTGCTCATTTCAGGCTAAAAAGGCCGCTTTAGGCCACCTAGAGACCGGCCTTCCTATGATTAGCTCAGCGGCTGCGATACGCTGAATGCGTTAGTGCGCGGGTAGAAGAGAGATTCCGTCCAACGGCGTGAAGCTACGGCCTCCAAGGGGCCTCACGCCGTTGGCACGGGTTAGGCCAAGGTTTTTCTCAAAGGAGGTTTTGCGATGTTAGCGATCGTTGCTGTTTCGTGTTTCGTGTTGAGTGCTCCAGCTCCTGACCGTCAGCCGCTGCCGGTGGCAGACGCCACTGCAGCAGTGGATGTGCTGGTCTCTGCAGTTGGAGACTTCGCCCGCAACCTAAGGGGCATCGAGCCCGAGTCGGTCACGGACATGAAGCTCTTCTCTGATGTGCAGCGCTCACGGCTGCGCGGGTTTCTGGTAGTTCTCCGGGCGACAGAGCGCGAGCTCTCCGCTGTTGAGAGCCCAAAGACTCGCGACCTCCTGCTCGATGGGTGCCGCGCGCAGCGCGTCGTTCTTGAGCAGGCGCTCGTTGCGCTCAAAGGAGTCGAAGACAAGAAGGACGCTATCGATGTGAGCCGCGCCGTTGGTGAGGCCGTTTCGACAGCAGCCCCATTCGCGAGATTCTATCGCGAGCAGTTTTCAAAGCCTACGGTGGGAGAGATCGTGATCCCTGCCCCGTAGGTGGTTCGTCAGCGCAGCTTGCAAGGCACAACGCCTTACAGACTCGCTTCTATGCCTAGCCTGTGCTGACGACCAACATGGTCGGCCCTCACGCCACCTTCCACACAGTGTCCCGCGTCGGTGTCATCTCTTTGAGCGAGAATCTCTTCCCCTGCGCGAAGGCGCTCGCCGCCCGGAATGCGTCGTCATTGAACAGATTGCCGAGCGTCACTCCGTTTCGAATCACATCAACCTTCCCAGGCCGGCGCCAGCTAAGCTCAAGCGACTCCCAGCTGTCGTTCGGGCGCTGGCGGTACAGGATGATTCGCTCCTCGCTCGGGCACTTTACCTGAATTCGTGGCCCAAGGTCGCCCATCCTGTGTGCGATGGCGCTCCTGAGCCTCTTGAATGACACAAAGCTCTTCCCCTCAGGCACCGCGACCTGAGCGATCACCTTCGGGGTATTTTCATCGGCCAAGAACGTGCGGCCACGAAACTGCCGCCTGACCTCCTGTTCCTCCCCCCGGATAAATCGCGAATGAATTTCGCGCACCGTGCGCACACGTTGAGAGATGTCTTTTTGCAGCGAGGCTTGCGGTGAGCCGTGATCGGACTTGGCGAAGCCGAATGGCCGGAGCAGGAACCTTACTCCGCGGTCCAAAAGACCGCCCCTTGGAAATGGGTTAAGAGTTGAAAGCTGGGCGTACAGCATGGAGAGCCTCGACCGAGCCGCCTCCTGGGCTTGGTAAGCGGGCTCGAGGCGGCGATCGACATCGCTAAGCTGCTCTAGCTCGTGGGCAGAAAAGCCGCTCGGTTGCCGCGAGGAATTAGCGGTGGGCCGCTCCTCGGCGCCCTTTAGCACAGGCTGACTGCCCGCCCGGTGACTCAAGGGCGGGAGGGACGCCGAGGAGAGGTTGGGGGCTGT
>OMIG01000126.1 GCA_900299035.1 Pseudomonadota bacterium
CACCTGCTTGAGTGGGAGCCTGCTGAGCGGTCAGAGCGGCGATCACGCAACGAGAACCGAGACTACCTGCGGCTCTTCCTGCCGGTCATGGCTGTAGTGCTAATTGCGCTCGTAGCCGCCGGCTACCGAGATCCATCCTCGCTGTTCTTCTCAACTCCACTCTTCCTCATCTGGCTCGCCTCTCCCCTGCTGGCAGCGCGCGTTTCGAAGCCTTCCGAGGACGTGGAGCGGGTCGTGTCTGAGAGCAACCGGCGCTACCTGCGCACTGCGGCATTTGACACCTGGTCCTTCTTTAGCGAGTTCCTGCGCGACGAGTACAACCACCTCATGCCGGACAATCTGCAGATCGTTCCGAGCGAAGTGGTTGCGGAGAGAACGTCCCCCACTAACATTTCGCTCTCAATGCTCAGCGTGGTCTCCGCGTACGACCTGGGCTTCATTCCGTTCCACCACGCCGTCGCCCGCTCGTCGAAGACTCTCGAGACGATTCAGCGCATGGACAAGTACCGTGGTCACCTCTACAACTGGTACGCCATTCGAGACCTGGCTCCGCTCAGCCCCCGCTACATCTCCACCGTCGACAGCGGCAACATGCTCGGGCACTTCTACACGCTCGTCTCGATCCTTGAGCGATCGTCCACAACACCGATCATCACCCATCACCACCGGACCGCAGCCATCGAGAAGCTCCAGTCGGCACTAGAATCGAACAACGGGCTGTCTGAGGGCTCCCGCGCGGAGATTCGTGCGCTCAAGAATGCGCTCGCTTCACACCACCACGGAGACTCTGTGGCGTGGCTGCTCACGCTTTTCTCCAAGGGCAGCGTCGTCCGCGACGCCATCGAAGAGCACCAAGGCTCGAGCGCTGCGGACTGCCCAGCACTCAACCGCGCCGCGAGCCTGCTCGACCAGGTTTCAGCATCGGTAGACGTGCTCGGCTGGCTCGTGCCGCTGCAAGAGGTCGTTGCGCTCGGAAGAAGCATCGAGCTTCGGCACGACGGCCCGGGAAGCCCCTTTGAGCAGCTCGTGACGCAGAGCTTCGAGGTTTTTGGCAGGCTTTCGACGTCAGCCCTAGCAGCTCCGGCGATCCTCTCGGCCATTGAGCAGGTGCACCCGCTAGTCGGGCCAGCCCTGAGATCGGTCTCCGACTCTCGCCAACAGGCCCTACTCGAGATGCTACAGGCCTCGCTTGAGCAGGCCCGTGACGGGCTCACCCAGCTTGAGCAGTTGTCCGCCCAGATGAAAGGCGAGCTTGAGAAGCTCATCGAGCAGATGGACTTCTCGTTCCTGTACGACGAGGGCCGTGCGCTCTTCACGATCGGTTTCAACGCCGAGCACGCTCGCAGGGACGCAAGCTTCTACGACCTGCTCGCTTCAGAGGCTCGGCTCGTAAGCTTCCTCGCTGTGGCGCGCGGCGAGGTGCCGCAGAAGCACTGGTTCTCGCTTGGGCGCTCGCTGACCTCCACGGCAGGCGGCAAAGCTCTCATCTCGTGGAGCGGCACGATGTTTGAGTACCTCATGCCGTTCATCGTCATGCGAGACTTCCCAACTACTATCCTCGGACGCACGGCGCGCGCGGTGGTCGGGGCCCAGATGAGCTACGGGAGCCGTCAGGGAGTTCCCTGGGGCATCTCTGAATCTGCTTACAGCGGCGTTGACTTCGAGAAGACCTACCAGTACCGGGCCTTCGGCGTGCCGGGGCTCGGGCTCAAGCGGGGCCTCTCGGAAGACCTTGTGGTGTCTCCGTACTCGACCTTCTTGGCGCTGCCCTTCTCGCCGACCCTGGACGCAGCGACACAGAACCTGCGAACTCTTGAGAGCGAGGGAGGGCGCGGAAAGTTCGGCTTCTTTGAGGCGGTCGACTACACCCGCAGCCGCAGACTCGCCGCTGAAGGCAAGCACGTGGTCCAGTCGTTCTTCGCACACCACCAGGGCATGTCGCTCGTCAGCATCAACAACACGCTCAACGACGGTATCATGTGCGACCGCTTCCACGCACAACCACTGGTCAAGTCAGCAGAGCTGCTGCTTCACGAGCGTTTCCCTGACCGCGTCTCGACCGTCGTGCCGCACGAGCCCGAGCTGCAGGCGATCCAGAGAGAGGAGGAGACGCTTGAGAGCCCAGGGCTAGAGGTTGTCACTTCGCCGCACACCGCCGTGCCACGGGTTCGCGTCTTGTCGAACGGCCGCTACTCCGTTGTCGTCGACTCCTCAGGCGGCGGGTTCAGCAGCTTCGAGAAAAATACGATGCTCACCCGCTGGCGCGAGGACCCAACGACCACGTCAACCGGCTCTTTCGTCTACATCCACGACCCCAAGAAGCGAAAGACGTGGTCTGCCGCCTACCAGCCAACCAAGCTGGATCCCTCGTCATACGAGGCGATCTTTAGCCCAGGCAGGGCTGAGTTTAAGAGGTTCGACGACAAGGTGTTCGTCCACACCGAAATAACCGTTGCGCCGGAGGACAACGTCGAGCTGCGGCGCATTACCGTGACCAACCTAGGAGACTCGGAGCGCGAGCTTGACGTGATCAGCTACATCGAGCCTGTGCTCGTGAGTCGCCGTGCGGATGCTGCGCACCCAGCTTTCAGCAAGCTCTTCGTTGGCGTGGAAACTCTCAAGGACTCAGACGCGATCCTCTGCTCGCGGCGGCCCCGCACGGAGTCTGAGCAGGAGGTCTTCTTCTTCCACCGTGTGACGCTTAAAACAAGCTACGCACCGATACGGTTCTCAACCTCACGGGCCGACTTCATCGGCCGGGGCGGCACTCTCGCCGAGCCTCTCGCGCTTTCGCCGCAGCCCCCTGCTGAGCGCGCGGGAGAGAGCAGCGTCGACCCGATCGCTTCGCTCGGGTGCAAAATACGGCTGGAGCCGAGCGCGAGCGAGACGCTGGTGTTTGTGAGCGGCGCGGCGCGCGCCCGAAAGGACGCGGTGAGCTTAATTGAGCGCTACCAGGAGCTGCTGCACGTCAATCGCGCGTTCGAGCTGTCGTGGAGCCGCGCGCAGGTTGAGCTTCGCAGCCATGCCTACACTGCATCGCAGGCCGACCTCTTTCACCGCCTTGCGGGATGCCTCTTCTACAACGAGCTCTCTGTGCGAGGTGATCCCGAGGTGTTGGCTTCCAACCGCCTGAACCAATCCGCGCTGTGGCGCTTCGGCGTCTCGGGTGACTTGCCGATTGTGCTGCTCAAGATGACAGACGCCCGCCAAGGAAAGATCGTGCAAGAGCTCCTTCTTGCTCACCACTTCCTGCGAGAGCGCGGGATCGAGTTCGACCTAATCGTGCTGCACAAGAACCCAGGCACCTACATGCAGCACCTCGCCGAAGACCTCGACTACCTCGTCAGGTCAAGCCCGGCGGGAGCGCTGCTCGATCGCCCAGGTGGTGTCTTCCTGCGCTCATCGAGCCAGATATCAGACCAGGAGTCAGCTCTGCTCGAGACCGTGGCTAGGGTGGTCATCGATGCCGACACGGGCGGACTCGCCGAGACTCTTAAGTCGAGCGCCTTCGACCAGCTTTCTGAATACGCCGCCCCCGTTGCCTCCAAGCGCGAGCCGGGGCCGCAGCTGCCGCCGCCGCCGATGCTGCTTTCAAACGGGCTGGGAGGCTTCTCTCCGGACACTGGCCACTACCTCTTGCCTGCTGTTGGAGCGGCGCGGCCGCCCCTGCCGTGGTCGAACGTCGTGGCCAATCCTGGCTTCGGCTTCCTCGTGACCGAGTCTGGCGCGGGCTACACCTGGTCCGAGAACAGCCGGGAGAATCGGCTTACGGCCTGGTCAAACGACCCAACGCTCGACCCGCCTAGCGAGGCGGTCTTCCTGCGCCGGGCGGATAGCGGTGACTACTGGTCGTTGACACCTTCACCGCGCGGAGACGGGCTAGACTACTCCGTCGAGCACGGTTTCGGCTTCTCCTCCTTCAGGACCACCAACCAAGGCATCGAGTCGGTCCTAACGATGGCTGGCTCAACCACTGAGCACGTCAAGTGGCACTCAGTCACCCTCTCAAACCTTCAGGCGACCGAGCAGAAAGTTGACCTCTTCTTCTACTGTGAGTTAGTCCTTGGAGTGACTCGCGAAGACTCCTACCGCTTCATCTCCACGAGCTTTGACCGAACAGCCCAGGCCCTGTGCGCTGTTAACCACTACAACAATGAATTTGCCGGGCGTGTTGTGGCTGTCGGCTCGAGCGAGCCTATTGCGAGCTTCACCGCGTCACGTCTTGAATTTCTTGGAAGGAACGGAGACCTCAGGCGCCCAGTGGCGCTCGAGAAAGCGGCCGGACTGCCCTTTTTCCCTTCCAAAGCGAAGCCAGTCAAGCTGAGCGGCAAGACCGGCGCAGGTTTCGACCCCTGCTCTGTGCTGCACGTTTCTCTGTCCCTCAAGCCGAAGGAGGAGCGAACCCTCTCCTTCTTCCTCGCAGAGCACCGTTCGTTCGACGACCTACGGCGCGACGTCGGGCGCCACAACTCGGTGCAAGGCCAGCGGGTAGAAGAGCAGCGCGTTGGCGAGTGGTGGAAAGAGACCCTCTCTGCCATCCAGGTACGCACTCCCAACGAGTCTTTCGACGTGATGGTCAACGGCTGGCTGCTCTATCAGACACTCTCCTGCCGGCTCATGGGGCGCTCCGCGTTCTACCAGAGCGGCGGCGCCCTCGGCTTTCGCGATCAGCTCCAGGACTCCCTGGCGCTGCTCCCAATCCGCCCCGAGCTGACCCGCGCGCAGATCCTGCTGCACGCCGCCCACCAGTTCGCCGAGGGCGACGTACAGCACTGGTGGCACCCGCCAACGGGCCGCGGAGTGCGCACCCGGATCTCAGACGACCTTCTGTGGCTGCCGTACGCAGTCAGCCGCTACATCGAGACAACCGGTGACTATACCATCCTCTCCGAGACGGTGCCGTTCCTCCAGGGCCCGGCACTCAACGAGGGCCAGATGGAGAACTACTTCGTTCCAGACCTCAATGGGCCTCAGGGCTCAATCCTTGAGCACTGCCTGCGAACCTTCCAGGCCACCGCAGCCGTTGGCATTCACGGGCTGCCTCTGATCGGCGCGGGCGACTGGAACGACGGAATGAATGAGGTCGGCCGCCACGGCAAGGGCGAAAGTATTTGGCTCGCCTGGTTCCAGATCGAGGTCATCAATCGCTTCTCGGCGATCCTTGAGACGCAAGGCAACTCAGATCGTGCCTCTCAGCTCAAGGCTCATGCCACAGCGCTGAAAGCTTCCGTGGAGGAGCACGGCTGGGACGGAGCCTGGTACCGCCGCGCGTACTACGATGACGGGACTCCGCTCGGCAGCGCTGAGTGCGACGAGTGCACCATCGACTCACTCGCTCAATCGTGGGCAGTGATCAGCAAAGCTGCCCAAGTGACTCGCCAAGCGCAGGCCATGCAGTCTGTCCGAGACCAGCTGGTCGACCGCGAGGCCGGGATCATAAAGCTCCTCACGCCTCCGTTTGACAAAACAGCGAAGAATCCGGGCTACATCAAGGGCTACCCGCCAGGCATCCGCGAGAACGGCGGACAGTACACCCACGCTGCGGCGTGGGTCATCATCGCCGCTGCACAGATGGGCCGCGGCTCCTGGGCGTTTGAGCTTTTCGACCTGATCAATCCGGCTCGCCTCACGCAAACCCCCGCAGGCACCTCGCGCTACCAGGCGGAGCCGTACGTGCTGTGCGGTGACGTCTACTCGGAGAAGCACCTCGCTGGCCGAGCTGGTTGGAGCTGGTACACCGGCTCATCAGGCTGGCTCTACCAAGCTGCCGTAGAGCACATTCTGGGGCTCAAGGTTGGGCCTTCTTCCTTTACGGTGCGGCCGTGCATTCCGGCAGCGTGGGGAGAGTTCTCAATCTCTTATCGCCACAAGGGGAGAACCTTCAACATCCTCGTGTCAAATGAGGCCAAGGTAGAGAGCGGAGTCGCCTCTATCGAGGTTGATGGGGTTGCCTCCTCGGACCTCACTGTCCCATTTGAGGACCCTCGGTACGGCGCGGAAGTAAAGGTCTCTGTCCGGCTCGGATAGGCGTCCGCCTGTGCCACCCCCTTAGGAAAAAAGGAGGGAACAGGCATTCCCATTGCCCTCAGCACCCGCTTAAGCGTATTGCCGCAAGTGCCCTGAGCCGCTAAGGTTTTCAAGTCCGTTCCGTCTGGTTCCTAAGGCTTTTGATGTCCCGCGGCTACACGCACACTTGGCACGACACGCTCGCACTTGCCTTCATCGCAGCGGCTTTAGGCCTCTTCTCAGCGTACCTTGCTTCCCTTGTTCCTCCAGCGGTCTTCCGCATGGATGACAACTTTTTCGGCTCTGACATTAATCGCGTCGTGGGGCACATGACCGATCCCGCCGCGCGACGGAGCCGAATCTGGGTCCACCCGCTGTTCCTGGTTCTGACACTGCCCCTGGGCTTGGGCTTGATGAAGCTCTCCTTCTCTGACCTTCAGGCCTGCCTGATGCTCGTCTCCGCGTCAGCATCTTTGACCGGAGTCTTTCTCTACATGGCGTGCCGTAACCTGGGGCTTGCGATCCGCCACGCCGTGGTTATCGTTGCGCTGTTCGCCTCTTCAAGCGCTTTCATGTTCTGGTGGTCGATACCCGAATCCTTCCCGTTCGCGGGCGCGGCGCTCGCATTCCTGTACTTTCTGGCGAGCAAGCCGGCAGCGGTTGAGCCGCCGAAGTGGTCTCTGCTCCAAACGCTCTCCATGCTGGCGCTGCTTATCCTCGCGATGATTGGGCTCTTTACCTACCTAATCCCTAACGGCTTAGAAGTAGCTCTTGCGTCGTTAGCTGTTCTCTCAGCCATCGCAGCCCAAAAGGTGCCGGGAGCCATCGCGTGGATAGTCGCAGGTGTGCTGTCACTGGGCATCACGATGAGCAACTGGGCTGCGGCGCTGATCGCGACGTTCCTGTGCCGTAAGCTGCGTGATTTCGTCGCGATAACAGCTATTACGTTCTTGCTGAGCTGTGCCCTCGCTGTTCTCCAGCAGCGCTGGATTATCAGTACTCCTATCTTCTATAACAGCCTCAAGCTCTCGAAGTCTAAGGGCGTGCAGAGCGAATTAGGCCCTCGAAAGGGGCTAAGCACCCCTGTGCTTGAGCACATCAGCTTCTTCACAATGGTGTTCCCGAAGCCCTCCCAGAGAGTCGAGACCCAGGTCAACAAGCTCGTCGTCCACAGCCCTCCGAACTGGAAGCTGTTTGAGGGCGAGAGAGGCTGGCTGCGTGGTGCATGGCTCGGTCTGCTGTGCCTCGGCCTGCTGGGAGCCCTGCGCCGTGGGTACCGAGCTTTCGGGCTCTCCCTCACGGGTTTTATCGCCTTCAACTGGGTCCTGCATTCGCAGTACGGCGACGACATTTTCCTCTATGCAACACACTTCCTCATCCCGCTAAGCCTCATTCCGGCCCTCGCGATGACCGGCAAGTACCGAGACGTTGTGTGCGTCATGTGTGCAGCGTTCGCATTGGCAGCTTTCCCGGTTAACCTGAGCACCTTCCGGGAAACAGCGAAGCTGTTCCAGGATTTCTATCCCTCAGCGCCTGCGGCAGCAGCCGTGGCCTCACCAGACGCCGCTACGCAGGCATCGGCTCCCGCTAGCTAGCACGCTGCGGCTAGCCAGCCGAAGTACACCTGGCCAGTGCACGCTTAGTGCGAACGTATCCAAGTAGCCTCTACTTCTTGAGCAGCGAGTCCTGAACGAGCTTTATTGCGTCTCGGAACTCAGCCGCTTTTTCGTACTCGCGCTTCGCGGCAGCATCGAACATCTGGCGACGCAGAGATTCAAGTAGCCGCTGGGCCTCTTTCGGGTCTTCGGGAATGGACACGCCAAGCTTCGCTGCTGCCTGAGTCTGCTGCTCACTCTCAGCCAGCTCGCCAAGCGGAATCTGCTCAGAGCGGGTAGCTGTCCGCGGGGTGATGTTGTGCTTCTTGTTGAACTCAGCCTGAATCGCGCGACGCCGGTCGGTCTCAGCGATAGCTTCCTTCATGGACTTCGTCACGGTGTCGGCGTACAGGATGACCCGCCCTTTCACGTTTCGTGCCGCGCGACCCATAATCTGAATCAGGGACCTAGTTGAGCGCAGGAACCCCTCCTTGTCAGCATCAAGGATCGCCACGAGGCTGACCTCAACGAGGTCCAAGCCCTCTCTTAGCAGGTTGATGCCTATCAGCACGTCGAAGTCACCGCGCCTGAGGCCCCGAAGGATCTCAACTCGCTCGATAGTTGTGATGTCAGAGTGCAGGTAGCGGGTCCGGATCCCAACTTCGCGCAGGTAGGCGGCGAGGTCTTCCGACATCTTCTTGGTGAGCGTGATGGCGAGCACTCGGTCGCCAGCCTCAACCGTCTTCTTGATCTCGCCTATCAGGTCATCCACCTGGTGGGTCGCTGGCCTAATCGTGACCTGTGGGTCGAGGAGCCCCGTGGGACGGTTGACCTGCTCAACAACGACTCCCTCACTGCGCTCTAGCTCGAAATCTGCGGGCGTCGCTGACACAAATATGGTTTGCCCCACTCGCGACCAAAACTCTTCTTGGTTGAGCGGCCGGTTGTCGAGTGCCGACGGGAGCCGAAAGCCGAAGTCGACCAGCGTCTGCTTGCGGGCCCTATCTCCTCGGTACATGCCGCCAAGCTGCGACACGGTGACGTGGCTCTCGTCAACCACCAGCAGGAAGTCGTCTGGGAAGTAGTCTAGGAGCGTCGTAGGAGGCTCGCCCTCGGCCCGTCCCGCAATGTGACGGCTGTAGTTCTCGATTCCCGGGCAGAACCCGATCTCGTTGAGCAGCTCCACGTCGTACAGCGTGCGCTGCTCAATTCTCTGGGACTCAAGCAGCTTGCCCTGCGTGAGCAGCTCGCGGCTGCGTTCCTTGAGCTCCTTCCTGATGGCTACTATAGCCCTGTCTACCGCCTCTCGCTCGGTCACGAAGTGACTCACCGGATACACTGCACACGACTCCACCTTTCGCAAGGTTGTGCCGACGATCGGATCTATCTCGCGAATCTCCTCTACCTCATCGCCGAAGAACAGCAGCCTCACGGCCGATGAGTCCTGATCCGACGGGAATACGTCGATGTTCTCTCCCCTTACCCGGAAGGTGCCTCGGGAGAACTCAATGTCCGTCCGCTTGTACTGCATGTGGACGAGCTGCCGTATCACCTGCTCTCGGGGGATTTTGTCCCCGCGCTCAACGTACAGCATCATTTTGAAGTAGTCCTCCGGCGCGCCGAGACCGTAGATGCAGCTCACGCTCGCCACGATGATGGTGTCGCGAGACTCAAGCAGCGCTTTCGTCGCCGCGTGGCGCATCTTGTCTATCTCGTCGTTGATGGCGGAGTCTTTCTCGATGTAGGTGTCAGTTGAGGGGATGTAGGCCTCGGGCTGGTAGTAGTCGTAGTAGCTCACGAAGTACTTCACCCGATTTTTTGGGAAGAACTCTGCGAACTCACCGTACAGCTGAGCCGCGAGCGTTTTGTTTGGGGCGATGATCAGCGTAGGCCGATTCTGGCGGGCGATGACGTTAGCAATAGTAAAAGTCTTGCCTGAGCCGGTAACGCCGAGCAGCGTTTGGAACCTGATGTTCTTGTGCAGGTTCTCGTCGAGACTTGCGATCGCCTGTGGCTGGTCGCCGCAGGGCTGAAACTGTGTTGAGAGCTGGAACGGCTCAGATACCGGCGCCGGACGTGCGGCTGACGGGCGCTTGGTCACGGTCTAGGGCGGCCCTTGGCTGCCGCGAGGCGCTCTTTGGCAAGCTCGACCGCCACTTCCTCCGTGAAACGGCCCCGGCGCTTCGCCTCTTCGAGAACCTTGGTTGTGGTTCCGAAGATACCCTGCACTTTCTCCTTTATCCAGCCTGTGTCGTGGCCGCGCGAGGCGACCTCAGCGCTGACGCAGATCACTCCGCCAGAGTTAATTGCGAAGTCCGGGCAGTAGATGATTCTCTTTTCAGTGATAGCGGCGTAGAGCGACCTGTCAGGGAGCTGGTTGTTGGCCGCACCGGCGATTATCGAGCACGATAGCCGCTTAATGGTTTCGGAATTGACCGTCTGCCCGACAGCACAGGGCGAGAAGATGTCGCACGGCACGTCGTAGATCTGGTCGAGAGACACAGCTTCCGCGCCAAACTCCTTCACAGCTTTCTGCACCGCGGAATCGTGAGTGTCGCACACGATAACCTTGGCGCCTGCCTTTGCGAGCAGATCAACCAGGTACATGCCGACGTGGCCGACCCCCTGTACCGCGACGCGCTTTCCTCGCAGGCTTGAGTCTTCCCCGCTCTGGTGGGCCACGGCAGCTCGCATCGCCTCGTACACGCCGAGAGCTGTCCAGGGGGACGGATCGCCGGCGCCACCCTTGTCGAGTTCAGTGCCAACTACAAATGAAGATGTCTTGCGGACACACATGATGTCCTTCACGGAGGTGCCCATGTCCTCTGCCGAGATGTAGCGGCCAGCGAGGGCATTCAGGCACTCACCAAACTTTTCGAAGAGCTTCTCGCGGCCCTCGGAGAGAGATGGGCTCGCCATAATGATAGCCTTGCCGCCACCGAGCGGCAGTCCGGCCAAGGCACTCTTGTACGTCATCCCTTCTGAGAGCCGCAGCACGTCGTCGAGCGCCTGCTCCTCGCTGCCGTACGTGCGCATCCGGCAGCCGCCCAGCCCTGGACCAAGCGTCGTGTCATGAATCGCGACAATCGCGCGCAGCCCAACCTCCGGGTAATTAAAAAAGGCTACCTGCTCGTGACCACGAGCGGCGCAGGCGTCGAGAACGGAGTATGCCATACAGAAACCAACAGAGCCGTCCCGACTAAGTGGGACCCGCAGCAGAAGAGCCTAAAACGAAGGGGAAAAGGCCACTAGTACTGGACGTTCGGCTCAACCGTCTCAGTTGCGGCCGGCCCCCCGATGTCAGCGTAGACCTGCTCTCGCCTTTTGCAGGCCGAGACGGCCAGGACGAGAATCGACGCAAACACTAAGAGGGACAGAAGAGCTTTAACTTTCATAGATACCCCTGACACTCGTTAGCCCGCAAACGGAGAGTGTTGTGAGAAAACGCAACTTCTTGATTTTACTTGTTTTTAATGACGGCCTTTCCAAACGAAAGCTCGCCAGAAAAAACAATGCCCTGGAGAGGACTTGAACCTCCACACCCTTGCGGACACATGACCCTGAATCATGCCTGTCTACCAATTCCAGCACCAGGGCAGAAGCAGTGCTTGAGAGGGTTCTTAGCACACCCACAAAGGGATTGAAACCCAAGCGCACCATACTCCAAACGGGTGCTTGCCACGGCTTTTTCCGTGCTGTCTTGAGCGCGTGCAACCTACGAAAAGACGATCCCCTGAGCCAGAGGCAGGTCGTCACCGTAGTTGATATTACACGTTTGCCGCCGCATGTACTGCTTCCAGGAGTCCGAGCCTGCTTCGCGCCCACCACCGGTGTCTTTCTCGCCACCGAAAGCGCCACCGATCTCTGCCCCAGAGGTGCCCATGTTGACGTTAGCGATGCCGCAATCGCTGCCGGAGGCTGAGAGAAATCGCTCGACGTGCTGCATATTGCGCGTGAATATCGACGAGCTCAAGCCCTGCGGCACTGCGTTGTTTATCTCTACAGCCTCTGCCAGATCCTTGACCGGCACGACGTACAAGATCGGCGCAAAGGTTTCCTCAGCAAGCAGTGGCATACCTCGCTTCGCCCTGACGATCGTGGGCTCCACGTAGAGCCCTGAAGGCATCCCTGAAAGCACCTTGCCGCCGTGCACGATCTCCCCACCTTCTTGCGGCACCCTGGCCAGGGCCGCGCGGTAGGCGTCCACGGCGCCTGCATGTATAAGCGGCCCCATTAAGGTGCCCTTCTCCAGCGGATTCCCGATACGAACCTGCTTGTAGGCCGCCACAAGCCGAGAAATAAAATCCTCGCAAACGCTCTCGTGCACCAGGGCGCGCCGAATAGATGTGCAGCGCTGGCCTGCCGTTCCTACAGCCCCGAAGAGCACCCCCGATGTAACGAGCTTCATGTCCGCGTCAGGCATCACGATGGTGGCGTTGTTGCCGCCTAGCTCAAGCACGCAGCGCCCAAGCCGCTCTGCAACAGTCTTTGCAACAGCACGGCCCATCCGGCAGGAGCCAGTGGCAGACACAAGCGG
>OMIG01000127.1 GCA_900299035.1 Pseudomonadota bacterium
CGGCTTGCTGATGACAAGGCGAAGCGAGTTGTTTTTGACATCAAGTTCTTCGACCAGTCGCGAGATCCGGCTGAGGACGTTGAGCTGGCCGAGGCGATGAAGCGAGTTCCGACGGTGCTTGCGGCTGCTCTCGGAGTAAAGACGCCAGACGGCTCGTACTACAAGGAGGAGCTCTTCCGGCCGATTCCGATCCTGGATGATGCGGCAGAGGGAGTAGGATTAGTGGGGTTGCCAGAGATCTTTCGCCGCGTGCGGCACTTCAATGTTGAGCAGTCATCGCTCTTCCCTGAGGTTCCTTCGCTTGCGCAAGCAGCGTTGATGCTGCCGGAGAACACGAGTGACCTCCCCAACAGTCGCTCACTTATCAATTTTTACGGAAGCTCGCAGGCCTTCAAGCCAGTCGACTACTGGAAGGTCGTTAGTGAAGAAGGGGGGCTCAAGCCCGGGACATTCACGGACAAGATCGTGTTCGTAGGGCTCGGAACCCGCAGCCAAGTGGGGCCCGCCAAGGAAGACACCTACGCGACCCCGTACGACCCTGGGCTCTTCGGCGTCTTCGTGCACGCCACAGCTGCCTCCAACATCGAGAAGCGCGAATGGATTCGCGAGCTGCCTCCGGTGTGGTCGACGGTGCTTTGCGCCGTCCTGGCGACCGTCTCAGCCCTTATTATCCTTGCCCTCAACGGAGCCCGGGCCGTCGTTACGCTCTGCTTCTGGGTGGCAGGGGTTGTGGCGGCACAGCTAGTGCTCTTTAACTTCCTTACATGGGCTCCGGTGCTCTGTCCGCTGGTCTGGGGCAGCTTCTCGGGGCTGCTGCTGCGACTGCTGTTCTCCCAAGCCATTTACACCGGCTGGAGCCGGCGCCGGTAAGCCCTTCCTGGCGTGCTAAAAAGGTGTTATAGCAGGAGGGTGATAGACCCTACTGGTCCAAAAAACGTAGCAAATTCAGGCGCTCAGACAACTGATTCTGAGACCGTAGGCGACCTGGCTGTTGCCCCTGTAGCAGAGCGCTGTGCCCTTAGCTTGCTGGCTGATGAATCACGCGAGGTCCGGCGTGCAGCGGCCGAGCACCTGTGCCTTACCGCGCGAAGGTTCGCCCAGGTTCCCCCAGAGGTCATCAGCCAGGTCTTCCTGGAGCCTGACCCCCGAATAGCGTCTAGCCTTGTGTCCTTCCTCGCGGCTGCCAACGACCCTGAGGGCGTTGCGGCGCCCGTGTGCGCGCGGCTGCTGAGTGACGAGCGGCCAGGGGTGGCGCTCGACGCTGCCACGGCGCTTGGAGATATCGCCGCTAAATCTCCAGCTCCGCTTGTGCCGATGACGATGCTCGCGCAGAGCGCAGTTTCGACAAACGATCTTCGCATCCGAGCTTTCGGCCGAGTCGCGGAGCTAGAGGTCGCCGTCAAGAACGACACCGTGGGCCTAGTCCAGCGCTGCCTGGAGGTCTCGGAGCGCGCCCAGATAAAGGATCTTAAAGAGACGTGCTGGTTCACAGAAGAAGCTCTCACGGACGCAAAGCTCGACAAGATAGTCGCCGGGCTCTGCTCTACCGGCAGTAAGCTAAGAAAGCTCGCGCTCCGGATCATAGGCGCTCACGCCGAGTCGCTGCAGCCCGCCCAGCGCGCTCAGATTTGGGCTGGGCTCGCCTTCATGATGGATACCTTCGAGGCAGAGTCGTCGGCGATTCAGCACGAGTTTCTCTCTGCAGTGCGCCTCTCTGAGATGCCGGCAGCGCTCGCCCCGATGGTCGAGAGCTTCGTTTGTCCAGAGCACTCGGACGTGAGCATGGCGAGAGACTTCTCGGCCGTGTACGTTGCGAGGCACCAAAGGCCCTTCGCAGGGCTAGACAAGATGTGCGAGATGCTCTGGTCTGATTCCGCGTCACTCAGTGGTGGAGCAGCCAGCAACCTGCTGTTGCTCGCAAAGGTGGATGATGTCCCGCGAGACCTTGCTTGGACCGCGGTACAGCATGCGCTTGAGGCCTACATGGAGCGTGCGAGTGACAGCTGGCCAGTGAGGAAAGAGTTTCTGCGAGCATTCTACTACTTTGACTCCATGCATGCCGAGGTAGTTGGCTTCTGCGAGAAAGCAATCGGTAGGTTCAAGTCTCCCCAGGAGCAGTACGCGATCGCCCGCTTGCTCGGAGTTGTTCCGTGGGATGCGGACCAGCAGGAGGTGCTCGGCAGGGTCGCTGACCTGCTTGAAGAGTTAAGCCAGTCTCCGCACGACCGAGTTGCGGAAGTTGCGCGCAAGCTGCTCGGGTAGGCCTCAGGAAGGCTACTCGCCCTCGCTCTGCATGTTGTGAAAGACGGTCTGAACGTCGTCGTCCTCTTCGAGCCGCTCGATTAGCTTCTGAATCTCCTGCTCCTGCTCCGCGGTCACCTTCACGTAACTCGTCGGGATTCGCTGCGGGGCGGCGCTCTTAACTTCGACGTTGTGGGCCTCAAGGACCTTCTGGAGATCCCCGAACTGCTTAAAGTTTGAGTACAGCAGGAGCCCGTCGTCAGCCTCGAAGATGTCTTCAAGGCCGTGGTCAATCAGCTCAAGCTCCAGCTCGTCCATGTCGCCAGCGGGAGGGACGATCTTGAAGACGCCCTTGCGGTCAAAGATGTAGTCGAGCGCCCCCGAGGTGGCTAGGTTGCCGCCGTTCTTCGACACGACGTTGCGCACGTTCGCAACGGTGCGCGTGCCGTTGTCGGTTGCGGCTTCGATGTACAGCCCCACGCCGTGCGGCGCGAAGGCCTCGTAGGTCACTTCGTTTAAGTCTGCCGCATCCTTCGCGGAGGCGCGCTTGATCGCCGCCTCAATGCGGTCCTTGGGCATGTTGAGCGAGCGCGCGGTCTGAACCGCCATGCGCAGGCGCGGGTTGCTGTCAGGCTCTGGGCCTCCGAGCTTCACGGCGATCGCGATCTCTTTCCCGAGCTTCGTGAATGCCTTGGCGGTCTTCGCCCAGCGGGCGAACATGCGGTCTTTGCGTTTCTCAAAAATACGGCCCATAGCGACCTGCTTTGCTTAGAAAAAAACAGGGAGAGAGTAGCCCTAAGAGGGGAGAGAGGCAAATAGCGATAAGCGGGCTTTTGGACTCTGGTTTCCGCGTAGGGCTATCCTCGGTGCCGGTCCCACAGGCCTCGCCCCTGGAGCTAGGATGCTGTCAGGGTAGAGCCGCACCCTGGAGTGCCGAGCAGGCCATGGGTAATTGCGAGGCGCTTCGCCGCATGCGCGATAACGGCGCGAGGGCACCCGGCATCGAGGGCTCTCACGGCGCACTCGACTTTTGGAATCATGCCGCCCGAGATGACCCCGGACTCGATCAGCTCTGCGACCACGCGCGGTGTCAGCTTCGGCAGCACAACACCGTCGCGCTTCACTCCGGGCACGTCCGTCAGGAACACGCAGCAGGCTGCCTGCGTCGAGCCTGCCAGCGCAGCGGCGGCGTAGTCGGCGTTGAGGTTAAGCGCTGAGCCATCATCGGCTTCGCCGACTGGGCTAACGACTGGAACGAGCCCAGCTCGAAGCAGCGCCTCGACGGCGGCCGGGCTAGAGTGGGCTACCTCTCCGGTTCTTCCGAGATCTTCGCCGCGCTTGCTCCGCAGCCTCTTGGCCTGGAGCAGGCCGGCAGCCCTGCCAGAGAGGCCGACAGCAGGGGCTCCCTCGCGCGATATTCGAGACACGAGGTCGCCGTTGATGGAGCCCGACAGGACCATTTCGGTAGCAAGCATCGCTTCGTCGGAGGTGACCCGAAGCCCGTCGATGAAGTGCGATGAGAGTCCAAGCCGCTCTATCATGCGTGTGATCTCTTTCCCTCCGCCGTGAACCACTACGATAGAGAGCCCAAGGCTCACGAGCGACGCCACCTCCGAGCACACTAGGTGCTTGGTCTGTGCGTCTTCCATCGCAGCGCCGCCGTACTTCACCAAGAAGCGCTGCCCGCGCAGCTCTGAGACGGCCGGGTAGGAGATTTCGATCTCTTGAGGGGTAACTCGGTCCATCAGCTGACTCACACCGGGCCCAGAGATGGCACGAGCAGGCCGGTCTCTTCAGGCAGCCCAAACATCAGGTTCATGTTTTGGATGGCAGCGCCCACCATGCCTTTGCCGAGGTTATCGAGCGCACTCATCACGACGAGCTGCTTGCCTCGTGCCGCAAATGATATGTCGCAAAAATTAGTTCCTACTACGTCCACCAGTCGCGGCGGGCCTTGCCGCAGCCGGATCAGAGGGGAGTGTCCGTACGCACGCTCGTACCTTGAGCGGATCGCTGCTGGGTCAGCTTCGGCCGAGAGGGTCACGTACGCCGTCACGAAGATTCCGCGGGAAACCGGAATCAGGTGGGGCACAAACATAAAGTGGCCGATTTCGGCGAATGAGGAGCCGAGAGCCTGCATTATCTCTGGTTCGTGGCGGTGCTGAAGCGCTTTGTAGGCCGTAAAGTCGCCTGCACGCCCCGGGTGGTGCATTGATGCCTGCGGCTCTCGGCCGGCTCCGGAGGTGCCGGTTTTGGCGTCCACGACCGTTGTGCCAGAGAGCTCAAGCCCCTTGAGGGGCAGCAGCGCCAGCGTGGCCGCACTGGCTAGGCATCCGGGGTTTGAGATGAAGCGCGCGTTTTTAACCTCGTCGCGGCCTAGCTCAGAGAGTCCGTACACGAAGCGTGAGCGGATATCATCGGAGAACTCAACCTCCGGATAGAAGCGGGAGTGTTGCTGAGGATCTCGCAGCCGCAGGTCGCCTGAGAGGTCGATGATGCTCGTTGTCTCGGGAAGCCCGTTGCCTAGTAGCCCTCGCAGGGCCGGAACGGCCTGGCCGCTCGGCATCGCCAGCACAACGACGCTGCGCTCGTACCGCCCGAGTGTCTCGAACGAGACTTCAGGCTCAAACGAGAGGGAGGATATGTTGGTTAGGTGCGAGTGTACCGAGTCAACTGGCTTGCCGGCGTGCGCGCGCGAAGTAATGGCGCAGGCCTCAATGTCTGGGTGGAGGCTAAGCATGCGCAGCAGCTCTCCGGCCCCGTAGCCGCTGCCTCCGACGATTGCAACGCCGAAGCGCTTACCCATTCTTTTTTCCTTTCCAGAACAGGGCATACTTTTCGTGCAGGCAGTCGCTAAAGCCGAGCTTCTCGAAGTAGTCTGGCGACGAAGTTACCACCAAAATCTCCCGAATGTTTCGGCGCTGTCCCTCCTCGACCGCGGCCATCGCCAGCTCGCGCCCCACGCCCCTATCTCGGTGCTGATCGTGCACAACGAAAGAGCGCAGCTCGGCGATCTTAGGGCTGTACACCTCAAGCACGCAACTCCCGATGACGCGCCCGTCGACCTCAGCCACCCAGGTGGTGTCGAGAAGCTCCAGGTACTCCTGCTCAGAGCGGGGCAGGAGCGTGTCCAAGTGTGCGCAGATGAGCTCTAGGATGGCGGGGATGTCAGACTGAACGGCTTTTCGAATCATACGGCGGGGCATTTAGGCAGAAGGGGCTCATTGTTTCACGTCTCCGCGCAAAAGGGGAGACACCTGAAATCTCCTCTGGAGAGACAGGGGAGCAGGGCTCGCTAGTCAAAATTCCTAGGCGCCGGGTGCCCTCAGGGGCTCCTGAACAAGCCCCAAAAACGGCTCTTTAGGGCCCTTTTATGCGCTCGTGTGGGGGATTCCCCGATGCGCAGGCTGCGAACACCCCTACAGAACACATTTTTTCAAAAAACGCGCAGCGCTTCAGCAAGCGCGCCGGAAAGAGTGCCGAAGAGAGCTAGTAGAGCGGAGCAGGATATCGTTTCACGGATGCGACGTTGAGCTACGAAGGCATTAACGAAGATAAGTGAGAAGAGAGGCAAAGCACCATGGGCCAGGTTCGAGGAAACAGTAAGCGGTTCTTGAGCGACACTCCAGAGGAGCTCAAAGGCTGGGGCGGAGACGGCAAGGGAGGGAGTGACGAAGTGTCAGATGAGGAGCTTCCATACGGCTTCGGGCTGCGCTCAATCAACCCGATTCACAATTCAGTGCTCGTCGTCGATGACGACCCAGACCAGGCTCGCATGCTTGAGAGCATCATCCGAAAGGCGGGCTACCACGTCATGTCGAGCACGTCGCCAGTAGAGGCTCTCGGCATGATAGCTGAGAAGCAATTTAGCGTGATAGTGTCCGACTACAAGATGCCCGAGATGAACGGCTTCGAGTTCCTGCAAGCGCTGCGCGGCCTAGACGCTAACTGGCCGACTGAAGACATCCCTGTCATCTTGCTCACCGCCTGCGGCGACGACCTAGAGTTCGCCGCACTTGAGCGCGGAGCGGACATGTTCTGCGAGAAGTACCGGGCAGATTCGCTGCTCGTGAAGCAGATACGTTTCCTGCTTGAAATGTAGGGGTTGAGAGAGGCTCTTTCTCCTTCGGCTACCCTCAAGTTTCCCCCGACGTGAACGTGCCCGAAAAATAGGGGCGCTCTGCGAGAGATGCCAGCCGGGTGGCGTGTACGTTCACGTGTACGGCTACGTGCACGTTCACGTGGCGGAGAGGGCTGGACGCCGCTTGTCTGTTCACAATTGCCTCTACGTGAACGTGCTCCTGCACGTGAACGTGAACGTTCCCGAAAAATAGAGGCGCTCTGCGAGAGATACCAGCCGGTTTGCGTGTACGTTCACGTTCACGTTTACGTGCTCGTTCACGTAAAGATAGAGGGGGAGAGTAGGAAGGGCACCTCGCAGCGCAACACTAAAGAACCTAAGTCAAAGTGCGCGCTGCGAGATGTCCGAACGGTCTGCTACGTGTTCCTTTCGGGAATGAAGCGGACCTTTGGTTGAATCACCCCATCCGCCTCTGGCTTTGCACGATCAAAGCCAACTGAGGGGCGGGGAGGAGGCAGCGTTTGCGGCGCTGCTGAAGACGGAGCTGGCGTCGGCGGAGCATATCCCGGTGGGATTGTCTGCTGATGCTGAGCAGGCGGGAAAAATACGGGCGGCGGAGCCGCCGGCGCTCCCGGCTGAAGGATCAGGGCCCCTGGAGGGGGCTGAGACACGTACTTAGGCCCGCTGGCTTGGCAGCCGACCAAGAGAAGCATCGCACACATTGAGAACACCAGTAGAAACTTCTTCATAGAGCCTCCAAAACCACAATCTCGTGGCTGAGGGGCTGCAACTCATCAAGACACGCGCTTGGGGAGTTCGCAGCACCCTTAGGGAGAGTGACATCTCTGCCTCTTCCTAAGGGTGGTGCGAGTCCAGGCGAATGCTGGTCGGACATCTACTCACAGCGCAGCGGGAGAACCTGTAAGGCCTCGAGGCGCCCATATGGAACTTTTGAAGGAGCGGTCGGGGAAGCCCAGGATTCAGAAGTGTCTTCAGCAGCCGACGGCACAGTATGACTGGCCGGCCCGCGAATATCATCTAAAGTGCCAAAGTAACTGAAGAAACAGACAGGCCCCGACTGTTTCAAACAGCCCGAATCCCCGGCTTGGGGGGTCGAATCCTAAGTCCTTGTCATGACAGGAACGAAGGTTTTCTCCCAGTTTCCCTTTGATTCACGCGTCTTCGTTGCAGGCCACAGCGGTTTGGTCGGCTCAGCGATCGTGCGAGCACTCGGGCGCCACGGGTTTACTAACGTCGTCGTCCGAAGCCGCGCAGAGCTCGACCTTCTCGACCAGTTGGCGGTGCAGCGATTCTTCGCCCGTGAGCACATCGACTTCGTGTTCCTCGTTGCGGCCAAGGTCGGCGGCATCCTCTACAACGCGAGCCACCAGGCGGACTTCCTGTACGAAAACCTGATGATATCGGCCAACGTGATTAAGGCAGCCGCTGACTTCGGGGTGGAGAAGCTGCTGTACACCGGCAGCTCGTGCATTTATCCAAAGCTTTCGCCGCAGCCGATCGCCGAAGAGGCGCTCCTCTCAGGCCCGCTCGAGCCAACAAACGAGGGGTACGCCCTGGCGAAGATCGCTGGGCTAAAGCTGTGCGAGAAGTTCCACAGCCAGTACGGCAAGCGATTCGTGTCGGTCATGCCGACCAACATGTACGGGCCCAACGATAATTTTCATCCTGACCACTCGCACGTCATCCCAGGCATGATGCGCCGCTTCCACGAAGCAAAGGAGCAGGGCGTCCGCGCGGTGACTGTGTGGGGCACAGGCCAGCCGCGAAGAGAGTTCCTGTACGTCGATGACTTTGCTGAGGCAGCCCTGGTCATCATGGATCAGTACGAGGAGCCCACCACGATAAATGTTGGGACTGGAGAGGACGTCACGATTCGGCACCTCGCCGAGCAGATGGCAGAGGTGGTCGGCTTCCGGGGCGAGATCGTGTTCGACACCTCTAAGCCCGACGGCATGATGCGCAAGGTACTCGATGTCTCGCGCGTACAGAGCCTCGGCTGGAAGCCTACTGTAAGCCTCACCGAGGGCCTCTCGCGTGCGTACTCCTGGGCGCTCCGAAACGGCATATTCGCCTCGGCTTCTCTTTCAGTAGAAAAGCCGTCCCTGGCGTAGTAGGGTCTCCCCTGAACTAGCCCTGTGCTTCTGTTGGAGGCGCCGCTCCATGATAACCCTCGACCAGCTAACCGCCCGCATCACTGCGTTCCGCGACGCCCGTGACTGGAAGCAGTTTCACAAGCCCAAGGATATGGCGCTCTCGCTCATGCTTGAGAGCGGCGAGGTCGGCGAGCTGTTCCAGTGGAAGAGCGAGCAAGAGGTCGAGCGCAATCTTCCCGAGATGCGGCAAGCGCTCGGCAGGGAGCTCTCTGACGTTTTGTACTGGGTGCTGTTAATGGCGCACGATGCCGGTATCAATTTAAGCGAGGCATTTGAGGCCAAGATGCGCGAGAACGAGGAGAAGTACCCTCAAGAGAAGGCCCGCGGCTCAAGCGTGAAGTACTCTGATCTGTAGCCGCAGCCCTACAGCTTGAGCTTCTTAAACACGAACTCCGGGATGTGCAGGATCACGAGCATGATCAGCCGCCAGAACCCAGGGGTGTACACCACCGCGTCTCCGCGCTTCATAGCCTTGTGGATGCGCCGCCCGACGGTTTCGGCAGAGGCGAAGAGGGGGCCCTTCTTGAGCTGCGCCGTCATCGGAGTGTCAACGAAGCCGGGCTTGATGGTGGTTACTGACACCCCGTGGTGGGCCAGCCGGTTTCGGAGGCCCTGCAGGAAGGTGGTGAGCCCGCCCTTGGCGGCGCCGTAAACGTAGTTGCTCTGCCGGCCGCGGTCTCCCGCCACGGATGATATGACCGTGATGTTTCCTTTTTTTCTGGCCTCAAAGAAGTTTCCAAGCCAGGTCAGGAACGCAATAGGGCTCATGAAATTGGTCACAAGGGAGCGCTCTGTGAGCTGCCAGCTCTTCTCGCACTCGCGCTGGTCTGGCAGGTCGCCGTGCGCGACGAGAGCCGCGTCGATGTCTCCGCCTAGAGCCGCCAGAGCGCGCTCCATCAGCGAGTGGCAAGCGCCGGTGTCGCTGGCCTCAAACGAGGCAGTGTGC
>OMIG01000128.1 GCA_900299035.1 Pseudomonadota bacterium
AGCTAAGCCAGAGGCGAAGAAGCCTGACGCTAAGCCAGAGGCAAAGAAGCCTGAGGCGAAGCCGGAAGCTAAGCCAGAGGCGAAGAAGCCTGACGCTAAGCCAGAGGCAAAGAAGCCCGAGGCGAAGCCGGAAGCTAAGCCAGAGGCGAAGAAGCCCGAGGCGAAGCCGGAAGCTAAGCCAGAGGCAAAGAAGCCAGAGGCGAAGCCTGAAGCTAAGCCAGAGGCGAAGAAGCCCGAGGCGAAGCCGGAAGCCCCAAAGGCTGACACTAAGCCGGCAGCCCCGAAGACTCCGGGACCTAAGGCTCCGGCAGCGAAGGAAACTAAGCCCGCTACGGCTGCTCCCGCTTCTTCGACGGGACCGGTTCGTCGGGTCTTTGGTTTCTTTGGACGGCTGATGCGCTAGTCGCCAGCTTGTCTCTCCCGTATGCGTGGCGTTGGATTAATGGAAAGGGCTAAACCCCACCTTAGTCGTTCCACGGTTCCCCAACACCGTTCCAACGCCACGCCTTTACTCGGCAGCAACGTTCGATGCCGACGATCACCAACTGATATTCTCTGACCACAGGCCGCGCCCGGCCGCACGGCTCTCTTCGTACGCCTTTCGGAATTTCTCGGTGTAGCGCACATCCGGCGGGATGGTGAGGAGGTTTGCGAACCCGCTGCGCAGGATCTCTTCGTTCAGCATTCGGCCATCCGGCAGGTAGGCGTAGGCCAGGAGCCGCTTGTACTTGTCACGTGGCTGGACGTCGAGCTCAAGCTCAACGCGCGTTCCAACGGGGGCCAGCGTTTCGGTGTTGTGCCAGGCCTTCTTGCCGAGCGCGATAATCGCAGACTCATCCCGGCCCGAGCGCTGCGCCTGCATGTTGGCGCGTTTGTTTGGCTTGCTCTCTGGCGTGTCTATTCCGATGAGTCGCACGTGCTCTGTCTTTCCGGAGTCGAGACGCACGACGATGGTGTCTCCGTCTACGACACGAGTGATGCTGCCTTGCTCTCGCGGATTTGGGCTAGCGAGGCAGCTACCAGCGGCGGCGGCGATGAGTGAGATGGCGAGCGCTACGACTATCTTGGCGCTGCGCAGGGCTTTAGGGCGTCTCTTGAGCTTTGTGATCTGCATGCCGCAAGACTACATCAGCCAAGGGGCCTGAGGCTACGAGCAAGATTACTGCACCAGCGTGCCTTTAGGAGCTTCACTCAGCACTAAGGCCTGCAGCATCGAGCGATAGCTCGGCACGCGGTCTGACCAGCTGTGCTTTGAGTCTACGGCGTTGCGGACCAGCGTGCGGTAGGTGCGCTCCTGCCGAGTTTCGCTCAGGGCCCAGTGGCAGGTGTCGGCGAAAGCGGTTGGGGGGTAATCGTTGCAGAGGAAGCCGTTGCCTGAGCCGGTGTCAGGAGAGAAGTTCTCAATAGTGCTAGAGATGCCGCCGACGTTTCTGCCGATAACGAGCGTGCCGCACGCCAGGGCCTCAAGCTGCGTGATGCCGCCCGGCTCAAAGCGAGAGGGCATGAGGAAGAAGGTGCTGCCGAATATAATCTCCAGGGCAGTAGAGTGGGGGACGTAATCGAACACTGCGCGAACTCGGCCGGGGTAGAGCGCTGAGAGGTACTCAAGCGTGCCTCGCAAGCCGTGTGAAGACTGGTCTCCTTCTGTGAGCGGGCCTGCCACGAGGACCTGAATGTCGGGGTGTCGAGCGAGCAGGTTTTCCAGGGTGGAGGTGTTAGTTCCGTGCACGAAGCCCGAGAGCAGGCTGAGGCCTTTCTGCTCTGCCATGCGGCCTACAAAGCTAATGAGCCGCGCGTTTGGAGAGGCAGAGAGTCCGTAGCGTGCCTGAATCCGCGCCTTGGTGGTTTGTTTCGCTTCGATCAGCTCGTCGACGCTGGTGAAGGGCTCTCCGCCCTTCCCCGAGAGCAGCGACAGGAAGCGCGACACCTCAGGACGGTTGATGCCGTTGCTGATGCCGAACACCCTGTCTTGCTTGTGAGTGAGGACGTGCTCGAGGCCGTCGCCTCCGCTGTGCGTGAGGATTTGGCGGGCGTACGGTTCGGACACGGTCAGGATGCCGGTAGCGTGCTGCGCAGCTGCCATCGAGAAGTTGATCAGGTCATAGTTGTGCGGGTCGCGAAACCCGAAGAAGTGCTCCGACGACAGGTTGAGCATCGGCCACAGGTCTTCGTGGTTCACGTTGTTGGGCAGTCGGCCATGGTAGTCGGCGCCGCCGTTGTGAATCATGTGCAGGGTCTTGCAGCTCTTAATCCACGGCACTGCTTGGTAGGCTGGGTCGAGGGCGCTGAACGCCGGCACGCAGGCCGTCATCCAGTCGTTTGACACGAGCACGCTTGGCCTGATGCCGAGCTGCTTTGCGGCGATCGTCTCAAGAACAGCGCGAGAGAAAACGATTGCGCGCCGTAGCTGCTCGTCTGCGAACACGGGCTGGTAGAGCCTGTCGAAAACCGACGAGTTTGCCAGCAGGAAGACCCGCAGCAGGCCGTTTGTCGCCTCGTACACCTTGATCGGCACTGCGGTCGGACTGCGGCGTAGGTAGCCGGTGCCTGAGTGCATCGTCGGGCCGATATTGACGGTGAGGGAGCAGGCGTAGCGCGGCATGACCGTCGCGTCTCCGAGCTTGATGCCGTTGGCCAGCACCTGCTGCGCGTCGGTGTGCTTGTTTCCGTTTGCGTAGCGGTAGAGCGGAGCAATCACGGTGGCCGGGATTCCGGCGCGCGCCAGCTCGGGCGGAAGGCCCGAGATGACTTGGGCTAGGCCGCCGGCGGCTGCGTGTGGGCCCTCAGGGGTTGCAAACACGACCTCGCCCAGGCCGTAGTTGAGCTGCATGAGCTGAGCCAGCGGAGTGGCTGCGTCGAGCTGCATCGGCGCCTCTGGCGAGAGCCCTTCGCATGCTCGGGCGAACATAGCGCCGAGCGGGGCGTGCGGCATACGCGCGAGGATCGCCTGGCAAGCCTGCTCAAGGCTCGACTTGCTGCCGAGCGCGGACGACAGCTGCTCTACGGCCCATCCCGCGAGCGAGTCTTGTTCGGCTTCGCGCTTGCGCACGGCCTCTAAGTCGTCGTGCGCGACGTGAAAGCGCGTGTCTCCGCTGCTAATTGCCCCGATCCAAACCTGCTCGTGAGAGCCCCTGACCTGCGCGAAGAGCGTTGCGCCGTAGTCTCCGCGGCTCTGCGTGCGGAGCTGGTGCTGAATTGCGAGTGTGTTGCCGGGAGCTGGATGAAGGGTGACTTCTTCATCTTGCCACGTCGGGGCGAGGTCGTCGTACGAGCCCCAGTGAGCAAACACGTCAACGCTCACGCCCGCAATAGTGGGGAGCCTCAGGCTTGCACGAATCGTCACGGTGCTGCCGAGAACGGTTGCTGTGAGAGGGCTGACTACCCGAAGCTCCCGGCGCAGCGTGCTGGTGGCGCGGGCGAGAAGCTCGTCTTGCGACTCAGGGATGACGAGCGTCGGAGCGTCGTCCAGCTCAAGACTAATAGTGGGAGCGGCCTCGGCCAGGATGCGCACAGAGTGAAGCGGCGAAACAGGCGCCTGTGCTCGTGCCCCGGTGCGGACTTCAATGTCCTGCTTGCGAATCGCCAGGGTCGTCTCGCTGATATTGGGAGTTGCGTCGATGATGTCTTGAATGAGCCCTGCGATGAGCTGAAGGTCCTCGCTCTTCACCGAGCGGCCGATGAGCCTCGCCAAGCTGTTGTGGGTTGTGCTGCCGGGCTTGACTGCGATAGCGCTCGGGAGGCGGTGAGTGCCGAGAGTTGTGACTGAGAAGCTCTTGCTTGCCAGGTTTAGGTCTACCTGGGCCCGCACCGACCCACGCAGGGCCCTAGCCGCCGAAGGAGACGAGTTTCCGCGCAAGCCGGCAACGAGAGACCGGTAGTCCCCGCTGTTCACTTGTATTTCAAACCGCAGCACTTCCGCACTGCTTCCTTGCGCGTGCATACAACACCTTCCTCAGAGTGGTTGATGAGGCAGGCCGATGGCGAGGTGCCAGGTTTTTGGCACTGCTGCGAAAAGGTACAAAATTGTTACAAGTTAGCGCGGCCCAGGGCGTGTCTTGGCAGCAGCGAAGAGGCGCAGGTATATTCGGGCTGGCCAAAGCCAACTGATGAGCCTGAAAAAATCATTCTTCAAGTACTCTTTTCTCTCGCTCGTAAGCGTGTTCTCAACGCTGGCGGCGCTCCTGTTCGCCGACCAGGTCGTGTTTCGGATACTGAATGCCTTCAGCGCTCCCATCAGGCAGTCCAAGACTGTGCCGCTGGCGGAGCGCCTGACGGTGGCTACCTACCACCCAATATTGGGCTACGACGGCGTGCCGCACGCGAACCAGGTGGTCGAGGGGGCAAGGGTGACTCAAAACTCGTCGGGCAACAGGGGCCCGGAGGCAGCCTGCGGCGGCGTGAGCGGGCCAAATACTGTGATCGTTTCTGGAGACTCCTTCGCCTGGGGATATGGCGTGCCAGATGATAGCACCGTTGCGGCGGCGCTGGCGCGACGCCTACATGACGGCACTGAGGTGCTAAACTTCGGCGTGAGTGGCTACGGGCCTGACCAGAGCTTCCTAAAGTACCTGCTCGCTGGGAGAGAGTGCCGGCCCAAGCTGGTTGTGCTCCTCATCTACCTCGGCAACGACATCGGAGAGGCAAACGCCACCCTGTCGTGGGGTGCGCAGAAGCCGCGATTCTTTCAGGGCGACCG
>OMIG01000129.1 GCA_900299035.1 Pseudomonadota bacterium
CCTCAAGTCGCAGGCCGAGACGGTCCGTAATACCAAGCACTGGGATCACTACATCTTCCTATTCCAGCCAACCCCAGAGCGACAGCAGTGGATCGAGAAGCTCAAGGCTCGCTACCCCAACGGTCGAGAAACAGTAATCGACCACGCAAGAGCTCGCGAGCAGAAGCTGTTCGTGTTTGAGGTAGATAATCCGCCGGAAACCCCGTAGCGCTCCGGGGCCTGCCCCACACCTACCTAAATGTCACGCCCCGTATCGACGTGAACGTGCACGTGAACGTAAACGTGAACGTACCCGAACTTTGTGTCTTCTCTATGTGCATGTGGACGTACACCAGGCATCCACGTGACCGTACCCGAACTCAGCATCTTCTTTATGTTGCTGGCGTCGGCGATATTTTCTCGCCAAACAAAACAGACCTCAGCCGAGCCTTAACTCCCGGTACCTGCCTTTTCGGGTACGTTCACGTTCACGTTTACGAGCACGTGCACGACCGGATGGCACAAGATCCCTCACTCATTCATATGAGGACTAGGTTCCAGCTCGTCAGTGAAATTAAGGCTCGCTGAGCCTTCTAGCGCTTAACCAGCACGAGCAGGGCGACGGGGTCTCCGCTATTGTCGGTTATGGTTTCAACAGAAGTTCCCGGGTAGGCCCGCAGGATCACCGGAAGGTCGATGTCTTTGCGTTTTAGCTGGACGATGAAACCCTTGCTGGTTCCGGGTGGGACCTGCAGCTCGTCTTCTAAGTCGTAGGACTCCTTGATCCGGAAGCCGTGCACGTACGGCAGCATGACGCCGAATTGTGACATGTCCTTGATTATCCAGAGGCGCTCCCCGCGGGCGAGGAGAACGTATGTAGGCTCAGGGCCGATCGCGTGGATGCGACGGCCGATAGCAACCATGGGGTGAGAGATGTAGCGTCCGCCGCCTGTGTGAGTCTCATGCGCGATGTACTTCTGGAGGTTGGGAACTGTCGAGAGCCCGATCACGACAGCCCCCGACAGGGGCACGAGCCAACGAGACAGCAGGCGCCTGCTGCTGGCGAAGTTGTGGAGACCCTCAATCGCGCGCCCCACGAGCAGGCAGGCGATTGGCGCAGTTGGCAGCAGGCGTGTGTACCAAGGCGGCCCAACAGCAAATGCTCCGCACACGAAGAACGTGATAAGCAGGAAGATTGCGAGCAAAACGTTAAACGTCACCCCCTCTATGAGCAGCACTGCGCAGCCGCCGGCGAAGAGGACGGCCTCCAGCGAGTTAAAGCCAGGGCCAATCGTGCCTTGTGAGCTTCGGTCTGGCTCGTTAAACAGCCATGCGAAGCTGCGGTAGAGAAGCTGCAGCGTCGGGTGCTCGGCTGCAGCTCGGAGCCAGCCGCCCTCCCAGGTCACGCCGCTGATTGAGGCGCCGGCCCGAGGCATAAATCGTTGTGGGTACATCTGCCACATTATGATGAGCGGAGCGATCATTAGCAGGAATGTGAAGAGCCCTGCCAGAAGCTGACGGCTCTGCCGGAGCTGAGTCACCGGGTAGCGGAGCAAGATAAGGGCGTATGTGCATCCGACAGCGGTGAAGCCAACGCGCGCAACCGGCCACTGGTAAAACGAGAAGCCGGATGCCAGACCCACGAGCGTCCAAAGCGAGATGCGCTTGTGCTTGAGCGCCAGCGCGAAGAGAGCCAGAGTCCAGAGCGCAATAGTCGCCGACGACCCGTTTGACTGGAGGCGGCCGAAGTGAATAAACGGGATGTTGCCGGCTAGGATTAGCGCCGCCCAGAAGCCAACTCGCGGATTCCGGTACGTGCGGCCGAGCAGGTACACGGCAAATAGTCCTGTGACGTTGAACAACGAGTTTCCGACGCGGTACCCGAAGGGCGTGAACCCGCCGATCAGCAGCCCTATCATCTCCGGCAGTGTGCCAAAAGCCGGGCCGGGCACGTAACCCCAGTCCCAGCCTCCATCCACGCGGCCGCGCAGAAACTGCGCTGCGAAGAAGGAGTTGAGCGTAAAGTCAAAGTGGCAGTTGTACGGAACGTCTAGCAGTCGGTAGAAGAAAGTGACGCCTCCAACAGCGAGGGGAAAGCCGAACAGGAGCCATTCTTTCTTAACAAATTGCAGCAGCTCACGGCGACACTGGATAGCTTCGACTGCCACCATCGCCACAACCAGAATGAGGCCTGCGCAGAAGGCGGATTCTCTTATTCCGAAGAAAGCTCTGTCGATACCCATCTGGTACACGTAAGCGGCTAATCCACCGATTGCCAGGGTTGGCACCATGTAGAGCCATGAGCAGACTGGAATGTGCCCGCGCATCATGGGGGTGAAGCGCTCCGGCTCGTCAGATGGCGGTGAGAGCCGCCGCCACGCCTCGACTGAAATCGCAAAGAGGAAAACGCCGGCCATGTAGGGCGGAAGCCACTCGGAGCGCGGCACTCCAGAGAGGAGGAGTGTCTGGCCGGTCCAGGCAAGCCACAGGCCGCCCGCGCTAACGATTATCGCCAGAGCTAGAACCGATCGGCGCAGCCCGACAGTCGCCCTGGGCTGCGGGGGCGCAGCCAATGGCGCGCTCGCGCCGGACCGGCCAACGAGAAGCGTTAACACCGACCACAGGAGGGCGAAGGCCGAAGCGGAGCCGACCCAGATGCGAAACGTTGCCCAATCGAAGGGACGCTCCTGTTGCCCCAGGATCTGGTCTTGAATCTCAGGCCACGCCGAGCCGGTAGGGTGCTCGTACGCAAGAGCGATTAGGTTCCTTTCAGGCAAGAAACCAACTGATGTCGGCTGGACGTAGAAGGGGAAGGAGGCCAGGGGCTGGTCGGCCGCAGAGAGCTGCGTCACGGCGCCGTCCATTGAAACGGCCACCGCTCCGCCGTTGGGTGCAGCGGTGGCGAACTGCGTGCCAGGTGCGTGCAGTACGCGCACGGGCTTAAGGGTGTCACCCTCGAGGGCGCACTCAACGATCGCCGCCTGGCCAAGTCGCCAGATGTAGACCAACCCTTGAGATGCCCCCACCGCATTTGGAATGAAAGGCTCAACATCCGGTGCGTTCTGTATCTTCAGTAGCTGCCACGAACCGTCAGCCGGATTGAATAGGTACACGCTTGAGTTCTGGCTGTCTCCATCAGGACGGCTTATTACGAAGCGGCCGTCCGGCAGCGCGCCGACCGCGGAGAAGATCTTCTTCTCTCCAGGGGCAGGCGCCAGTCGAGTGAGCGTGGAGTCAAGGCCCATTCGCAGGAAGCCGCCGATGCCATCAGCGATAATCAGCGAGCCTGAGGGCTCTGGGAAAATGCCGAGGGTGTAGGGCAGTGATTCGGGCAGTTTCCACGAACGTGCCAAGGCGACATTTTCTCCCGTGTTTGAGAAGAGGTGGACCTCATTCGTGCCGTGGTCTGCCACGAAGAAAGAGCCGTCGGAATTGATAGAGAGGGCTGAGGGCTTCTTGAGGCCTTTAAGCCGAATGATTGTTTCGCCGGAGGCGTTCAGCAGGTCGACTCTGCCGTGCGCGTCTGCGGATGCTGACCGAACTTCGACGTCTACCGCATGCGCAGGTTCGACGGCCGCTACAAAGCCAACGCTACAGGCCGCCAACAGCATCGTGATGGCGCGAGCTACTGCGAGCGATGCTCGTGAGCGCAGGCTGTGCAGGAGTGAAGTAGCCATAGGGCGGTCAAAGCGATTGGCTGAAGACTACCAGGCGGTGCCCCTGTTCTGGAGGAATTCGCGAGCAGCATCCAGCTTCGGCTGGCTGCACTCGTAGAAACGGTAGAAGCCAAGGCTCTTGCACAGCCCGAAGACCTTGCAGCGGGCCCGTTCGAAGAACACCTTCAAGACTCCCTCGATATCGGCGGCGGTGTTGACGTGCTCGTAGCGCATGAGCACCTCGTATTTCAGGCCGTAGCGCTTCTTAAACTCATGGCCAGTTACCTTCGTTCCGAGCTTCCAGAGCGGGGTCCCCTCGTTGGGGATTGCGACTCTGAGAGTGCCGCTAGGCTTGAGCAGGAGCGCCGATTGAGCGACAACCATCGGCAGGTCCATGATGTGCTCAAACACTGCGACATTCGTAATTCGGTCGTAAGGGCCGGAGCTCTTGGCCTCGCTGATGTCGTCGAAAGCGTTGCGAATGCGCTCGCGCCCAGGCGCCGTCTCCCACAGGATGCGGAAGGGCTCGACGATGTCGTAGGGGCCGCACACGGGCTCGTAGGGGAGCTGGTTGAGCGTGCCAGCGCCGATCTCGAGCGTCGAGACTTCAACGCCGGCTTTTAGGTCTGCAGCGACTTGTCGATGCATCCAGGACTCGAGCCGCTGCGAGAGCGAGGTTGTCTTGTACTGGCCGTTGCGGTTTGCGAGGTAGTGCTTCTCGTAAATGGCCTTGTACTCATCAGGGAGGTCGAGGCGTGTCTTAGGAAAAGCTGACAGGATGTTCTCTTTCATGGCGGTACTCTCTCTGTACATTTCAGCTGACCAGTAATCGCGAGCGTTGCCCATAGGGAGTTTAGTTTCCTCCCGTTTGCGCGGGGACGCTGCCCGAAGTGTTATATGTAAGATGAGGGCCGAGTTGCCCAGAGATTCCAGGTATGTGCGCAAAACTAGGCGAGAAAGTGCCGCTGGCGAGGTAATCGCAAGCGATTCAGCAACAGTGTTAGTCTGAGCCGCAAAACGCCCGCGAATGGAGCCTGGAGTTACTACAAGGTCTCAGAGACCTTGTAGTAGAAACCCCATTTGTTACAGCTCCTTATGGGCGCTTTCTAGGAAGGTTTGAGAACGATGTAAACGAAATCGCGTTTGACGTTCAGGTTGAGTGTGGCGGTTTCGGGGTGCACTTCCTTGGTGTAGCCAGGGAAATCCTGGTTTACCAGCGGGTCTCCGGC
>OMIG01000130.1 GCA_900299035.1 Pseudomonadota bacterium
AATGGAAACTCTTTGAACGACATACGAAAAAGCATGGGCTTAGAGTAGGCATCTGTCCGGATCTGCTGCGAATTAATCGCAACCCTAAGTTTTCACTCAAAAACTGAAGCAGCCTGCTGCTAACCCCGGATAGGTGGGTGGTTGAGCAGAAGGTTTCTATGCTTTTGAGCCCGATACAGTCCTCCCTCAGTTCAGCGCTAAGGCCAAACAACTGCCGAAGGCTGACAGTGTTTCTTGCGATTATGCCGGCCTTCCTCGCCCTACTGGCTCCCTACTCGTGTGCCTTCGCCCAGACATCCTCCGACGATTTTCGACAGACGCTGTTAAACGCTGAGCGCGCCATTATGGACGACCTCTCAGCGCAGGCTATCGGAGCCAGCCCGAGCAAGGTAGCAATGAAGGCACCCGCGCCCGCTCCACAACCGAAGCCTCAACCTCAGCAAGCAGCCAAACAGCCTGCCAAGCCTCCTCTGGCCGCCAAGAAGGCACCAGCTCCGAAACCGGAAGTAGTCAAGGCCATCGCGGCCCCAAAGCCCGAGCTCAAGCCGACTTTAGCTCCTCAAGCACCAACTGAAGCAGAGCTTAAAGCCGCCTCCCTGACCCGCGAGAACGACTCGCTTCGAAAACAGCTAGAGTCTCTTCGCGCGCAGCTTTCGAAGGCAGAATCAGAGCTTCAGTCTACTCGGAACGAACTCACCGTGGCTGAGACAGAGGTCTCAAGGCTATCGACCCTCGTTGACGCTAAGACCCGTGCCAGCCTTGGCCGCTACAACGTCTCGATGCCGGCAGCGCCAGCACCCCAGGCAGCACCCCGCGCAGCAGCTGTTCAGCCGGCAGCTCAGCCCGCTCCGAAACCCGCCGAGGACGTGAAGCCACCGAGCCGCTCTACCGACATGCAGATTGCCACAATCACAGTCGACAAAGCTGACCTGCGAGTCGGCCCAGGCAAGAACAACTCAGCGCTCATGACACTCCGACGCGGCTCGCGCCTGGCGGTGGAAGAGCGCCAGGGTGAGTGGTACAGGGTGTTTGCACCGAACGGCCAGCGAGCCTGGATCCAATCGAGCTTGGTGAGCTTCGGCGATGGCGCTTCGAACATGAACGATGGCAGTGCGGTTCGCGTCAAGGGCTTCTCCCCGAATGCGGAGGAAGAGGCTTTCCGAAGGCTGCAGAAGATGTCTGGAAAGTAGGAGCTTAGCATGTTCTCTCTCAGAGCAATGGTGCAGCCACTCATTTTCGGAAGCTTCTTGGCCGTACTGGCCTCAGCCCCACTGGCAGCGCTTGCAGCTCCAGCCCCAAGCGCCCCAGCAATTTTAACCGCAAGCGGACAGAATGCGTTTGTGTATCCAGTAATGGGACCGCGCCTTTCGAGTGACTACGGCAAGCGGCGCCACCCAATTCGGAGAGCCACCCAGCATCACCACGGGATCGACCTCGCCGCCCCCGCGGGCGCGCCCATTCGGGCCATCGCAGATGGCCGCGTCATGTTCGCTGACCCTTACGCCGGCTACGGCAAGCTCATCGTCATTCAGCACAGCGACGGCCTTACGAGCCACTACGGTCACTGCTCCCGACTGTCGGTCGAGCCGGGCGCCACCGTGCGGGCTGGAGAGATTATAGGTACTGTCGGCAGCACTGGGATATCGACTGGCCCGCACCTGCACTTCGAGCTGCGCAAGCAGGGCTCCCCGCTCAATCCTGAGCGCATCTTGCCAGGACTAGCGAGTGCATCCGAAGGATAGCCCTTCGGCGCCCTAGCCACCTCCTGCAACACGGTTCGAATCCGCCTGAACCTGTTCCCCCGTAATGCCCAAAATAAGCCATAAAAGAGCCGTTTTTGGCGTTATAAGTCCCCGAACTGACACCCTTAAAAAAGTCCGAAAAGTAGTCCCCGTTATGCAACATGCCTGTACGGATCTGCTATAACCTTCAATGAAACTGGGACGCGCGTGTCGCGTCGTTACGAAGAAGCAGAAACAACAACGTAGTAAGACTCATTTGAGGTCATATGAAGAAGTCAATCGCATTACTTAACAGCAAGGTTACGGCGCTCTGCCAGCGCGTTTCGGCGGCTTTCGTTGCCCCGAGCGAGAAGCAGGGACGTGCGGTAATGTTCGTTCTCGGCATCGCGCTGATCGCGCTTAGCCTCTCGCTCGATGTTTCGGCACAGACGAAGTACAACGACGAGAAGATCGCTAACGCGACCAACGCCGTGCTCCTGTACCTTGAGGGTAGCTTTGGTGCCCTCGTCATGGCCGCTGCCGGAATCGGCGCGATCATGAGTGCCTCGTTCGGACAGTACAAGGCAGCTCTGAGCTTGATGCTCGTCGCAGTCGGCGCGTTCATTCTGCGCTCGTTCATGTCGACGTTCTTCAACGACGAGAACATCATGCCGTAACGGCAGAGGATCCGCTCAGCGGATTCTTCGACAGGGCCGGGGGAGAAATCCCCCGGCCTTTTTTTTGCCCGCGCGGCGTTCAAAATGCTGCCCCATGGAGAGCAAGAAATCAGAGATTATCTCAGACCACCAGACCTAATCCGATCGCCATGCGGCTAAGGTGTCCAACTCCCTTGAGAAGGTGATTTTCCGTGGTGTCCTCGCCCAGCTCCCCTTACGTCGCCGCTTTATTGCGCGAGCGCTGGCGCGCTGAATAGTATCCGCCGCATGAAAAAACAGATCTTTCTCTCGCCCTTCGCACCGTTCTCTTACCTCCTCTGCTCGGCCCTCATAGCCATAGGCGGGGCATTATTGCCAAAAAGTGCTCACGCGGCTCCTCTGGTGGAGGTGTTCAAAGGCGAGGAGATCGTGGTCTCCCTCAAGCCCGGGACTACAATTCCACAGACTGGACGATCACCAGCGCTAGGCGTCATGCAACGCCCGGTGGGCTTGGCCATGAAGCCGCTTGCCGGTGCCGGCAGGCTAGCAGTGTTTTCTCTCTCTACGGTCTCCTCTGCAACGGGCAATCGAACAGTAGTGTCGATAGATGCTGCCGCAGTCGCTGCAAAATGCCGAGAGATCATCGCAAGCAATCCAGCACTCCCTCTCACCTGCGAGCCTAACAAGCTCGTCAAGGCAGTTCGCTACCCAAATGACTCAGAGTACGGGAAGCTGTGGGGCCTTCGCATGGTAGGATCTGAGGTGGCTTGGGAGATGTCCACCGGCAGCAAAGGTGTCATCGTGGCAGTAGTGGACACCGGCATTGAGCGGACACACCCGGACCTAGCGGGCAACATGCTAGTCAACAGCGCCGAGATAGCTGGAAATGGCAGAGACGATGACGGAAACGGCTACGTCGATGACTACTACGGCTGGGATTTTTACAGCGGAGACGGCGACCCGAACGATGAATTTTTCCACGGAACTCACTGTGCTGGAACCATCGGGGCTGTAGGCAACAATCAGGCCGGCGTGACAGGAGTCGCTTGGAACGCCTCTCTGCTAGCCGTGCGAATCATGGGGCCTAACGGCGTCGGCTCTATTTCTGACCTGGCGCTTGGAATTCAGTACGCAACCCAGCGCGGGGCCAAAGTCATAAGCCTATCGCTCGGCGCCGGACAGTCAGATGCGGTCGAGAATGCGATCGTCGAAGCGAAGATGCGGGACGTCGTCATCGTCGCTGCTGCAGGCAACAGCGGGTCGAACAACGACACCATGCCCTTCTATCCAGCCAGCTCGCCGTCGGACAACGTAATCGCCGTTGCCGCTACCGATGCAACTGACACCATAACTTCATGGTCGAACTATGGGCCAACAAGCGTCGATGTAGCTGCTCCTGGAGATTACATTTATAGCACAGTCCTTAATGGCCAGTACGGCTACGCCAGCGGCACTTCGATGGCGACTCCCCACGTGGCGGGCATCGCTGCCGTGCTGCGGGCTATAAATCCTGCCCTAACGTACGCCCAAATCAAGAATATTCTAATCAATACCTCTGAGAGAAAAGCCAGCATGGCGGGAAGGGTTGTTGCCTCTGGCCGAGTGAGCTTTTTCAGGGCAGCGCTCGTTGCCGGAGGAACTCTGCCAACCCCAACTCCGACGCCCTTGCCGACGGCGACTCCGACCGCAACTCCCACGGCAACACCAACGCTCACCCCGACCCCGATTCCGATTAATCTGACTCTCTCCGCCACTAAGTCGGGCGCATACACGCAGTTTGTGGGAACAGCAAAGTCTGCACTCGGCCTCCCTGCCCTCCCGCGCTATATCGATCTTGTCTGTTCCGGCCAGTATCAGTCGAGCGCGAGGTCGGATTCGGTCGGCAGCTTCGTGCTCTACTCTCGAGCAGTGCCTGCTGGGCAGAGCTGCCTGGTAACTGACGGGTCAGGAGCGCAGTCACCAACCATTATCGCACCATAGCGCCAGAAGAAATGGTGGTAGTGGGGCGAGGGATCACACACCCAACGCACAAATAACCATGCGCCCACCCTACGGTGTAGCGGAGCTCGGCGCCGGAGTCGCTGGGGTATCAACAGAGAGCCGGCCCATTACCATCTTAAGCAGCCCCTTGTCCTTCTCGGCTGAGATTCGATCCTGCAAAATCTTCTTCTGGGCGTCGTCTTTCGGATCAAGCTTGGTGTACGCGAGCGTTCGGGCAAGCGGCTCCGGATGCTGCGCGAGGAGCTGCAACATGTCGGTTGTGGCTGACCACTGGTGTCGCCTCAAGTACCGAGCAGCTTCCAAGTTGAACGTATCGGTGCTGTCGTAGCCTCCGCGCGCCAGCAAGACAAGCAGCACCGTGTCAGGCGCGGGCTTTAGCCCAAACCAGGCGCTGATGAACGGCGCGCGCTTGGCAGGCTCGAGAGCCAGGGCTGAAACGAGCGCGATAGTCTGCTCACGCGAGAGGCGGTTGCCGGCACCCGAGAGTGTTAGCAGGAGGTTGCCGTCTCCATCGCGGAAATACTTTTTCTTTAGCTCTAGCGCAGCCTGCTCTCGAACCCCGGGAAGAGGAAAAGTCATAAGGTCTGCATACTGAGACTGCGTGAGCGCAGTTTCTGGCAGCCGATTCAGGGCTAGCGCAAGCTTCTGAGCCCCGGACATCTTCGACCACTGTGCTAAATCTTCGATGTCAAACCAGCCGAGTACCTGTCCTAGCTCGCCGCCCTTATCACGGATCGACGCTACCAGCTGTGCGGCAGCCCCATCATTTCCCTGAACGATAGGATAGATAATAGAGAGCTTTGCCACCGCCACCTTCGGGGCGGTGTCGGGACCCATGAAGGCATCAAAGAGGCGCGGCCCTGTGAGGCCAGACATAATTGCCGCAAGGGCAACACTCTCAGGAGCCCCCGCGGAGCTGACTCCAAGCTCGCTGAGCTGCTTGAAGGCCGAGCCGAATGGGTCAGGCAGCTTCACAAAGGTTGCTATCGGCAAGAGCTTCAGCTGCGGCGCCGGATCCCCGGGCGGCATTTCGCCGGCGACTGCCAGAATCACTCCTGGGTGCAGTGCGGAGAGCGGCGGCAGGGTGTCTAGCCCTTCCTTGAAGAGCGGCGCTACCGTTAGGCGAACGACTGCGTCGATGTCTTTGTCGCTCAGGTCATCTCGCCAAAGATCATTGAGCGCCACCCTCATAAGCCTAGCAGTGGTAGATGGCGGATTCTCTCCGTTCATTACGGAGTCAACGATGACCTCCTCAGCCACCGCATCCCCGCCCACGGTCGCGTCGCGAGCGACGGCACGCATCTTCTCCGCGTCACCGCTCTTCCATTTGCTCTCAAGCTCCGCACGCCGCTCCGAGCCACTCGTCAAGAGTGTGCCCAAGACCGTCTCGTAGATTCCGGAGATGCGCGAGCCAGCGACCACGGCCAGGGCCAACAGCACCGCCACCAGAGTGATCAGCTTGGAACGCGAGCCTCCCTGAGCTTGCCCCGGAGTCTGAGCCGTTCCCACCCGGCCACCATCCTTCCGATCGGAGGGCGATGGTGCGCGCTTGATCATGCGGCCGCCAGCGCCCGAGGAGGCCTGGGATGAGCCTGCGTTTCCGGCGCGGAAAACCGCCTCCACATCCTCAAGCGCCGGCCTCTGCCTTGGAGACGGCAACATGAGGCGCTTCACCATCTGCTGCTGCTCCGGAGAGCCCGTGCTTCCCAGGATGGCGTTGATCGACACTCCCAAACCAAACAGGTCTGTCGCGTGCGATGGCTCGCTACCTGGAGAGAGCTCCGGAGCTACCGTCTTCCCATCGGTGCCATTCACGGCACCGATGAGCGGGTCGAGGAGGCACAGCGCGCCATCAACGATGGCCAGGTTACCCGGGCACAGGTGCCCGTGAATCAAGCTGCACGTTTTTAGCTCCCGCACGTGGGCGAGCAGCTGCTGAAGCAGGCTCTCATTGTGAGCCCCTGGCTTTACCTCGCCCGAGTCCAGCTGATCCTTGAGAGTCGCCGCCACGTACGGCCGCTTGAGAAGAAAACTCTTCACTCCTGGCGCACGAAATACCTGGCTAGGGCAGAAATCAACGACTGAGAAGCCTTCCAGCTCTGCGGCTTGCGCCTTGCACTCTGCCTCCGGCATTTCACGCGAAATGCGGCAGATAGAGACCTGCTTGCCTTCAAGGACAAGCGGGCGAACGTCCCATGCCTCAGCTCCCAGCATCACGTTGACGCAGACTGCACCTTCCGGAATGAGCGGTTTGTAAAGCTCGAGGCAGGCTCGCTGCTCGTCACTTAGCTCGTCCGGGGAGAGCAGCCTCATACTTGCAAACCTTTACAATCGCCCTACTGCGGGCGCTGCGACAACACAGTGCCGATTTCTGCCTTGAGCTTCGGAATAATCTCTTCGTACGAGAACTGCCCCACCAGCTCCTTCCCTCGCTTGAGGTTCACGTGGTTGGGAGCGCACCACAGCCCGAGGTCTGCGTCGTCGGTCTCGCCCGGACCATTCACGCGACACCCCATCACTGCGATAGTCAGGTCTCTCTCCTTGAACTCCTGCGTCATCTCTCGAACCTTCTGGGCCAGCTCGACAAACGCCTCGTTCTCTACGCGCGAACACGAAGGGCACGAGATGATATTGAGTCCCTGGTGGACGAAGCGCGGGACCGAACGGAATCGTCCTGCGTACACATCATCAATAATCTTCCTGGCGACGAGCACCTCCTGGAATTTTTCTGCATACGGCAGGGTGAGTGAGACGCGCAGCGTGTCCCCGATCCCCTGCGCAAGGAGGTTTTCAAAAGCCACCCTCGTCTTTATCTCGCCCATCGGCAGCATGCCCGCCTCAGTTACGCCGAGGTGCAGCGGTATCTGAGGAAACTCCTGGGCGAAGCGCAGGTTGATGTCCATCACGTCGTTCGGGTCGGAGCTCTTGAGCGATACAACGTAGTTCTCAAAACCAAGCTCCTCCATAAACCCGATGTGCTCTCGCGCGGACTCAAGCGCCACATCGAAGCGGTCCTTACCCTCAGCTGCCTGGGCTGGATCGAGCGAGCCAAAATTTACCCCAATGCGAACGGCCAAGTCATGGTCACGGGCGACGCCAACGATGTACTTCACCTTTTCGAAAACCGGCACGTCTTTCTCGTGGTGGTAGAGGTGCCCCGGGTTGTAGCGAATCTTCTGCACGTACGGGGCCACATTCTTGGCAAGCTTGTAGCTCTCTTGGAGGTCTACCACCAAGCGAGCTTTCGTTCCCTTGCGGAGCTCGGCCAGAGCTTCGACGTCCTTGCGGCTGTCGATGGCAATTCGAATGATGTCAGCTCCGTGTTCAGCAAGCAGCGACAGCTGGGCCTTAGTGGCCTCGAGGTCTTGGGTCTTAGTCGCGCACATCGACTGAACTGAGATCTTACTCGAACTGCCGATGGTGAGGTCCCCTACCCGCACCGACCTGGTCTGCCTTCGAGTTATCTTGGGTGCTGCTGGGGATCCAGCCGGAAACGCTTCGCTCATACAACTTCCAAAAGACGCAAAATCGACGTTAACACTCCGATGATTTTAACTTTTTACCCCTTCTGTGGCTATACGGCGAGGCGGAAAGTTGCGCAGTCTCTACTCTTCCCAAAGCGACACAAAAGCCCCTGTTAAGACTGAATATTTATTGTATCCTCCGGGGGTTAAGTGTCGGAACTGACGATCTGCTGGTGTAGCCGATAGCTAGCGTGGGAACTTCGGGTGGCTTGCCCCAGATTCAGACTGGGCTGGTCGCCGCAGGGCGAGGCGTTAGCGCAGAGGCAACCCTAACTTCCGACATTTGGCTTGAGAGTCCTGGGGGCTACGCTGTAGGACTCGTAATGGATTTGGCTAGAGGGCTCGCGCTAAGCAGCCGATACACGCCACTTTATGATTGTAAGGATGTAAGGGCAGCACATGACCAGCATGGAAGATCTTGAGGAGATATTTGGGCGCATCACTGAAGAGTACGAGGAGCCCGTTCCCATCGGCGGCCGCTGTGAGAGCCGCATCTTCTACCGAGTGGAAGACCTCAGCGACTCAGATCTGGACGCATGTGCGGAGTACGTAGCCGAGCGCATAAAGAACGTAGTGTCGCCGAGCAAGCCACAGCTCTTCCTAAAGCTTCCAGGAGGCTACTCCTTCTTCGCCGAGAGGCTGTGCGCCGTGTACTCAGAGCTCTTCAACAAGGGCAAGGAAGTTCCGCTCGAGCAGTACCTTGAGAGCAAGATGTCTAATGGCCACGGGGAGAAGTACAAAGGTCACTCTGCAATCCTCGTCACTGACGTTATCACAACCGCCCGCTCAAGCTTAGAGGCTCACACCCGCGCAACGCTCAAGGGCATCCCGGTGCTCTGCTGGGCAACTCTGATCGATCGAACGTTCGGCCCTGGCCCTGTGCCAGTTGTCTCCGCGTTTACGGGAGCCCCAGTGAGAGTGCTGACGCAGGTCGGCTAATCTGTCGGGCTTGGCTACTGGTCGCGACGCTTGAGCGGAATTACCTTCCCTGCTCCCACCGCTAACTTGAGGACCGGAGCGGTGCGAACCTTTGCGTCATCCTCTTCCTCTATAGCCTGCTCGTCGAGCAGCTCGAGCGTGGAGAGGACCGTCGCTCCCTCTTCTGATAGCTCCGCCGCTGGACGCACAACCCTGCTCTTTTTAATCAGCATGTCGAGCTCATGGTGAGCGGCCTGCCCGGCCTGAACACGAGCCTTGAGGCTGACCAGCATCGAGGAGAGCGAAGCCGACTTAATAAAGTCACCCTTTTCCGCGCAGGCGATCAGGTCCCTCTGCGAAAGCACAAGTTCGCTCTCGCTCGAGCGCCACAGCGTGTGAAACTCATTGCGTAGCGCGAACACGTCGTAGATCAGCTTCTTCGTGTTAGGAGTGTCTGCTGCCTCCGTTAGCTTGCGCAGCAGCAGGCTGTTGATCTCACGCCACTCGGCAACCTGGGCGCCAGATAGCTCCGCAGAGGCACCCTCCATGCGGACGAACGACGCGTTGCCGGCGCTGCTGTAGAGACGCAGGGCTCTGCGGCTCTTCTGGATAAGCGCCATGACTCGGGAGCGAAAGGACTCTGATTCCATGAATAGGCTCAAAAAACGTGGCGAGAGTCTTATCAGCCGGCCGTCTGAAATTCAACTCCGGCTTTCCATACGGCGTTTTGGACGCAGCTCTGCCTTCACATAAGAGCACAGGCACGGGGAATAACCTAAGGAATTCCGCCGATCGCCCCGTAAAAGGCTCCTGTTATAATGGCGGCCAAGTGGAATCGTACGGAGCCGCAGCTATGCCAACTCGTGCAGGTCCAGGGAAGCCCAGCGAGCCTTAATGCGCTCGTAGAGCTGCGGGAATGTCCCATCCTCGATGCCAGCGCGGATGCGTGCCATCAGGCTTAGGTAGTGAGCTAAATTGTGGATGCTGGCGAGCTGGGGCCCAAGCATCTCTCCAACCTTGAAGAGGTGGTGAACGTAGGCCCGCGTGTAGGTGCGGCAGGCCAGGCACGAGCATCCTGGATCGATCGGGCTCGTATCCTCTGCGTAACGGGCATTTTTGATGTTGAAGAACGGAGTGTCATCTTCGATAAACACCCGCCCGAATCGGCCCGAACGGGTCGGCATGACACAATCAAAGATGTCGACGCCGTTGGAGACGGCCTCGATAATGTCCTCAGGCGTCCCAACTCCCATCAGGTAGTGAATGTGTTCCGCCGGAAGCTGGTCAACGTGGAAGCGCAAGACCTCGTACATGGACGCTTTCGGCTCGCCAACACTCAAGCCGCCGATCG
>OMIG01000131.1 GCA_900299035.1 Pseudomonadota bacterium
CACCTTAGCGCCATCCATGAGTAAGGTTGCAGGGTGGAGCTGTGCTTTCTTCTTCTCTCATCCCTGGCTGCGGGATTCATCGATGCGGTTGTTGGCGGCGGCGGGCTGATCCAGCTTCCGGCGCTCCTCATCGCCTACCCGTCGGCCCCCCTGCCCCTGGCGTTTGGCACCAACAAGTTCGCAGGCTGCTTTGGGACCTCTGCCGCGGCCGCGCGCTATGCCCGATCTGTCTCGATTCCGTGGCGGCTGGTGTCGGTTGCGGCGCTGCTGGCATTCTGCTGCTCGTTCCTTGGGGCGCGCTGCACGGATCTTGTGCCTGCTGAGCTGTTGCGCCCCACAGTAGTAGTGGCGCTCTTCGCTGTGCTGCTCTTCACTGTCTTTCGGCCCGAGATCGGAACGGTGCACGCGCCTAAGCTCTCGGCGCGCGCCAGAATGGCCGCTGCCGGGCTGCTCGGAGCCAGTCTCGGGTTCTACGACGGCTTAATCGGGCCAGGCACGGGCAGCTTCCTGCTGTTTTCCTTCGCGGCTGTCCTGGGGTTTGACTTCCTGCACGCCTCGGCCTGCGCCAAGGTTATCAACGTGGCAACGAACCTGGCTGCCCTAGCCTACTTCATCCCAGCCGGACACGTCCGCTACGAGCTTGCGGTCTGCATGGCTGCCGCCAACGTGGCGGGAGCCTACCTCGGGGCGCACGTCTCGCTGAAGCGCGGTGTCCGCTTTGTGCGCTGGCTCTTTATCGTGGTGGTGCTTGTGCTCCTCTTGAAGCAGGCTTCGCAGCTTTTTGGGGTGGGCTAGGCCAGAGCTGAGAGAGCCGCGCGGCGGCCAAGGAGGCGCCACCTCCTGTCCGTTTTGGGCAGCACCTGTGACCAATTGGCGAACTATGGCGCTGGGCGAACTAGCGAACGTAAGGGGAGGCCTATCTTGGGGAGTGTGCACTGCTCGCTGCGGCCTCAACCCGCACTAAAATATGTCGTTGACGCTCCTTTTAGCCTCATCCGATAGTCTTATTCCACAGAATAAGCTTCGGGAATAACTCTCTATGTCCGTTCGTAGCATCGCGCTGGCGCTGGGCTTCGCCTTCTTGAGCCCATCAATGCTCCGCGCGTCGGCAGAGTGCCCTGAAGAGCACGACGAATCCGTTGATTGCGAACAGCCAGCAACACCTTGCAAGCCTGGTTCACCCGAGGGTCCAGGACAGGCAGGCTGCAGCGGCGCCTTCGTTCACAGGTTTGAGAACCTTCCAATCGAGCTCACGTGGTCTTCGCAGGGCGCCCTCTCTGTTGATGAGGGCATGGGCCGTGGCATCTTGGCCTCGTGGTCACTTGCTGTGACAGAGGTGCGCTCTGGCATGCTTGGCGTCCGTGACGCGGGTCACGCCACGGTCGAATTCATCCCCACAGCTACGGAGGGGCTCTACAGCAGCGCAAACGGCGACGGCCGAACACTCCGCCAAACAGAAGCTGGCTACACGCTAGAGGGCCCCGCGGGTGAGTCGACGTTGCGCTTCGAGAAGCGTCTCGGAAAGTTCACCTACCTCACCTCTGAGCGTCACCGTTCCGGCGAAGGGGCGGATATCGAGTGGGGAGACTCCCTTCCGAGATCTATTACAGATCCCATATCAGGCCGCACGATGGATGTGTCCTCTGAAGACGGGCACGTGGTGGCGCTCTCCGATGGGCGCGGAAGGCGGTACGAATTTAGCTACGCGAACGGGTTTTTGTCGCAGATCTCTTTCCCTGATGGATCGAGCCGCTCGCTGTCCTGGACTCAAGACGGCAGCAACTTTCTCACGGAGGTGAGCGATCCTGTGCGAAAGGCACCGTGGAAGATGACGTACTACGCAAATGGCGCTGCAAAGAGCTCCTCGTGGGGCCCCCTGAAAGAGGAGTTTCGGTACCCCATCTCAGATACGGTTGTGCGGCTTCAATTCGGAGAGAAGGGACAGCTTCGCCGCGTTCTCAGGACGGACTACGAGCATGGCTTCATCTCTCGTGTGATGGTCGGCAACGGAACAACCTCCGACCCCGCAGATCCTGCCACAATGGTGACCACTGCGCGATTTGAGCACGACCCCTCGGGGAGAGTAACAAAGTCATGGGACGGCGTGGGGCAGCTTCAGGAGTTCTTCTACGAAAAGGACGGGAGCTGCTCCGCTGCGCCAAGCGGCGCTCCCTCTGGCTCGCTGGCGCCCACCTGCGTGAAACGACAGGACGGGTCTCGCCTCGTGATTGCGCGCGAGCCTTCCTCCGGACTGATGACTTCCTCGAAGTCGTTCGGCGCTTCTGGCGCTCTCCTGTCAACTTCAGCAACCCGGTACACTCAGGACGGTCGCCTGTCGGAAGTGGAGGTAGTTAACGAGGGGGCGCCCTCTGTGAGGGCCTCTCTGAAGCTGGCTTACGATCCGAGCACAGGGCAGGCTTCGTCTAACGAAGTCTTCTTCGAGCACCACTTTCAGTACGACTCGCACGGCCGGCTGCTAAAGCTGGTGACCCCTATTGAGACCCGCGAGTACGAGTACTCTTCCGCAGGAGACCTCTCCGCTGTGACGACAAACGGCCGCAGAGCGGAGATCCAAGTGCAGGTTAATCGAGCCACTGGTGGCGCTTCTATCGCCACCCAGATCGATGGCCTCACTTCCACGGTGACCACGAACTTCGATGGCTCCTCGCAAGCTGAGTCGGTCTCCCTTGCCGGGCGCGGCACCGTCTTCTCCCAGCAGAAGGGCGAGCGCATATCGGAGCTCGGCTTCAGCCAAACCGAAGAGAATTCGCTCACGAGCCCTTCGGGCGCAGCAACCAGCTCAGGCTTCCGCTACTCCAACACCTCCGATGGCGCAAAGTCGTCGACAACGTTCAGCAACTTTTTCGGCGAGGGGGGTCGCTAACGTGCCAAGAGACAGCTACCGCAAGCCCGGCAACCTGCTCTTCTCTACGGCCATCACAGCCGTGCTTACGACTGCCGGCTGGCTGGCATGGGCCCCCTTTTGCTCAGCGCAGGACCTACCGGGGCCGTGTGCTGGGTCTCAAGGCGAGTGTGCCGTTTCTCCAATCTGGAGCGAAGCCACAGCGCTGCCTGAGGACGCTCGCGCGCAGCTCAAGCAGAAGAAGGAGAAGAAAAAACCGTCGCCCAAGCCGAAGCGGCCAAGAAGACCTCGTCGCAAGGCGACGCCGACCCCAACACCTGTGGGCCAAAAGCAGCCAACGCACACCCCAACACCAGCGCCAGCCTCCAACACGGGGCGCTTACCCTGGTCGGGCACCCTGGATTGCTCGAAGTCAGGGCCGCAGGTGCAGTGCGCGAAAGTCGAGGTCGCGTGCAAATTTGCCCTCGGCAGCGGGCTCGCTCGATGCAACGGCGCCATCGTCAATTCCTGGGCCATCCCTGGCGGAGTCACGCTGTATCACAACTCGCACAAAGGGCAGACCTCGGGCGAAAATGTCGGGTTTGGGCGGGGCGTGACCTTCTCTGAGTACATCGTGCGCGAGGGCGCGAACCTGATCTCGTTCTCAGCCGACGGCACCGCCTCTCGCTACGAGCCTCAAAGCTCGACAGTGTGGGTGAGCGCACAGCGGCGCTCGGGAGACTTCTCCACCATCGTCGCGGCTGGGGCGGGGTTCCAGCAGACGCTGCGCAACGGGACCGTCGTGACGTTCGACCACGCGGTGTCTTCCTCGGGCGAGTCCCGACTCTATGCAACGTCTTCTCAAGATGTGTACGGCAACACGACCCGCACAGTGTTTGTTGCCAAGGGGTCTGCGGCCCCCGCGCGTATTGTGTGGCCTGTGGGAGCGCCCACTGAGTTTGTGCTCGACCCTTCGGTAAAGCTTGTGACGAAAGTAGTGGCACCGGCCGGATTCGCCACCCAGCTTTCTTACGAGAAGGCCGGCTCACCTGAGGCGATGCTCACCCGGATCACGCTGCCAGATTCTAAGGCTCTCGCGATGAAGTACGACGAGCCCTTCAACCTGGTTACGCAGATGACTGACCAGCATGGCAGGGAGTTTAACTTCGCATACGCCGTACAGGAAGGCGGCCATGGAGTGGTCACGACCATCGCCTCCCCGGACGGTGTCATCAAGCGGGCGTACTCGAAGCGGACAACCACGGAGCTGGGCGCCTCATTCTTCAGGCGCTACTGGTTCTCTCGGCACGACGAGGCCCAGCCAGACAGCGTCTACCTCTCGGATATGGAAGGAGGCGTCAAGCCAAGCCGATCTGAGCTTATCTTCTCTGAGCGCCGTGACGAAGAAGGCAAAGTTGTTAGCCAGACGGACGCCGCCGGTCTTACGACCACCTTATTCTACGGGAGCGATGGAGCCCTATCGAAGAGCCGCGTTGATGCGGACATGCCGCTTCCTACTGCGCAGGTGGCGCCTGACGGATCGTACACCAGGTTCACGCGTGACCCACGCCGCAGCTTTGTTCCTACCAAAGTCGAGAGATTTTCTTCGAATGGCTCGCTCGTGAGCAGCGAGGAAACGGAGTGGGATGCGGGGGGCATTCGAGTGCTGTCGAAGACTGAAAGGGCAAGCAAGGGTGGCGGCTATCGTCAGGTCCGCTACTCTTACTCTCCTGGGGCCTTTAAGCCAACCTCTATCGCAACTACTTACCGATCCGAGGCCCAGCACGACTCCAGGCATCGCCTACTAGGCGGGTCAGAGCCAGAAGGGCCCTTCAGCGTCGAGTACGACTCTGCCGGCGAGGTCGCCGCGATCACACAACACGGAGAGACCGACCTTTTCAAGAGCAGCTTCAATCCCGACGGCAGCGTTTCGTTGTCCATGCAAAACCTGTGGAGCTCGTTCTATGAGAAGCACGACCTGTGGGAGCTTGCCGGGGAGCGCGGAATAGAGGTCCGGCCCTCCGCAGCCCGCGCCCGCTTCAACTTCGAGCGCCTGGGAAGCTACCCCGCCGGAAACGTCTCGCTGACAGGGCAGATCTCGTTGCCAATGCCGCCCGCAGCTCCGCAGAGCAAGAGCCTTCTCTGCGCTGGCTCACGAGCTGAGGGCAACATGCGAGGAAGCTGCGGGCCTGGCTCGATGCCCGGAACTGGCGACTCAAATTCTCCGGGCAAACCTGGGTCAGGCTTCGGTGCCTGCACCTTCGGCTGCGAATGTGGGCCCACGGAGGACGGCTGTGAGCAGGTGTGTATCTCGACCGAGCCTCCGCCCTCGCGAGGTATGTGCGACCAGGGATACCATGAGGTTCTCGTGATTCCCCCGTGCAACCCAGAGTGCGCAAACAAGACCGATTGCGCAGCCTGCTTCAAGAGCTGCGAGCCTGACTAGCATGTTCAACTCTACGGCGCCTTCGGCTTGGCGGCCGGCGGACAGGCTCCTCCGACTCATCGCTTAGGGCGACTATCACCGGGCGTTAATGAATCCATCAATCGCGGGCCAGTACTCGCTTCCTTCGGACACGTCGTTGTGATCGCGGCCTTTCACAATTACCAGGCGCTTCTCTTTAGAGCCCGCCGCACGGAGCGCATCTTCGGCTTCTTTTGATTCGATGATGTGGTCCGACTCGCCATGCACGATGAGCAGCGGAAATGTGCCTCGTGAGTATTTCTCGATTGGGTCAAAGAAAGCGTCCTTCGCGGAGCCCGCAACCGGCGACAGCCCACGACGCTGGATCAGCCGTGACAGGCTCGAAAAGCCGCTCTCGATTATCACGCCAGCCACTGCTCCCTCAGGCAGCGTACTAAAGAGGTGGGCAGCACAGGCGGAGCCGAGAGAACGGCCCATAACGAACAGGCTCTTCCCTCTGCACAGCGACTGGAACTGCCCAAAAGCGGCTATGGAGTCCTCGATAGAGTTGCGCAACGTAGGGGTGCCGGTACTGGCGCCGTAGCCGCGAAAGTCAACCACGGCGAGCTCCGCGCCGCTCGCTGCGAATATGCGGGCTACTGCATCGTAGTCTCGCACGACCTCTCCGTTTCCGTGGAAGAGAAGAACCGCCGCGCGCGCCTCGGGGACTCGATAGACACGCATGTGGAGCGACGCTCCCGGGACCTGCACCGCATGATCCTCTGCTCCCGGGGGCGGCGCGGAGCGATCCGGACGGGGAAAGAACGCCCGCTCATTAAAGACTCGCGAGTCTACAATCGCCGCATTCGAGGTTGGTTTGGGGGAGTTTGTCAGCATCTGAGAACTTTTAGTATACCTTAGCTAAGGGGCGCCCGGCTGCTTTTTTCCAGCCTGTTCACACAGCCGCCAGAGTTGCGCTGCATACGTGTTGCAGTTAGAGAGCGGGTCCACGGCTTTACCACTGCTCAGATCCGCTAGAACATCAGAAAAGTGCCTATACAAGTCAGGTATGCCCGGCGAAGCGTCGCCCGACAGGGTCCGCTCTCCAGCGCGTATCGCCTCGGCCCACACAGCGTCACCCCGGTCCGCGAGGTTCTCACATTTCGCCACGATCCGGCCCGGCCTCTTCCCCTCTAACGAGCTGATACTCTCAATCTCAGTCCAGACTTTGCCGTCTTTGCTGACCCTAAGGTGAAAAAGAGTGTCTCCCACGACCACGCCTGCGTGACCATACTTGCCCGCTTCGCGCGGCTCCCACTTAACGAGGTAGGCGGTGTTGGGGTCTCCGGGTTTCAGATCGAGCTGCTCCAGGGATGAGAAGTCGCTGATGACGAGCTGCTCCTCTAACGTCTTGGGCTTGAAGGACGGCTTCCCGGTTCCGCCGCTGGGCTTCCCCCGACCTAAAGCCCCTCGCGCATTGCCCGCACAGCGAACTGGAACACAGAGAGTTCCACCAGCCAGGTAGGCTCCAGCGAAGCTGCCTAGTGCCCGCGGCACGTGGCCTTGGTAGGGCTCACCGAGCATCCAGCCTGAGATCTCATTGCCTAATGCCTCGCCGACCCCCCAAAAGCCTAGGGTGAGCAAGTGCGGCAGATTGCTGGCGTAGTAGCTGCCAGCCGCCGCAAAATGCCCGCCTTTCTCCCGCACCAGCTGATCGTATGCAGCGGATGCAGGGTGCGTGGGAGGGTTAGGAAGTGTTGTGTTGAAGCCCGTGAGCCCGTACGCAAGGACCTGTCCTACGCCATAGAGCTGGTCACCCGCAAACCAGACTGTGTCGAAGAATCCACCGCCAAACTGCCTAAGGGCGGTGTCGACTTTTGGGCATCCCGTGGTCTCCGAGCCCGGGCTCGTAACGGGAACGAAGTCAACCATCTGTGCGCTGCTCAACCGACTGGTGAAGGGAACCAGCCAAAGGACGGCAAGGAGCGCTAGCCTGCGTAGCTGAGAGAACACCCGACCGGAGCTGCGCTGACGGTTATGATTTCGGTCGTCCATCGAAAGGCGAGTCCTCTGGAGGCAATCTTGCGAAACAGGCGCTTAGCGTTCCTAGAGAGTAGACATTACAGACGCTTGTTGGAAATACGGCTTGTGGCGCAAGCTAGCTCCTTCCCTTCCGGATAGGATGCAGCATCGACACAGGGCGATACATCTTTAATCGCCCATTAATCCCTGCAAAATTGGCGGGCTATCAGGGGCTCTGAGCTCCCCGTCGCACGCCCTCCAACAAATAAAGAGCGACGCCACAAGCTCTCAGAATTGTTCACCCGATCGGACCCCCGCGGAGGAAATCTCCTCAAGTGCCGACTCCTGAGGCGCCGCCTCCGCGCTCTGAATCCTTGTCGGGCGATACAGCCGAAGCAAAGATCTATACTCGGCACATTCAAGCAGCAGTATGTCAGGCATGAACCATCCCCATCATCCATCGGAGCGGCCAGCCCAACCCTCAGAAGGCACAACGCTCACTTCCGTGCGACAAGCGTTTCTCGACGCTCTGGCAGGCGGCTTCTCGCGAGCTGGAGTCTTACCCCAGAAAATTGAGTGGTGTCTTGCTGAGGCAAGCTCTGTGATCAACCCTCTATCGCTTGCTCAGGTTAAGGGAGTTTTCGCGGCGCTCTGCTCTGGGGATGGATGGTCCGGAGCGCCCAACACGCGAAGCGCCCTCATAGAGTCGCCTCCTCACCTGGCCGAGCTCTCGGCCGCCGTCGTGCGAGGCCTCACGCGTGGGTTCGTTGGAGAAAAGGGACTAGAGTCAAATGTCCTGCCCCACCTGGAGAAGGGACGGCACGTCGTGTTCGTCGCGAACCAGCGCTTCATGACCGACTCAAGCATCATCGCGCACCTGATCGGACGCTCACTGCCCGACCAGCTCGTTGAGTTTTCGTGCGCCGACTCCTTTCCGGAGCCGTTCTCCCGAGCCATTCTGCAGGGCGGTCGCTCAATCATTCGCACATGGGAGTCGACCTCAGACACCCTCGTGAAACCCATTGAGGCGATCTCCGAGAGCCCGTGGAATCTCCTGTTTAAGGCGATGCGCGGGGGTCATTGGCCGCTGCTCTTTCCGGAGGCTCTCGACTACAGTGCCATGCAGCGATGGGACGCAGAGCGACAGCAGCTCCTCATGCAAGGCCAGGGTTGGATGATACCAGAAGCTCTGCCTTTTCGAGGGGGAGCTATTGGGCCGTTGATGACTGACGTGCCTGAGACGCTGGGTATCGATCCGGCGCGAGTTGCGATCATCCCAGTGAAAGTGCTCTACAACGGGAACGTTTGGCATCGGTACGACCTGTGCGAGGAGATCGATACCATCGTGAAGTTTGGTCGCGGCATCCCTCTCAAGTTCCTCCACAGGGAGTTTGGACGAGCAGGCACGAGAAGCTCGCTGCGAGAGGCGGCGGACTTCCTTCAGGAACGAGTCCTCTCTCTCGGGTCCAGCTACTTCGACTAGCGCTGGCGGTGTGGCGCTCGGGCGCCCTCATCAGATCTGCTCGCAACCTACCGGCACCTAATGAGTTATTCAGAGAGATGGTGTCTGCAGGAGCTGCGACTCCCTCTGTGCCTCCAGATCAAAAAAGCTTTTCGCCTATTTTTCGGCCTTTTCGAAGAATTTGCTCCCAGGGTCGGAAGAGCACTACCGGCCCGATCAGCTATCCCTACTCATCCAGAAACGCGACGGATTACCTCTCCTTCGGCTCTCCACTCAGCGCCGAAGCGACTCTCGCGTACTCGGGGCAGCTCTGCATCAGGGCGTCATGTGTGCCCACGTCGACGACGTTGTGCGTCACGTTGGAGAGCACCACCACTTCATCTGCGTACAGGGCGTGGCGTGAGTCGTGCGTGACCATAATCACCGTAGGCTGGTGGCCGATGACTGGCTCCAGGTTTTTGACAAGCTTGAGCAGCTTCTCTACTTCATCTTGCGGCAGGTTCGTAAAGGCCTCGTCGAGGAAGAGGATTTTTGGGCGCCGAGAGAGCGCTCGCACGAGCGAGATGAACTGCCCCTCGCCGCCGGAGAAGTCTCGGCCGCCGAACGAGCCGCCCACCGGAGTATCTAGCAGGGCTCTCCACTCGGGCTTTCCGATGCGCTCAAGGAGGTCGAGCAGCAGCGGATCTTCAACATCCATGTTCTGGTCCTCTGCTCGCCTCTTGTCCCCCAAGTTGTAGCGCAGCTTCACTCCCTGGTAGATCTGGGGCTTCTGCACACAGAAGCCGATTGCCCCGATCCACTCTGCCGGAGGAACCTCTGCGATGTCGAAGGTATGGCCGTTTGCCTCAACTAGCACGCTGCCAGCTCGCTGCGGTGCTCGAAGCCCTGCGAGCAAGTCGAGGAGCGTGGTCTTTCCGCATCCTTGAGGCCCGAAGAGGCAGGTAACTTTTCCGGGCTTGATCGCTGCCTTGATGTCTTGCAGTAGCACCTCTGAGTTCCCTTTGGCATCCGGCGGGTACGCAAAGGTGACTCCGCGCAACGCGAACCCTGGGGCTGTTGTCTCGCTCAGCTTGGCTTCGCTCGGCGAGAATCCCTGCTCCACTGAGTTGCAGACTGCTTCGAGTCCGCGGATAAAGGGGGCCGCACGGCGCAGAATGTTGACGTTGAACACGATGCCCGTGACCGAGAGGCTCACCTGCGTGACTGCTGCGGCGAGAAATATCGCTGACTCGGCCGCCTTAGTGCTCAGCGCCTCTGCCCCCAAAAGCGACAAGCAGTTCCACATGCAGTAGCCGTAGACGCCCGCCGAAACTGAGTGCATCCAGAAAGAGATCCGGTTTCTGGAAAGCTCCGCTTTATCGGCCGTGTTACCCTCATCCTTTCGGAGCTGATGCAGCATTGGGTGCAGCCCATCGAGCTTTAGCGCACGAAGGTACTCCATGCTCGTGAGGTACTCTTGCAGCTTTGAGCCGCGGCTATTTGACTGTGCCAGTCGCTTTTCGTCTCGGGTGAAAGCGAAGCCGCCGTAGAGGGTGCTCAACACCGACGGGACGATCATCCCGAGCGTCAGCCACTTCACGTCATTGGGAGCTGCCAGAAACACTGAGGTCGACATGAACATCAGGCTTGCGAGGCTGTTCACAGTCTGGCTAAAGACCGGTGTCATCATAAACGGTGCCCAGCCGTTGGTCTTGACGATGCTCGCCTCGGAGGTGAACTTTTCGTCATGAAGCCTGGCGAGCTTCTGCGAGTACAGGCCTGAGATGAGTGAGTCGCGGCTCTCTCGGCGGTTGGCTAAGCTGCCGACGCTCGACTGGTACTCTGATTTTGTGTCTAGCCAGCGATTCAAGAAGTAGAATCCAGCGAGCACGAAGGTCATCTCGGCCACATTCTCAGCGGCGAACTTTCCTCCCGTAATGAGCATGGCAGCGTACGACGCAGAGGCCCAGGTGAGAGCCCAGGTCGAGGCGCCTTTGCCGAACGCGCACAGCGTGGTTGTGGCTAAGGCTCCTGGGTCAGCCCGGAAGAGCGCCTTCGGCACGGCCCACAGCGTCATGACAGTCATGTCGACGACGGTCTCTTTCGCCGCTGCCCAAAAGCTGCTCGCAATATCGAGGGCGCTGGCGAAGAGCGTTTTCTGCTGCTTTGTGTCGCTGTCAGCCTTTGCTGAGGCGACGGTATCTTTATCAGTGGGTAGCTTGGGCAGCGCCCGGTCAGGAATCCCAGCGTCAGGCTGAGGGTTTGGGTTTGGGTTCGGCAGCGGCTGTGATGAGGGTTGATTCTTCCTCTGCTCTTCTGGGGTCTCGGACGTGTTCGGCTTATGCGTTGGGTCCTTCATGCCCGAGGGTAGCTTTAGCCCTGGGCTTAGTCAAAAAATCGGTTCGTATTCTGAATCAGTCCGCGCCCATAGACCACGGACATCACTGCCTAAAAGCCGGAAACGCGGAGCTAGGGCGCCCCGCTCCCAATAGAGCCGAGAGCTGCCGGCTTACACCTTGCCTCGGGAAGAAGAAGGGGAGGTTAGCGTGCCGCAAAACCTTAGAGTGTAGACTCGTATTCGCTGCTGCGATCCCCTCGTGGCTTCTCAGACGTCTTTGATCGAACCGTCGAAGAGGGGCCGATACCACACGTTTGGATCGTTGCGCTTGATCCACAAGAGCCCAGCCTGAAGCACAAAGCTCCTCAGCAGTGCCTTAGCGGCCTCGGAGTAGTCCTCAATCTCTTCGCCCCAGTGCTGCCGCATAGCGGTAGTGTCGGGGCTTGCGATCAGGATCTCAAGGGTTGCTGACGCGGCTGCGTCACACATACCGCGCTCCTTGCAGTAGTCGAAACACCACTCAAAGACCGTCCTGTCTTCGGCCATTGCCTAACCTCCAGGGGAACCGATTTTCAAACCACGGGGACATCCCCGCTCAGGACAGCGCGCTGCCATGAGCGGGGAGCCTCAAAACAAGGGGGCTTGTCGCGTAACCTCGCGAGCGACTCTAGCAGAGGGGTGGGCGCGCAGTGAAGGCTGGCGCCGGGAAAATGTCAGGCTGGGGGCCTATACAGTTCACCTTTTACCCTTGGGACGCTCCTTCTCAGGTCCCGGAGAACTCGCCCCTTTTGCCGGAGAAAACTCTGCCAAACTGACTCTTTAGCCGACGGGCCAAGGTAACCGGACTTACCAGAAGCCCTCTTCTCGCATCGCGGAGCTCAATCTTGAGGCGGCGGTTCTCCGATTCAGCAGCTCGCTTGCGGCGCTGCATTTCGCCAATAGTTGCTGGGTCGAAGGTGTGCTGATACTGCGCAGCAGACTCAACGAGCCTGCGAAAGGCCCCAAACGGCGAGAGTTTCTGCGCAAACTCACCACTTACGATGGATTCATATAGAGCCAGCGCTTGAGAAGCCTCGCGAGACTTATCTCCTCGATCTGCTCTCAGAGCTTCGTGGGGGATGACACTTGAGTTGATGCGCTCACGGAGTGGCAACTTGCACGCGTCTGCTGCCTCTTCACCGACAAAAGCTAAGCACCGACGGACTGTTTCTTCCGGATTGTTTTTGATCTCTTCGTAGCTGACTCGGAGAACAACGCCTTCCCCAAAGGCCCGCTCCGCCAAGGCGCTCGACCGCACTAGGCCTGTCCAGACTTGGCACGCCTCTGCCTCGGAATACTTCTTTCCGCCTATTGAATCGAAGTGCGCCAGAGAGCGCGCCACTTCAGCCGGATGCCGAAGAATGAAGATGAACTTTGCCCCTGGAAACATGAGCCGAAGAGGGAGCACGAAAAAGCTGTTCTCTGGTGTGCCGTCTATCCAACGAAGCTTTGGCTCGTCTTGGCGCATGTGGAGCTGCACGTTCTGGCTCACCTCCTGCCCCGCGGAGCTTTCCCGAACTCTCGCCAAAACGCGGCTGCGTGCGCTCACTACCATCTCATCAACGCAGCGCCCGAAAGAGCCGTAGTACTCCGAGCGCGATATTCCGGCGCTGCTCAGGAAGGTGCGCGCCCCACGCTCTGACCCTAACTTGTACTGAATGCCCAAATCCGCGGAGAGCCTGCCAAGGAAGTTGGTCTCCTCAAGCGGGAAGATGTTTGGGTGCTGCCCGATTGCCCACGTCAGCGCGCTCGTCGCTGACCGATACGAGCCAATGATGAATATGGGCTGAGATGCGCGCATGGGTCGACAGTTATAAAGCCGCCGCCCCATTCTTTCAACATCCGGGCCCCGGCAAGCCTCGAAATGATATCGTAGACGCCTCGAGAGTGGTCTCAAGCCTACCGGCTACTGCGCTGCGACTCCCGCTCCTTCCTGAGCTGTGCCAGCTCCTTGCGCAAGAGATCGATCTGCTCACCCCTGGTTGCCTCAATTAGCTCTAGCTTCGCCCTAAGCTCAGGCGAAACCGGCACCTCAACGCTGCCAGACTCACGCCGCCTCGCCTCTTCGGCCTTGATCGCCAGGGTGAGCGCATTGAGCTGCTCTGAGATCTCACTCTCGCGCTTCTTGAAGGCGATCGGCACGGGCTGAGTCTTTATCGCCTCCATGCGCTCTCTGAGCAGGGCTTTGAGCTCTTGCAGCCTGCGGCGATGCGCTTCGATGTCTCTCGGCAGCTCGTCACCGCCGATCACTCGCTCAAACTTAAGCAGCTCGCTCGCCTGCTCATTGACCTGCTGGAGGGTCACTCCTGGCCGATTGCTGCGCGCCTCCCGCTCTGCGCGGAGCTTGGCTGCCTGCGCTCGCAGGGCACTCGCGTCGAGCAAAGGCTCAGCGCCCGGCGCAAGTGGCGGCAGGGCGCGAGTCGACGAAAGAACAGAGCCGTCCTTCATCGCGGCAACTGCGAGCACCGAAAGTGTTTCGTCAGAGGAAACGCCACTCGCATCAAGGCTGCCGACTATGAGGATCTGGCCCGGCGTATCGCCTGGCGCTGCCAGCCCCGGCACAACTCCCAACATGCGCGAGCCCTGGCTAAACGCGAGGTAGGCTGACTCCACCTCGCCCGCGCCACTCACGGGCTGTGCCACAGTGACCTTGCCTACCTGGGCATGCGCTGGAATCGAGAACGCAGCGAAAAATGCAGCGATGATCGCAACGAGCTTGCGCTTCGTCACAGATTTCTGAGCAGGTGCGAGGAAAGCCTCTCTACAGGTCACGGTAGAACCCCTCGTCTCTTTCATCTACCTCTTCTGGCATGGCCTGATCCTGCGGGGCGCTCTCCGGCGGCCCTTCGCTTTCAGCGCCGTCGAGCAAGCGCCGTTCTTCGGAGATCTGATCGAGCAGCTCCTTCACAGCGTATGCGTGCTCAAGCTCCCGCTCAAAAGACGGACGAGTCTCTGGCGTGCCCCGCTCAAGCACATCCTGAATCCACCTGCCCTCGCGCCGCACCGTCTCGCGGCTGAGCCGAACGAGCTCGCCCTGCGGCGTGAGCTTCGCTGCCTGCTCAAACGCTTGCACCTCTTTCTGAAGCTCTGCCTGGAGCTCAAGCAGCCCCTGGTCTTGGGCTTGCGCTTGGGCAGCAGCGCCTCTGGCGACCCGCCCGTCACCTGCCGCATCGGCCTCGGCCCTAGCCTGCGCCATCTCACGGTGCGCGAGCGCCCAGCTCTGGAGAGACTCGCTCTCGGGGGCGCTCAGCGCCATCGGAGCCGAGCTGACCCGCCGCAAGCTCCAGCGTCCTCGCTCGTTTCGGATCGGGTCGATGAATGTTCCCTCGAGCTCGCCGTCGCGTCGCTCAACACCGATCAGTCGCAGGCGAGTCCCCTCGCCTGTCACTATCAGCGGCAGGCCGGTGCTCCCTGAAGAGTCGGCCGTCTTGGCGCGCTGCGCCGGCATCGCCTGGTCGCCTACCGCAACCCACAGGTCACGCTCTCCCCGTCGGCTGTCGATGAGCAGCGCCACTGGCTCTCGCTCGGCGGGGCCGATCATCCCCGCGTAGAGGCCGCTCGGCAGCGGCGGAAAGACTGCCAAGTAAGTCTCGTATGCCCAGAAGCCCGTAGCACCAAGGGCAGCGAACACGAGGATTACGAGCAGGAGGGCGATACGCTTCATCTTCTTGAGAGTACTCTCTGCGCGTCCGTACAAAAAGCGGAAACGTGCTCTTTCCGTTCGGTCGGTTGCTGGCTGCTGATCGATGGCAGTCGGCTTAGCCAGTCACGCCGCTGCGGATCCGGACTACTTTGGCAGGAGAGCCAACAGCCACTGCAAAGTCAGGGACGTCGTCCTTCACGAGCGAGTGCGCGCCGATGATGGCGTGCCTGCCTATCTTGACGCCGTCTAGCACAGTGACGCGGGTGCCGAGCCAGGCGTGGTCTCCTATAGAGACGCCCCCGCAGATCTGCATCGGCGACGAGATCAGCGGCTGCCCCTCTGAGCCCTCCTGGTGGTTGCCGGGGCCGATGTAGCAGTAGGCTCCGAGCAGAACGCTCTCTCCGATCTGAACGCGAGAGTTGGTTGCAACTCGGCAGTACGACCCGATGTTGCATCCGGCGCCGAGCGAGATGGTGCCCTCTTTCGCGGCAACGGTCGCAAACCTGCCGATCATGGCGCGGTCTCCGATCTCGATCGCTGCCTCATCGCCTCGCACGTCGAGCGTGGCGTAGTCGTCGAGCACAACGCCGCTGCCGAGGGTGATCTGCTTAGGAATTCGCAGCACCACTCCTCGGCCGATTGCCGGTCGCCTGCCGCAAGACCGAAACAGGGGCCGATAGAAAACAGAGCGAAGCCCAAGGCCGAGCAGCCCTGGAACTCCAGCGCACACGAGCTGTGAGAGCTCGTACCCGAGGAAGTGCAGGAGCGAGGCGTTGCCGACGGCAAGCGAACGGTACAGCGACAGGCCGGTCGCCGAGGTGTCGGAGAGCCTCTCTTGCTGAGGGGTCATGTCGGGCGCTGTGCTCATGCTGCTGCTACGGGTGGCCGCCGCCAGCCGCACACGCGGCCGGAGGCTTCCTAGACCTTATAAATACGGACAGCACTATAGAGGCACGCCAGGGCAAAGACCACAGCACGCCCTAAAAGCCGCAGAGGGCTTTGAAACTACTGGACCTTAAGGACATCTACCTCAAAGATCAGGGTCGCGTTCGGCCCGATTACGGGACCCTTGCCGTGGGGGCCGTAGGCCATGTTCGGGGGAATCGTGAGGGTACGGGTGCCGCCTTCGCGCATGCCGGCGACGCCCTCGTCCCAGCCCTGAATCACCTGGTGCGCGCCGAGGGTAAAAGTGAATGGCTGGCGGCCGGGCTCCTTGGAGCTGTCGAACTTGTTGCCCTTGCGGTCGTCCTTCTGCACCCAGCCGGTGTAGTTAACAGTGACCTTCTTTCCCGGCTCAGCAACCGCGCCCGTGCCGACCTTGTCTTCAGTGTACTTGAGGCCCGAGGCCGTGGTGACAGGCTCGGGCGCCGCAAATGCAGCAGCAAGCGGAACACAGACCAGGGCGGCTAGGGTGAGGGCTTTGCGGATAGAATTCATCGTTGCTCCAAGAAAGACTGCCGGGAAACGGGCGCGCGATTACGCGTCGCTCCAGGCACCGGCGTGCCTGCGGTCGCCCTTCGGGCGACCGTGACCCCTCCGATTCAACTTTTTGAAAGAGGTTTCTCGGAGGTATCAAGAGATAACGCTCAGTTGTCCCTCGTATTTATGGGGCTAGCGCATACCGCGCAAGAGCTTTCCCTGCTTTTATGCAACGGGCCACCTGAAACCGTGGCGATTTTTCAATGAACTCAGTACACTGGGGGTTCAGCGAGCAAGGCACAGAGCCGCGCTCTGCGGAATAACTTTTTGGCGATCACATGATCCAAGCTCCAGACCAGTCCGGATTCTTCACCACCAAGCTCGAGAGCGCCCTAGCGTGGGCCCGCAAGTACTCGCTCTTCTCCTACCCCTTCGTCACAGCGTGCTGCGGCATGGAGTTCATGTCGGTCAACTGCTCTCACTACGACACAGACAGGTTCGGTGCCGCCCTTCCGCGCTTCACGCCGCGGCAGTCAGACCTCTTGTGGGTCGTGGGCACAGTAAACCACAAGCTCGCGCCGGTTCTCCTGCGCACGTACGAGCAGATGACAGAGCCGAAGTGGGTTGTGGCGTTCGGCGCGTGCGCGTCGTCGGGCGGCTTCTACGACAACTACACAACCGTGGCCGGCATCGACAAGATTATCCCAGTCGACATGTACATCCCGGGCTGCCCTCCACGCCCAGAGACCGTCCTTGACGCGCTGATGCACCTGCAAGAGCAGATCCAAACCTCTCGCCAGCAGCTCTTCCCGTCTCAGGGCGGCAAGCAGGGGCACCCCGACCTTCCGCCGCTGCTGGGCGAGCCGATCGACACAAGGCTCACAAAGCCTGTCTAGCCAAGGGCTGCGGCCGCAATTCTTAAAGCTCGCTCGTCGGTGCTTGGCTGTCAGCGTGGCCTAGCCAGCGCTCGATGTCTGCGCTCTCTATCGGCTTTAGCAAGAAAGACTCCGCCCCGAGCGCTGCGAGCCTGTAGAGAAGGTCGTCATCCGCCGCGCCGCTCATCACGCACACCCGTCGCGACAGGCTGCGCCGCCGCAGAGACTCAAGCAGCCGCTGCGCTCCGCCGTCAGGCATCTGGGCGTCGCACAGCGCGTGCACGCCCGGCTTCATCAGCTCTTCGATCCCCTCACCGACGCTTGAACAGCAGAGCGCGCTGATGCCGCGTGTGCTAAGAAGTTTTGCAAGCGATCGCGCATGCGCAATGTCATCGTCGATGATGCAGAGCGACTGCTGCGCAGGGCCGTAGCCGGCCTCCGCTGCGCTGAGCTCCAGCACTGCCCGCGAATCCGCCATCGAGTAGGGTCTCGTTGCGCACGCGGCGCCGCGCGAGCGCTGGAGGCGAATTTCGACCACCCCGCCCCGCCCTGGGGCATTCAGTAGGCGCAGCGCCCCTCCGCTTGCCTCAACTTTGGACCGCGACGAGGCGAGCCCGATGCCCCATCCGGCAGCCGAGGGAAGCCGCTCGCTGCCGCTCGACAGGAATCGCTCCAGCAGCTCCGAGCTAAAGCCTGGCCCTGAGTCTGTCACGCTCAGGACGACGCTTAACGGCCCTTGCTGCTGCTCGAGCACCGCTACCTGCACCGCTCCGCCGCCCGAATGCTCCACCGCATTCCCGACAATATTTGAGAGCGCGCGCTCAAGATCGAGCTCCGCAACGGCGCACCACACGGCGTGATGCGGCGCACTAAGCGAGACTGTCGGCCCGAACCTTCGTGCTACCCGGCGCGCTACTTCACACGCATCGGACTCCTCTCCAGCCTTGGGCCCCTCGCTCAGGGCCTGCGGCGAGAGCCGCTTGAGCAGCGCATCGAGGTACGATAGCTGCGCGCGGAAGACCTCTGAGTCGCTCTCACCGATCATGCCACCGCGCGCCATGGCCGACATCGCACCCAGCGGCGCACGGGCGTCGTGGGCAACGGATACCGCCGCACG
>OMIG01000132.1 GCA_900299035.1 Pseudomonadota bacterium
GAGGCTCAATACGGGAAGCTTCTCTGGCAGCTCAAAAGTTCGCCAGGCTTGAACAAGCTCCTCGGCTTGAGCGACCGGGAGGTTCCCTATGAAGCGCACCGTTGCATGAAAGCTCCCGGGCAGCGTCCAGCGCACCCCGTGCGGCATGCGCACGGCGAGCTGGCGCTGCGTCTCGCGCAGAACAGAGACCCAAGAAGGCAGAAGAGAGATCGCTGAGAAGAGCCTAAGGCTTTTTTGTTCGCGATTGAGCGACATATCGGTTAGCCTCCCTCACAAAGGGTACCCCCGAGGAGCTAGCTTGACATGATGCAGGATAGAAACCAAAGAGAGCATGCGCCCCGCCCAGCCCTGGCCCTGGAGCCAGAGGTGACTTTTGAAACCTGCCGCTCGGGCGGTCCAGGGGGCCAGAACGTCAACAAAGTAGAGACGAAGGTGCGGCTCCTGTTCGACCCCTGGCTCTCGACAGCTTTAACGTGGGAGCAGAAGGGCCGGCTAGCCCGTTCTCCCGAGGTGCAGCGCGCAACGAACGCCGATGGGCTGATAGTGGTAGTGAGCCAGGAGCATCGAACTCAGCTCGGCAACAAGAGGGCCGCGGTCGCTAAGCTGCATGAGCTGATTGAGAAGGCGCTCGAGGAGAAGCCCGAGCGAGTCGAAACGAAGCCGCCACCGTCAGCAAAGGAGCGCCGATTGGCGGGGAAGGAGCGCCACTCGCAGCGGAGGCGAGAGCGGTCTGAGCGCTTTGATGCGGAGGGCTGAATTACAAGGTTTCGGTGACACCGATACCAAAGCTGCCGATGACCTGCCAGAAAGACGGAAACGACTTCTCGACAACGTGCGGCTCCTCGATTGCGATGCCGTCAATCCTTGCTCCGAGCATCGCAAACGACATCGCCATGCGGTGGTCCTCGTAGGTCGCGATTGAGGCGCCGTGCGGCGTCCCGCCGTGAACTACCAAGAAATCTGGGCCGGGCTCGCTTCGTATCCCGAGCTTGGCCAGCTCGTTGTGAAGCGCCGCGATGCGATCGGTCTCCTTGACGCGCAGGGTGCTAAGCCCGGTGATCGTCGTTGAACCCTCGGCAACAGCCGCGATGACCGCCAACGTCTGGGCAGTGTCGGGCATGTTTGACATGTCAGCCTCGATTCCGCGCAGCTTCTGCGTCCCGGTGACGGTGACCGAGCGTGTGCCCTCGGCTACTGTGCATCCCATCTGGGCCAGGAGCCGCGGAAACTGAATGTCGCCCTGAGCAGAGCGCGGGTTGACGTTGGTGACCGTCACTGAGCCGCCCGATACCGCTGCCAGGCCCCACAGGTAGGAGGCTCCCGAGGCGTCTCCCTCAACTTCGTACTGTCTTGCGCCGAAGCGCGCGCCCTCTGGCGATGAGTAGCGTCGGTAGGAGTCGTTGCGGAGCGAAACACCGAAGTCGGCTACGCTCTGGAAAGTCATGTCGATGTACGACTTCGAGATCTGCTCTCCTGCGATCTCGATTGAGAGGGGCTCGCGGTGAAGCGGTGCGGTGAGCAGCAGGGCTGAGATGAACTGGCTGCTGACTGAGCCGTCCATCCGAACGCTTCCGCCGCGCAGCTGCTGCCTCGAGCGAATTCGAAGGGGAGGGCAGCCCAGCGTGCCGAGGTACTCGATGTCAGCACCTAATGAACGAAGGGCCTCGACTAGCTCCTGGATTGGGCGGACGTGCATCCGTTCGGAGCCCCGCAGCACCACGTCGATGCCTGGAATTGCAGCGCATAGAGCTGTGAGGAAGCGCATAGTGGTCCCCGCGGGACCGATATCAATCTCGCCCTGGTAGGGCTGCGAACCGCTAGAGGGAGGCTCGACTATCAAGCTTGAGCCGGTGCCGTCTCGGGATGTTTCTTCCGTGACTGAAACGCCGAGCTTGCGCAAAGCTGCTGCCATCGCTTCGATGTCTGAGCTGTTTGAGGCGTGCTGCAGTCGTGAGCGCCCCTGCGCCTGAGCAGCCATGAGCAGTCCTCGGTTAGTGTAGCTCTTGGAACCAGGAATCGCGGCAGTGCCGTGGATAGGGGACGTTGGCGGTGAGAGCAAAATCGAGCGCATGAGACGCACCTACCTTGGCTGAATCGACGCAAGCGCTTCATTGAGCACCGGGTCTGGCACTATCTGGTCGTAGCAGGCCTCGCCGATCTGCTTGAGCAGGACGAGCCGAACCTGGGCTCCGATGTTCTTCTTGTCTCGGGCCATGAGAGACCTGAGCTTTGCCGCCGGCATGCGCGTTGGCAACGCTACTGGCAGGCCTGCTTGCGCAATGCCCGATGTAACCCGCTTGAAGCTCTCTTCGGAGATTAAGCCAACCTTCCACGAGATGAGCGCCTCAGCGGCCATGCCGATAGCAACTGCCTCTCCGTGGGATAGCGAAATGCCCTCCTCGAGAGCCAGAGACTCAGCGGCGTGCGCGACTGTGTGGCCGAAGTTGAGAGTTTTCCTTAGGCCTTGCTCTGTCTCGTCCGCCTCTACTACTGCCTTCTTTATCTCACACGAGCGGAACACTATCTCGACTAGCTCGTCAGGGCTCCAGGCGGCGCAAGGGCGAGAGGTAACACGCTCAAAGTACTCACGGTCGCAGATGAGCCCATGCTTGACGATTTCAGCGAACCCCGAGCGCAGCTCTCGCTCTGGCAGGGTGGAGAGGGCGTCGATGTCGGCCACAATGCCCACGGGCTGCATGATAGAGCCGAGCAGGTTCTTTACCCCCATGAAGTTAATGCCAGTCTTGCCACCGATGCTTGCGTCGACCTGTGCTAGGAGCGTGGTGGGCACGTGCAAAAAGGCGATGCCGCGCATGTACGTGGCCGCAGCAAACCCTACGAGGTCGCTGAGCGCACCGCCTCCGGCTGTGACGACCAGCGAGCGCCTGTCGAGCTTCTGCTCCACGAAAAATCTCCATAGCGCATGGAGGCCATCAGTGTCCTTCATGCCCTCGCCACCCGGCAACACGAGTACGTGTTCGTGGGGTAGCTTGAGCGCCTCTACGAGGCGTGCCAACACCGCCTTGGCTCCTTCGTCAGCGACTGCAACAACGGCCGAGTACTCAGAGACCCGGGCGAGGGTAGGGATCTCCTCAATCAGCCGCCGTCCCACCCACAATGGGGACGAGCGCTCGACGCGGGCAACCTGGACTGAGAGCTGCTTCATGTTGACACCTGACGACTGTTTGGCACTTTCCTGCACACTCAACGGCCCTGAGGCCTACGATACCTGAATCTTTCGCAGGTCCTCCATGAGCTTCTCAAACTGCGGGAACCTCAGAGCCTGAGGGCCGTCGCTGAGCGCCTTCTCAGGCTCAGGGTGGAACTCAACGATAATGCCGTCGGCTCCCACAGCTTTCGCTGCGAGCGCCAGGGGCGCCACCAGGTCCCGCACGCCTGCAGCGTGCGACGGATCGATGAAGACCGGCAGGTGGGTGCGCTTCTTGAGAACAGGCACCGCGCTGATGTCGAGTGTGCCGCGGGTGGCGGTCTCGAACGTGCGGATGCCGCGCTCGCACAGGAACACCTGCTGGTTGCCACCAGCAAGGATGTACTCAGTTGCTTGCAGCACCTCCTCGATTGACGAGCTCATGCCGCGCTTGAGCATTACCGGGCGCCGAATCTGGCCGACTGCCTTGAGCAAGCTGAAGTTCTGCATGTTACGGGCGCCGATCTGGATGATGTCTGCTTTTTCGGCGACCCTCTCCACGTCCTCCGTAGTCATCACCTCCGTGATCACCGGCATGCCCACTGAGCGGCCGGCCTCGACCAGCAGGTCGAGACCCTCGTAGCCCATGCCCTGAAAGCTGTAGGGCGAGGTGCGCGGCTTGAACACGCCGCCACGCAGGATCTTCGCCCCGTGGTTGCGGGCCTCGCGGGCGCACGACATGATCTGGTCTCGAGACTCAACCGAGCAGGGGCCGGCGATGACGAGGAAATTCCCGTCGCCGATCTTAACTCCGCCCACGTCGATGACGGTGTTGGACTCCTTGTACTCTCGGGTGACGAGCTTGTAGCCCTTGTCCTTGCCTGGAGCGGCTTTCGGCGCTGCGGGCTCGCGAACCTCAACCGAGCAAGAGGGCGAGTCAGCCTGGCTCGACGCCGCCTCAGCCTCGGTTGTGTCGACTAGCGTTGGCTCGACGTCACACGCTGGAAAGCATCCGAGCACCTTGATAAAGCGCACGAGCTTCGTAAGCTCTGCGATAGCAGCCTTGGCTCTCTCCGACTCCAGGTTCCCCACGAAGTCGACGTAGAACATCTCCTCCCAAGAGTTGCCGGGGACGGGGCGGCTCTCAAGCTTGGTGAGGTTAATCCCGTGGTCGCGGAAGACACTGAGGGCCTCTACCAGAGCGCCCGGCTTGTTGAGCGTGTGCATCACGATCGCTGTCTTGCTCGGGATGCGCTGGTCAACCTTGCGCGGCTGCTTGGCGATCACGATGAAGCGCGTGAAGCTCTCGTCGTGGCTCGCGATGTCGCGCTTGAGAACGGCGAGGCCGAACATTTCGGCTGACTCAACGCTCGCAATCGCTGCTTCGGTCTTCGAGCCGCTCTGACGGGCGCGCTTTGCGCCGATGGCGGAGTCGGCGACGAACTCGATGCGGCACTCGGGCAGTGACGCCAGGAAGGCTCCACACTCAGAGACCGATAGGGGCGTGGCGTACACACGCTCAAGGTGCGAGAGGGCAGCTCCCGCGCTGCCGAGCAGGCAGGGCTTCGTGCTGACCTTCTCTTCTCCCACGATTGAGACGCGCGAGTTGAGCAGCAGGTCGTACACCTCGTTGATTCCGCCGGAGGTTGTGTTCTCGATTGGCAGCACCGCGTAGTCGCACGCGCCGGACTCTACGGCGCGAACCGCCTCAAGGTGAGTTGGGTAGCCAACGAACGACGGCTCGCCGCCCTTGGTGTTGGGGCTCGACTTCGAAGAGAGGAAGCTGCGGCCCGCCAGGTGGCAGAACGAGCCCTCAATCCCTTGGAACGCCACACTCGTTGCGCTTCCGAGGAGCGGAGCGCCGTTGAGCTTCTCTTGCAGGTAGTCTTGCTGAGTCCGGACTCCCTCAGCAATTACCTCGTGGAAGATGCTGGTGACGAACTGTGGGTCGAGGCCGTGGCTGCGCCCCTCAGAGATGCGCTCCCGCAGGAGCTGCTCCTCGCGGCTGATGTCGCGCACGCTTGAGTGCGCGGCGTCCTTTACTTCGACGACCTGTCGGGTAAGCGACTTGCGCTTGGCGAGCAGGGAGATGAGCTCGTTGTCGAGCTTGTCTATCTCTGAGCGGATGGCTGGTATTGTGTTTGTGTCTGTCATGGTGCTGTACTCCTAAAACTTTCTTTCTCTCTTTCTCTCTCTCTCTCTGATGTCTCTACAGGTAGGTTAGGAAACGCTCGTGAGCCGAGCTGCGTCCGTGCACGGCGTCGAGGTAGGCCCCTTTAATCTCAAGCGCGATCGGTCCGGCCTTGCCGCTCCCGAGTGGCTTGTCGTTGATCGATCCGATCGGCGTCACCTCGCACGCTGTGCCGGTGAAGAACGCCTCGTCTGCAGCGAGCGCCTCTGCCAGCGGTATCGGGCGCTCTGTGACCGTAAAGCCCCGCTCTCGCGCTATCTCTATGATAGTCGCGCGTGTAATCCCGGCCAGGATTGTACCCAGCGGCGGTGTAATGACCTCGCGTCCCTTGACGATGAAGAAGTTCTCTCCAGGCCCCTCGGCGATCGTCTCGTTAGAGTCTAGGAAGAGCGCTTCGTGGTACTTGGTGCCGCGCAGCTCCAGGATCGCCATGATGCTGTTGACGTAGTGGCCGCATATTTTTGCGTCCGCAACCGTCGAGTCGGGATGGATCCGAATGTAGTTGCTGACCTTGATGTCGGCTGCCTCTACGGGCAGGTACGCGCCCCAGGGCCAGCAGGCGATGATGAGGTGCACCGGCGAGTTGCGCGGGTTCACGCCCATGACGCCGTACCCGTGGATGGCGAGCGGGCGAACGTAGCCCTGCTCAAGCTTGTTGCGCCGCAAGGTTTCGCAGATGGCGTCGCACACCTGCTCTTGAGAGTAGGGGAGCTGCATGCCCAGGGCGCGGGTGGAGTAGAGCAGCCGTTCGACGTGCTCTGTCAGCCGAAAGACTGCCCCGCCACGCGCGGTCTTGTAGGTTCGGATCCCCTCGAAGGCTCCGTCGCCGTAGTGAAGCGAGTGTGCCAGTACGTGCACCTTGGCTTCGTGCCAGGGAACGAAGGCTCCGTCCATCCAGATGAGTTCGGTTGCGTCCATGTGGGCCTCTTCCGTTGAAAACAAAACCAGTGGCCAAAAAAAAAGGCCCCGCGAAAACGCAGAGCCTATCTATCCAGCACGCACCGGCGCTCTGCCCCCTTATGAGCCTCTAAAGTAAAAGAAAGGGAGCGAAGAGAAGTTCATGCTGGAACCTTAGCCAGACAGGGCGCCAAAAGCAAGAGAGGGAGCACGAGGCCCCCTCTCTTGACCGTATAATCCTAACTAGTAGGCCCTAGCGAGGGTTGCCGGTACGACCAAGCGGACGGACCTTGTAGCACACCGTATTGCCGGTTCGTGGGTTGGTTTGAAGGTAAACAAACCCGTCTCGACCACGCCTACGGGCGTTAGTGTTGATGGAGCTGATGAAACACTGTGGGGCGCCACCGGCAGCGCAGTAAGCGCGCGCCTTGCCGGTTTGGTTCCACTTTCCGTAGTAGCCTACCACACCAGCCAGCGAGCCGTCCGAGTAGTAGAATGACATCGGGAAGGTCGCGCATACCTGGTTACAGATAAAAGTTGGCCCCGTCGCTCGGGGGTCTGAGGGGTTGATATGATTCGAAATCTCGGACTTCCAGAGGAATTCTCTCCCTGTTACCTGGCGGATGGTGCCGCACACGTTACCAAGGCCTTGAACACTCGCAGACGGGTCCCCGTCTCGCGACATCTTCTGGATAGAGCGGGTGCTAAGCCCTTCCTGAGCGGCTGCTTCGCCTGAGGCGGACGCTGCCAGAAAGAGCGCGACAATCGAGCACATACGAACTGTGTTCATCAGCATGGAGACACCTTTTCTTTTTATGACGTTTTTGTTCTCGCAGCGACAACACACTGCAGTCGCCACGTGGATGGTCCGGACTTTCTGCCTATTAGCAGTCGCCGACCGGGCTCGGCGGAGATTACCCCTCCCCTAAGAGGTGCGCAGACCAATCTTTCAGAAGGTAAATAAGTGGGTAAGGTGCCGCAAGCAGGAAAACTCCAAGAGCAAATCTTTGATGCCTAAATGCGGCAAAAAGCGGTTGATGTCCTAGTGTTGCCATGGGGGCCCTGCGTTTCGCCGTTAAGCCACAGAATCGCGTGATACCTCAAATTCAGCGCCATTAGGCACAGATTGCTAGTTCATCCCTGCTTGCTTTTGGACAGCCAGCTTCCAGGCGCGCCGAGCCGCAGCCTTAATAATGGATTGGCGCTCTGGGTTCGCAAGCGAGTGCCAGAGCTCAGCGGACGACGGGCAGTCTTCCTTCAGGGCCCGAAGAGATTCCCGGAGCACCGGCTTCAGGGCGGCCAAGCGAGGCCGAGAGCAAGGGTTTGCAATCACTATTTTCGAAATGTCTGAAAGCGCCATCTGAGATGTTCTGGCAGCCAGCCTCTCCACGAGGGAGCCAATAGGACCCTCGTCTCCATACCTCTCGAACTGGTAGTGGGCGGTGTGCATGCGAGTGTCTCGGAATGTTGAGAGGGCAGTCACGAGAGCGCGCCGAAGCAGATCCTCGCTGGCAAATTGGAGAGGCTGAGATTTCAGGTTTCCGTAGTGCTCGGGGAACCAGCTAGCCAGCCGCTCAACGCCCAGCTTCAGCTCGCTCAGTGCGGCTTGGCAGTTCGACTGCACGAGCGCCGACACGTAGGGGCGATCTTCTGCTCTTACTAAGTCCAGTGGCGCGAGGTTGACCCGGTTTGGAAAGCGCGAGAGGAGCGCCACGGCCGTTTCTTGGCCAGCCGAAACGGCGGCAGTTTCAAGCGTTTCCCGGCGGGGCATGAGGAGCTGTGCCGAACGGGAGCCCCCAGCTCTCCAGTCTTCGACCCCTGCGCCGCCCATCGGGGTTAAGTGAGGGTTGAGTTCGATCGTCTCCCGCATATCGGCGAACCCAGGGATAATGTGCCCAAGAGGGGAAATGTGCGCTGTCGAGAACAATCCTCGCGCTAGCCACCTTCCGGTGAGAATGAGCGGCTCGGGGGCGGCACCTCGAACGAAGAGCGGCTCGGTTAGCAGCTCGTGAAGCTGGGCGCCGTGAGTTTTGAGCAGGTGGTGCTGGGCCACTGCGCACATGACAGCTGAATCGCGGAGACCGCCGGGGATGGCCGGCAACCGAACCTCACGGTGTGTTGGATGTTTTGGCTCGTACTGGCGCATACATAGGTGGTGATGTTGCGCGGGACGCTACCACAGCACCAGCCTCAAGAACAGCGTTCTGGGGTCCGGCTGGTGCTGTTGTGAAGCCTGCTACCGCGTGAGCCGATGATCCTACTGCGGCGCCGCCTGCGGGCTTGGGGAAGAGGCATCGAGCGCCTTAGCGGAACGCCGCTCGTTCATCCCGTTTACCCAGGCGGCTGCTGTTTCCGAGTCGAGCTGTCCTGTCTTCTCTGCGCTCACGATCGTCTTGAAGAGAGCTTCGTCAGTGACTCCGAACTGCTTCATGATGGCGTTCACATTTTCGCTGACGTCGGAAAGGCTCTTTGCGTTGCTGAGCGCCGCGTTGGCGAAGTAGCCGACAAAGTCGGTCTGTACTTTTTGGTTCCCGCCGCTCATGAGGGCCACCAGTGGGTTGAGCCAAGAGACAGCGTACTTGGTCATGGGGTTGTTAAAGTCAACGTCATACGGACGCCGTCCGCCGAACTCAGCCCGCGGCTTTCCGTCGATTCCAATGTCGTACTTTGAGCCATTGGCGAGCGTGATGGTGTAGTCTCTGTCGATCACTCCGCGCTCGACCAGAGCTGCGCGCACCCGGTCTCGAACGATCTGGTCTCTGGGCTTCCCAGTCTTGATGCAGCCGATTAGCCCACCGGCGATTGACCCCAATGCCGCGCCGATTGCTGTCCCGATGCCTGGCGCGACGATTGTGCCGATCGCGGCCCCCGCGGCTGCGCCGCTGGTTGCTCCGGCAGCTGGAGTTGACTTCCCCCACGATAGGGCCAGGTTCGCCAATCCGAGGACTCCGCCAGCGATCGTTGCGCCCGACAGGATAGTCCCCGCGGCGGTTGCTGTAGTGGCCGCAGTCGACCCGGCGGCGGCTGCGCTGGCGCTTGCGGCTCCCGCGGCGGCAACGCCATCGAAGGCC
>OMIG01000133.1 GCA_900299035.1 Pseudomonadota bacterium
CCGATCGCAAGCACGAGCCCGAGCAGCGAGAGCACATTTATCGAGAATCCGAGCAGCGGAAACACCGCGAAGGTGGCGATCAGCGCGACTGGCACTACCAGGATCGGCACCAGCGTCGCGCGCCAGCTCTGGAGGAAGATGAACACGACGATTACGACAAGAATGACGGCGTCTCGCAGCGTGCTGGCGATCTCGTCGATGCCTGCCGTGACCGCCTTGGTGGTGTCGAGCGAGATGATGTACTCAACGTCATCGGGGAATCGCACCTTGAGGTCGTCCATAGTGGCGCGGATCTTCTCGGCCACGTCGAGCGCATTTGAGCCTGGGACTTGGTACACGGCGAGCACGGCCGCTTCCTCTCCGTTGTAGCGCGCTGAGGAGTTGTAGCTCTGTGTGCCAAGCTCGATTCGGGCTACGTCGGCAAGGCGGATGAGCGTGCCTGTCGTTGGGTCTGAGCGAATGATGATATTCTTGAACTGCTCTGCTGTCTCAAGTCGGTCCTGGGTGCGAACGACGTAGGTAAACTCTGTGCCGGGCTTGGCCGGCGGCCCGCCGATCTGGCCGGCTGGGGCTATCACGTTCTGGGCCTGTATCGCCGAGGTGATGTCGCCAACCGAAACGCCTAGCTTCGCGAGCTGGTCAGGCTTGACCCACACTCGCATCGAGTAGTCGCTCCCGCCGAACTGGGTGACCTGCCCTACTCCACCGATGCGCGAGAGCGAGTCGATGACGTTGATGGTGGCGTAATTGTTGAGGAAGGTGTTGTCGTAGGTCCCGTTGGGGCTGCGCAGGGTCACTAGCAGGAGCGGAAAAGAGAGCGACTTCTTAACCGTCACGCCGAGGCGCTTCACGGCATCTGGGAGGCTGGCTTGGGCCTGCGCCACGCGGTTTTGCACGAGCACGTTGGACATGTCGAGGTCGGAGCCAACCTCAAAGTCGACGCGAATCGACGTGGAGCCGTCATTGGCGTTGATGCTCCGCATGTAGATCATGTTCTCAACGCCGTTGATCTGCTGCTCAAGCGGCGTGGTCACTGATTGCTCTACCGCCAGGGCATTGGCGCCGGCGTAGCTCGCGCTTACCTGGATTTCAGGGGGCACCACGTTAGGGTACTGAGATACCGGGAGCCCTTGCAGGGTCACGAGCCCAAAGATTACCAGCACGATAGAGAGCACTATCGCGACGGTGGGCCGGCGGACGAAAATGTACTCCTTCTGCGGCTGCATACCGGGCTAGGAAGACTGCTCAGGCAGGTTTGCGATCCGAGGCTTGACGGTCATGCCGCTTCTCAAGCGCTGGATGCCGTCGAGGGCTATCTGCTCGGTGCCGGTCAGGCCCGACTCGATTGCCTGGAGGTCTCCTGAGATGGGGCCAACTTCAACGCTGCGCTGCTCAACGACGCCGGCGGAGTCAACCACGAACACGAAGTGCCGCCCCTGGATCTCCTTGATCGCGGTGCGCGGAACGAGGATCGCTCCCGGCATCACTTCGGCCACGGTGCGAATCTTGGCGAAGAGGCCAGGGCGCAGAATCTTTTGCGGGTTGGGGAAGGCCGCCTCAACCTGAATGGCGCCCGACTGCGCCTCGATGCCACGGTCAAGCTTAACCAGGTAACCGAACCCCGGGTTAACCGAGCCGTCAGCCAGCACGAGCTCAAGCTTGCGCTTATCGGGACCCTCGTCGCCTTTTTCCGCCGCGAGCCGCGCGAAGTACAGGTACTCTTTCTCGCTCAGGCTAAACTGGACATCAATCGGATCGAGCTGCGACACAGTGTTCAGTATCGTTGCATTTGGCGGGCGCCCCACAAACTCGCCAACTTTGGCCTTCGAAAATCCGATCGTGCCTGAAGCGGGCGAGTGAATCTTGGTGTAGCCAAGCTGAATCTCTGCAGCCTCTACTCCAGCTTTGGCGGCCTTAACGGCGCCTTCCCCGACCCCTTGGTTGGCGACAGCAAGGTCTAGGTCACGCTGGCTAACGGCATCGATGGCTGCGAGAGGCTTGATGCGCTTAAAGTCGGCGTTGGCCTGGGCGAGCCTGGTCTCGGCTTCAGCTAGGCTCGCCTGGGCGGCTGAGAGTGCGGCGATGAACGGGGCTGGGTCGATCTCGTACAGGAGCTGTCCCTCCCTCACCTCTTTTCCCTCCTCGAAGTACATCCCGATCAGAGTTCCCTCGACGCGTGCCCTGACAGCGGCGTCAATCGAGCCAACGGTCCTGCCGACAAACTCGCGGCTGAGCGGCAGGTCTCGCTTCTGTACGTTGCCGACCCGTATCTCAATCGGAGGTGCGGGAGGCGGAGCCGAGGAGTCACCGCACGCTGACAGGAGCGCCGTTGCAATCGGCAGAAGGGTTAAAGCGAGGCACTTTTTGGTTTTCATGTGGAGCAGATCTCTTAGCCTCTGGAACCTCCCGCAGGTACCACACCTTTCGCCCTGTCCGCACCCAGGTGATTGACCCAATCGGGGCGCTTTCTGGGCGCCCCCTCGGCCGCTCTCCACGCAACAAATCCACCCCAGCCACGAACTGTGAAACAGAGATTCGAAACCTTTAGGAGTAACCCCATGGCTAACGCAACAGAAACCCTTAATCGCCCACGCCCTGCGCGTCACGTGCACCCCGCCCCCAAC
>OMIG01000134.1 GCA_900299035.1 Pseudomonadota bacterium
CACCTTTATGCGGTCGGCGCAGCCGCGCATAAAGGTGTCTGTCCCCTTTTTCGTGCTGCGCGGAGGGCGTTACTGCCTCTTCTCCATCGCGTCAATAAACGTGGCTAGGAAGAAAAAGCCTCCGTAGGCTCCCAAGCAGAGGAGCATAGTGAGGATCGAAAACCACACAGCGTGAGGCTGCGGCTTAAAGAGCTTGGACTGGTTCCTACAGTACATAATCCACGGGTGTACGATCGGCATGCAGCAGAAAAGCCCAAGACCGACGAACACTGGGTGGTTGTTGGTATAGTCGCTTGGCTGAATTCGGCCTTCTGTTAGTGCATTTCGAGCAGAAATGAGCTCCACGAGGAAGAGCACGATCAGCACAACCATGACCACATAGCCCACGTAGGGGATGCATACCAACGGGACACCCCAACACAGAAAATCGCCATAGTCAGGCAGGGGAGATCCAGCCTTTGGAATGGGAAGAGGCGGGGTAGCCGTGGCGTCTGAGGGAGCCGGAGCCTGCTGCTGAAACACCGAGTCCGCCCGCACCCAGTCAGGCATCCCTTCCTCCCACACGAGGTCTTCGGGCTTTAGCCCGCCGCGCCTGTAGAGCTCTTCAATCGTCTGCCGGTCGACAGGGCCGAGGCGGTTTCCGAATTGGGCGTAGTACCAGCGGTTCATTGTGTAGCCTCCGTGTTTGAGTTGTTAGCTGCGAGCAGAAAGTAGAGGCCGTCTCGGTTTAAAAGCTCTGGCTTCGGAGACGACAGAGCGTCGTAGATGTGGTGCGCCCACAGTGAGAGCGCGACGACAGCCAGCGCCGTCACCTGCGTGCGGCTAGGAACAATAGTCGGCACCAGGCGCCTCCGCTGCGCAAGCTCCAGCGACATAACGACGACGAAGCCAACTGCACAGGCGAGGGCGGGCAGGGCGATCCAGTTGAAGTACAGGGCTCGCTGGACATCCCCGTGGAGGAGGAAATGGGTCGCGCGCGTTCCCCCGCACAGGAGGCAGGGCAGGCCGATTAAGCTCATGATCTCTGGCGGGGACCAGGACGACTTCATTCGTTCGGGGGTCATCAGGTAGGCGTAGCTGTAGAAGCACAGCACGAAGAGGAGCGCGAACAGGCGGAAGCGCTTCTGCGAGGGGGTTAGCGGCAGGGAGGGGATGCTGGGCGCGTCTCTCATCGGTGAAGCATTACCGCGTTATGTCCGTTCTAGTAAAGAAAGGCTTTTGAGCGGGGTGCCACTACATCGGGCGGAAATCAGTCTTCGCCGTAATCGCCTGCACGAACCCGGCGAGGATCTTGATCGCCCCCTCGAGGTCCTTGTAGCTGCACACCTCAACCTGGCTGTGCATGTAGCGGTTGGGGATTCCGATGCTCGCGGCGGCCACGCCGCGGCCAGACATCTGGATGGAGTTTGCGTCGTTGCCGAGCGGGCGCGGGGAGGGCGCAGGCTGGAAGGGAACCTTGGCCTTCTTCGCTGCGTCCTTGAGCATCTTGCCCACGACGGGGTTGGTGTTTGGGCCGCTGGTGATCGTTGGGCCACCGCCCAGCTTGCACGGGGCAGCCTTGGCGTTCTCATGGCCTGGGTTGTCGGTTGCGTGAGTCACGTCTATCGCGATGCCGACCTCAGGACTGATGCCGAAGGCTGAGGTTGCAGCGCCGCGAAGGCCGACCTCCTCTTGCACGGTGCTCACGGCGTAGAGGCCGACGTTTAGCTTCTTTGACGAGCAGACGCGCAGGGTCTCCATCGCGACGAAGAGCCCAACTTTGTCGTCGAGCCCTGGCGCGCAGATCAGGTTGTTGCCGAGGTCGAGGATGCCGAGCTTAAAGGTTGCGCAGTCGCCGATTGCAACGCGCTTCTCAGCCTCCTTCTTGTTTCTTGCTCCGATGTCGATCCAGAGCTTCTCGATGTCGTTCTTAGTCTTGTCTCGCTCGTCGGCGCTCTGGGCGTGAATCGGCTTGCGACCGACGATGCCCTCGACCGGCCCCTTCTCGCCGAAGATGGTGACGCGTGCGCCGTGCAGCACGCCGATGTCCATGCCGCCTAGGGCAGAGACGTACACAAACCCTTCGTTTGAGATGTGCCGCACCATGAGCCCTATCTGGTCGCAGTGGCCGGCGAGCATCACCTTGCGCTCTGCCTTCGGGTTGAGTGCAACGATCACGTTCCCGTGCAGGTCGGTCTCAATCGAGTCAGCGTGCTTCTTCATCCGCTCTCGCACGATGCGCTGAACGGGCTGCTCAAAGCCGGTTGGAGAGGGTGTCTGAAGGAGCTTGTGGAGGAAGTCTTTTGAGTCCATGGTGTGCAGCGTAAGGTTACGAAATGTTGCCAGAAGTTTAGGGTAAAGTAGTATGGTCAGCCAGATGCGGGTGGCCGCACTCGCTACCTCTTTACTAGATGCGCCCGCAGGCTCTTTCGACGCGAGGCGCTCAACTTAAGTTTTATTTCCGTATCTATGCGCCTCTCCAAATCAAACAGCACTACTCGCAGCCGGGACCGAGAGCTCAGGGCCAACCTGGCGAGCGCTATCGCAACCCGTTCACCAGGCCGCCACACCCGCGAGCGGGCGTTTGACGGCTGGCTTGAGAAGATCGGCTCGCTCGAAGGGCTCCAGGGCTTGAGCGCCGTGCTGGCGCGTGCCGGGCTCTTCGACGTGCTGTGCGAGCGCCACGCGGTGCGTGACGTGGACGGCGAGCGGCTGACGATGACGGTCGTGCGAGCCGCAACCACCGACATGTGGCCGATGGGGACGCACTTCTGGGTGCGCGACACCGCGCTCATCGGCGCAAGGTTTCTCGATGGCGAGGACCCAAGCGCTGTTCGGCTCGGCAAGGCG
>OMIG01000135.1 GCA_900299035.1 Pseudomonadota bacterium
CGAGGCCGTTGCCGGCAACCTCGCCTGGGTTCTTCCACATGTTTGCGGCCAGGTCTGGGTGGTCGTAGCGAATGCCGGTGTCGATAACCTGGATGACCACGTCGTTTGAGCCAGTGGTCTTGTCCCATGCTTGCGGCAGGGACATCTGGTTGATGGCGTACATGCTCGACAACATCGGGTCGTTCGGGGAGACTGCGGTTGCAGTGACTTCGTAGTTCGGAGAGCAGGTGACGTGCCCGCCGATCTCTTTCATTACTCGGCGAATCTTTGCGCTACGACACGGGTCAGTTTTGCCGGTGAAGCGCTGGGGCATCTCTTCACTGGCCAGAGCCTGAGCGCTGTTCTGCGCGCCAGTCTCGCCGTTAACGAGCACGATACCGTCACTTAGCTTGGATGAGCGAAGGCGAGCAGCCCGTAGGGCTGAATTGCCTTTGAGGTTTGAGTTTACGCGGGCTGCCGCTGCGGTTTGACCAGTCGACTTTAGGATTGCGCCTGAGTACACGAACTTCTCTTCGTCAGCCGCCGAGGCCGGGAGGATTTCAAAGAAGGCGACTGCGAGGGTCGCGATTATAGAACGACAGGAACAACCCATACTGCGCTTTGTCGAACAGGAACAACGGCATCCTGTCGGAAAAGTTGAGCTTTCAGCGCTCTTTGAGTTTTGCGGGAGGAAACTTGCGAGAAGAGGGAATTTGAACTGCATACGACTTTCCCCTAGATGCCAACAGCCTATACCCGAAGAGGAGCAATTGCCGGACCACTCTAAAATACCGCGGTACTGCGGCTCGGTTACGTTGGGTCGTCGGATGGGGTGAGAAACGCGGTACCACACCCCTGTGCAAAGGGTATCCGGCCGTGGGTCGCGCCGAGTCCGCGGTTTTCGTAGGCGCAACGGCATTTCGCCTAGCCATCCGAGGCCCTTAAGGGGCCGTTTCTCGACAGGGCGCCCTGCATGACCTATAGTCCCGCCGCTGTCGGGAAATGCTCAGATGAGAGATAGGTTAACCATAGGCACGCGCAAGAGTGCCCTAGCGCTTTGGCAGAGCGGTTTCGTCAAAGACGCCCTCGTAGCGGCCTTTCCTGGGCTCCGCGTTGAGCTGCTCCACATAGTCACGACCGGGGACAAAACCCAGGCGAGCAACGCCCCGATGCCAGAGATCGGCGGTAAAGGGCTCTTCACAGCCGAGCTAGAAGAGGCGCTCAACAGGGGAGAGATAGACCTAGCCGTGCACTCCCTGAAGGACCTCCCGACCGTCCTCGGCCCGGAGTTCGTCATTGGGGCAATTCCGGCACGAGGCTCCGCGGCGGACGTGCTCATCTCTCGCTCGGGGGCGACCCTTGACGGGCTCCGCCCCGGAGCTGTTATCGGCACATCATCCCTCCGCAGGGCAGCGCAGATCTTAAACCTTCGGCCAGACCTAAAAACCCTCAACATCCGGGGTAATGTCGATACGCGGCTACGAAAGCTACGCGCAGACGGCGGGGAATTCGACGCGATTCTGCTCGCTCAGGCAGGGATTGAGCGCCTGGGCTTGGAGCGGGAGATTACGCAGGTTCTGACGGACCAGCAGATGCTCCCTGCGCCCGGTCAGGGAGCCCTGGCGGTCGAGTGCCGAGCCCGTGACGCAGAGCTTCTAAGCATGCTGCGGCGGCTGCACGACGAGCCGACCGAGAGTGAAGTTTTAGCCGAGCGGGCGTTTCTGCGAGAGCTAAACGCCGGCTGCAACACCCCGGTGGCTGCCAGAGCAGTTCGGGGTGCCGCGGGATCGCTGGTTTTTCATGGAAGGTGCCTCACTCCGGATGGAAGCTCGCTGCTTGAGGTGCGCGGAGAAGATCTCGCAGCCAAAGCCGAGCAGTTGGGGGTTCGCATGGCGCAAGAGGCCCTCGCACGGGGCTTCAGACGGCTCTGCGCAGCCGGCTAGCGCCGATTTTTGCTAGACCTCGCCTTGCAGGCGGGCGTACGCTAAAGGGGAAAGCAGCGTATGCGACTGGTTAAGCCGACAGTATTCGTCACTCGACCCGAGGGTGCTTACGCGGGCGCAGAGCGCCTGCGCGTAAAGCTTGAGTCCTTGGGCTTTCGCCCAGTGTTCCTCCCAATCTCCAAGGTCGAGCAGCTAAGCCTTACCGCTCAAACAAAAGACGTCGTGCGCCGGGTGTTAGCCACCGATGGTCAGTGGATCGCGTTTCTCAGCCCGTCGGCGGTGTTTATCTTCAAGAACGTGCTGGAAAGGGTGCTGCACTCGACAAAGATTCCTGCCTCGATCCTTCTCGCAGCACAAGGAAAAGGCACCGCTGAAGCGATCGAGGAGTGCTTTGGGCGCAAGGCTGATTTCCTGCCTACAGTCTTTGTAGCCGAGGAGTTCGCCAAGCAGTTGGCGCAGTTCATAGATGAAGGGGCCAAGGTGTTCGTGCCACAGTCTGCCGATGGCAGAGACGTTTTTGCGCCAACGCTGCGCGCGCTAGCGGTTCCGGCAGAAACGATCGACACGTACTGCATCGTCGATGAGCCCCTTTCCGAAGAGCTCAAGAGCAAGGTGCGCGGGCTTGTCGGAATTGAGGCGTACGTAGTGTTCATGAGCCCGTCGTCAGTGCGAGCCACCGCGAGGGCCTTCAAGGAGGACAGAGCGGCGCTTGAGTCCTTGCGCATCGTGTCTGTTGGCCCCGTTACGACTGAGGCCGTCCAGGCATGTGGGCTGAAGGTCTTTACGGAAGCCACCGAGCACTCTGAGGATGGAGTGCTCGAGGCTCTAAAGAAGGCTGCGGGCTGAGTTTTCTCCGCCCAACTTTCCATTTCTGCTTAGTTTTTTGGGGCAAGCTCTACACGCTTCGGCGCCAGTGGGCCGATTACGAAGCCCCCGGGAGGAGTAATCCCGCTGCTCGGAGATCGTCTTTTTCTTGGGGCGCCAGGCATTTAGCGCACCCCCATTCCTTGAAAAATCGAGCCGCCTGGCCTAGTCTAAGGCCCTGAATTTGCGAGGTTAGCTCGACAGCAACCGCGCCGCCATGGAGCCCACATGATCGACCTTCACGACCTGCGCGAACGCCCCGAAGAGTACCAGCGTGCCTGTGAGATCAAGGGCGTTAAGTTCGTAGTCGCCGATTTCCTCAAGCTCGATGCCGAGTACCGCAAGGCGCGCTCAGACTTCGAGACGATGCGCGCTTCCCAAAACGCGGTCAGCAAAGAGATCCCGAAGCTCGCTGGCGCCGAGAAGGAGGCCAAGCTGGCGGAGATGAAGGGGCTCGCCGAGAAGCTCAAGGAAGCCACCATGGCCCTCAAGGATCTTGAGGATAGCTGGACGAAGCAGCAGCTCCTCATCCCGAGCATACCGCTTCCGCAGGTTCCGGTCGGCAAAGACGACTCTCAGAACATTTTCCACCACGCGTGGGGCGAGGTCCCGGCTCCGTCCTTCGAGGTGCGCGACCACATTCGGCTCGGCAAAGAGCTCGACCTGTTCGACATCGAGCGCGGAGTCAAGATCGCAGGCACTCGCAGCTACTTCCTTAAAGGCGACGGGATGCGCCTACAGCACGCGGTGATGAGCCTGGCGCTCGACCTGCTACACAAGTCTGGCTACACCCTGATGGACCCGCCGCACATCGTCAACTGGAACGCGATGATGGGAACCAGCTACTTTCCGGGCGGAGAGGAGATGGCGTACCACCTCGATCAGCGCGATGAGGGCTACTACCTGATAGGCACCTCTGAGGTGCCAGTCGCCTCCTTCCACGCCGATGAGATCCTGACGCTCGAAGAGCTGCCGAAGCGCTACGCTGGCTACTCGCCGTGCTACCGGCGCGAGGCAGGAGCCTACGGCAAAGACACAGCGGGCCTTTACCGTGTTCACCAGTTCTACAAGGTAGAGCAGGTGGTCCTGTGCCGCGCTGACACGGACGAGAGCATGAAGATGCACATGGAGCTGCTCGGCAACGCAGAGAAGCTCATGCAGCTCATGGAGCTGCCGTACCGAGTGGTCGACGTGTGCACCGGAGACATGGGCCAGGGGCAGGTTTACAAGCACGACATTGAGGCATGGATGCCGTCTCGGAAAGCCTACGGCGAGACACACAGCTGTTCGTCGTTCTACGACTTCCAGGCGCGGCGCCTCAACACGCGCTACAAGGACAGCAGCGGCAAGAACGTGTTCTGTTACACGCTCAATAACACATTGATCGCATCGCCGCGCATCCTCATCCCGCTGCTAGAAAACCATCAGAACGCGGATGGAACCGTGACCATTCCGAAGGCTCTCCGTCCGTACATGGGCGGCCAGGAAGTGATTGCGCCGAAGCGCTAAGGAGGAGGCTTACATTGTCGCTGTTCGTTGAGACATTGCGCGGGAAGCGCGGCCCCCGTCCGCCGGTGTGGCTGATGCGCCAGGCAGGGCGTTACCTCCCAGAGTACCGGGCGCTGCGCGAGAAGAATTCCATGCTGCAGATGGTCATGACGCCGGAGCTGGCGTGCGAGGTTACCCTGCAGCCCCTGCGGCGATTTCCGCTCGATGCCGGGATTATCTTCGCTGATATCCTCACGCCGCTGATCGGGATGGGCGCGAACCTAGAGTTCAAGAAAGGCGAGGGGCCCGTCATCGACAACCCAGTTCGGAGCGCGGCAGATGTTGCAAAGCTCAGGCTTCCTCCGCCCAGCGAGAACACGCCCTACACCCTCAACGCGATCCGTCTCGTAGTTAAAGAGCTCGCTGAGAAAACCCCGCTGATCGGGTTCTCGGGAGCGCCGTTTACTCTCTCGTGCTACCTGATTGAAGGGCAGAGCCCAGGCGACCTTCAGCGCACCAAGGCGATGATGGTCGGCGATGCGGCGACCTGGCACGCGCTCCAAGAGAAGCTTGTGACGCTGTGCGTCGAGTACCTTGTGGCGCAAGTGGAGGCTGGCTGCAAGGCACTTCAGGTATTCGACTCGTGGCTCGGCTACCTCGGCCCGCGCGAGTATGCTCAGTTCGTTGAGCCGTACCTGAGCCGAGTGATCTCTGAAGTTCGCGCTCGAGTTGACGTTCCGGTGGTGTTTTTCGCAACAGGGGTCGCAGGGCTCTTCCCGCAGCTCTCAAAGCTCGACGCCCACGCGTTCGGCGTTGATTGGCGCATCTCGCTCACGCAGGCCCACAAGCTGCTCGGGCGAAACGCCACTCTGCAAGGCAACCTCGACCCGCAGCTACTCGCCGGGCCGTGGGAGTACATCGAGCGCTCCGCGCGTGAGATCCTTGCCGAGGGCGCGGAGATTCCGGCGCACGTGTTTAACCTAGGGCACGGAGTTCTTCCGCACACTCCGCCGGAGAACGTGCAGCGGCTCGTTGAGCTTGTTCACTCGAGGTAAGCCGTGACCCACCTGCTGGCCGTGACATCGATGGCTCTCTACGTTGTTGCGACGGCGCTCATGCTGGCGCAGCTCTGGCGCCCAAGCCGCGCTGGAAAGACGCTCAAGCTCTCACAGGCAGCATTTTTTTCTGCGCTCGCCCTGCACACGGCTCTGCTGGCGCTCGTGCTCAGGGACTCCCGGTACGTGCTGCTCGACAACGGCGCAGACTACTTCCTGCTCGTATCGTGGGGGCTTGCTTGCACCTTCGCCGCGCTGCAGCGCAGGCTCAACTA
>OMIG01000136.1 GCA_900299035.1 Pseudomonadota bacterium
AGGTGACTGCTGAAGGGAAGCGGCTGCATGTCGGGCCAGGTGCCCTCAAGCTAGAAGAGGCGTTTGCTAAGTTCTCAATTGATTGCACAGGAGCCGTGTGCGCGGACGTCGGCGCTTGCACAGGGGGTTTTACGGAGGTGCTCCTCAAGCAGGGAGCATTGAAGGTCTTCGCGATCGATGTCGGCTACGGTGATCTCGACTGGAAGATTCGTTCTGACCCGCGAGTGGTCGTGATGGAGCGCACGAACGCGAGGCACCTAGAGTCGCTCCCGGAGCCGGTGTCTTTCGTTGTTATCGACGTGTCATTTATCTCGCTCGACAAGATCTTGCCGGTCGTCGCGCGCTGGATGCCTGATGGTGGAACGGTTGTAGCCCTGGTTAAGCCTCAGTTTGAGGCGGAGCGCACGGAGGTTGGCGAGGGCGGTATTGTTCGCGACCCCGCGGTGCATGCGAGAGTTGTCACAGCGACCACAGAGGCACTGCCATCCTGGGGACTTGAGTTTAAGGGAGTCGTCGATTCCCCGATCCTTGGTGGCGATGGGAATCGGGAGTTCCTCATCTGGGCTGAAAAGAAGAGCGCATCGCTCGCCTGATTTGGGTTAGAGGAGGGTCTCTCTCTTAACCTTGCAGCAAGATAAAATAGACTGATAATTAAAGTTATCGGTCAATGGGAGGAGCCCCGTTGGGCCGTTACGCAGCGCGGCCGGCTAGCGCCTACTGCCGCTCTTGACCACCAGGCGCAGGGTCTTCCGGGCGATGGTGCCGAGGCGGTCCCGGACTGTAAGGACGACCCGGTAGGTTCCAGCCTTCGTAAAGCGTTTGGTGACAACAGCTCCGCTGCGTGATGAGCCGTCTGGGAAGCTCCAGGTGAAGCGCAGCGACTCACCCTCTGGGTCAATCGAGCGGCTTGCATCGAATTGGTACAGGCTGCGCCGAGCTGTAAGCTTCTTGACGCTAGCGGACGCTCGCGGAGCTTGGTTGACGTAGATCGCCTGAAAGCTCATGGGTGCGTCTGACACGACAAAACTCCTGGCGGGATCCTTAACGCCGTCGCTCCAACGCTCGAATGTCTTGCCGGCGTGGAACGGCGCCGCAACTAGAGTTTGCTGGCTGCCAACAATTGGCTCGAAGACGGCCGGGGCGATCAGCTCACGCTCATCGTCGATGTAGGTGACAATTGCCCCTCGTGGGACGCTCGTTACTGAGTACGAGGCGGTCTTGGGAAGAAGTGGCAAGCACTTCTGGTCGGCCAGTCCCTCCCCCACCGAGGCGCTCAAACAAAGTTCGTACGAAGTGTTGTCTGAATGCTCTTCTGGCATGAAGGATCCAGAGGGGCCGGACAATTCAGCCACCAGGTGTTCGTGTTGGTTGTGGCGCTGCAAGACGAGCCACGTCAGGGATGCGCTTACGTTTCCGGCCACAGTCGCGTGTCCGCTAAACTGAACCTCTTTCCCAATCTCGTACCGAGTTCCGGCCGCTGGAGCGTCAATGAAGGCCAACGGCGGAGTAACACCGGTGCGAATAGTTACCTCTTCTTGGCTCTCTGCGAATGGCGTGCTCTTCTCCTTTACCTTTAGCACGGCCGTGAACGTGCCCACTCCAGTGTACACGTGAACTGGATTCTCTTCGCTCGATGGCGCGGAGCCGTCGCCGAAGCTCCAAGTGTAGCTGAGTGACTGCCCATCGGGATCGTATGTTCCGGTGCTTGAAAACGTGACAGTCAACGGGGCATCGCCTGCCGTTGGAGAGCCCTTAGCTCTCACCACGGGCAGCGAGTTAGGGCCCTGTTGGTAGGTGAAGCGCCGCACTTCACTGGTTCGACTTTTGAGGTCAAGGTACACAGCGTAGATGTTTGTGTCAGGCCCGGTAATAAGCTGTACAGCGCCCAGCGGCGAGCTCTCTTGGGCGAAATCGTGCCGGATTGGCCGGCCGAGCGAGTCAAAGGTTAGGTAGCGTATGAAGCGCTGCGCGTAATCAGCATAGAAAAGGGCGCCCCTGTACTGCTCGGGGTATGCGTCTCCGTCGTAGAAGGCCACACCGGTGATTGATGACCCAAGATCCTTCCCCGTGCTGTCGTAGGGGTGACGGTAGGTGAAGAAAGGCTTCGTAACAGCCCCCTGCCCCTTCGCATACCACGCGTTGCAGGTGTCAATTGTGCCCGGATCCTTCTTGAACCCGACCTGAGGGATGCTCTCGTCTGCTGGCCCCTCTTGGGTAGCCTTCGCCAGGAAGCCGCCCTCGTAGCATGGCCAGCCGAAGTAGGCGCCCTTCCCCACGTTTATCTCCTCGTAGTAGGAGGTGCCGACGTCGCCAGCGTAGATCTGCCCGTTGCGCGGATTGAGCGTGACTCGGAAAGGGTTCCTGAAGCCGTACGCCCACACCTTCGAGCGGTTGGCGAATGGATTTGCGCTGTCGTAGAAAGGGTTGCCAGGCACTCCAGCGCCCGAGTCGGGGTTTACTCGCACAATTCTTCCTGACATCGCATTGAGGTCGAAGCTGCGAAAAGAGCAGGTCGAAGGACGATCGTAGTCCGACCCATCTCCAAAAGAGGCGATCAGAGTTCGGTCCGGCCCAAACTGGAGGGTGCCAGCAGTGTGAGAGACGGCGTCGCACGGGATGCAGTCTTCGATCGGGCTGCCATCCATCCTCAGCCCAGTCATGCACGAGGCTCTCTCCGGCACGTTCGGATCTCCCAGCGGCACGGGCGGCGACATGTTCTCTGCAGTTGAGTTTTTGCCGAGTATTACCTCCATGCTCCCAGGAACGGCTACGTTGTATCCCTGAGCCGCGTCGGCGGTGAAGCGAACAACACGAATGAGCCTTGGGTCTGCAGAGTCCTGGGCTGTGCCCGGCGGGTCATACACGTATGAAAGGTAGACAAATGGCTTCTGTGGAAAGTCCGGATCGACCGCGATCCCGAGCAGTCCTCGGTCGGTTGAGCGGTTGACCTCGGCTGAGATGTCTACGAATGGCTGCGCGAGGAGCGCCCCCTTCTCTGCTACTCGGACGACGCCAGTCTTGACAGTGAGGTACACCCGCTCTCCCGGGGCGAATGCCATCGCGGTCGAGACTGGGAGCCCTCTGAACACGACCACTTCCTCGAATCTCTCGCCTGGCGCGAACACAGACTGACTTTCGGCGGGCTGTGGCAGCAGGCCGAGAGCTGCGATGATGCTAAGGATGAGGTTGGGTTTAAAAAGCCGCATGGCTGTGCTTGCTCCACTACGCATTTCTGGCGGAGTGAAGCTGCCACAGCTTCGGCTGGGGTGTTATGAGCCGAATTAGGCGAGCTGGCGCAGCAAAGCTACATGCCGTAGGGGAAGTCTTTGTAGTTGATCTTGCCGCTCTCTCGCACCAGGGCTAGCGCCTTGGCGTACTCTACAAGCACTGCGAGCGAGTAGTGGATCCGCTTGCGAAGCTCGGCGTCGTTGTCATCGCTTGGCTTGTCACCCATCAGGGCCGTTTCAGCGTTGCGAACTATGACGTGGTCCGGGATGTACACGATGCGGGTGTTCTTGTACGAGGACTGCCGGAGCTCTACGACAGGATAGCTTCCGCTAATGCCGCTCGATACCGACACGATCATCGCTGGCTTGTGCCCTACCTCACGAGAGCCGCAGAGCAGAAAGAAGTTCTTCAGTCCGGCTGGAACCATACCTGACCACTCGGGCGAGACAACCACGAAACCGTCACTTTGCTTGAGCGTGTCAGAGAACGGGCCCCAGGCTGATTCCCACTTCGGGTCTCCACTCCATACACCTTCGTCCCACAGCGGGAGAGGGTTGCTCGCTAGAGATAGAACTGAGGCTTCCGCGCCCTGTTTCTTGAGGTCCCCCTCGATGTAGCGGGCTATGCGTTCCGATTGGGAGTTTTCGCGATGGCTTCCAGAAATGATAGTGATTTTCATGCTCGGGATGATGCCCTAGAGATGGCGTGCCTCGCTAGGGGAAAAACGCGCCCTGATTGTCGGGTAAAAGCGCCATATGATTGACTAAAATAACATGCTTACGTCTGTTGCCGGGTGTCGTTACATGGTACAGATTTGTCGCTATGCACCTACCTAATCACCTTGAGCAGCTCGAAGCAGAAAGCATCTACATCATGCGAGAGGTGGCGGCTCAGTTTGAGCGCCCCGTTTTGATGTACTCGGTGGGCAAGGACTCCTCGTGCCTCCTGCGCCTCGCCCAGAAGGCGTTCTATCCAGGAAAGATCCCCTTCACTGCGCTACACATCGACACCTCCTATAAGTTTCCGGAGATGTACGAATTTAGAGATCGGATGGCGCGTGAGGTTGGCCTCAACCTAATCGTTCACCGCAACGAGGCAGCTCTCAAAGATGACGCAAACCCCTACGCTCTCGGCACTCAGCGCTGCTGTGCGCTTCTCAAAACGGGAGCCCTTCTTGAGGCGCTCTCGATGCACGAGTTTGACGCGGCGATCGGTGGGGCTCGTCGTGAGGAGGAGCGCAGCCGCGCCAAGGAGCGCGTCTTCTCGTTCCGGGACAAGCATGGGCAGTGGGATCCCCGCAGTCAGCGCCCAGAGCTCTGGAACCTTTACAACGGGAAGCTGGCCAAAGGCGAGTCTATGCGTGTGTTCCCGCTCTCCAACTGGACCGAGCAGGATATCTGGAACTACATCCTGCTGGAGCAGATACCGATCGTGCCTCTGTACTACGCGGCGAAGCGTCGAGTGGTTGTTCGAGGGGATATGTTAATCCCCGTTATGGACTCCGATCCCCGAACGTACCAAGGTCAGCGAGTTGAGGAAGTTCTGTGTCGGTTTCGGAGCTTGGGCTGCTACCACTGCACAGGCGCTGTGCGCTCGGATGCGGATAGCCTTGAAAAGATTGTGGCTGAGATGACGCAGGTGAAGACTTCTGAGCGGGCCACTCGAATTATCGACTTCGATACTGACGGCTCGATGGAGATCAAAAAGCGGGAGGGGTACTTCTAATGAACGCTGCTGCGAAAACACCGGAGCAGTCTAGCTCTCACCTGTCGATTTTGCGATTTTCGACTGCTGGAAGTGTTGACGACGGCAAGTCGACGCTGATCGGGCGTCTGCTGCACGATTCAGGGAACGTGTATGAGGACCACCTGGCGGCTCTTGAGGCCAACGCAAAGAAGTCCGGCTCGAAGCGAGTTTCTCTTGCCCTCCTCACCGATGGCCTAAAAGCCGAGCGTGAGCAAGGCATCACCATCGACGTGGCGTACCGTTACTTCGCAACTCCGCGCCGCCGCTTCATCTTGGCCGACTCTCCGGGGCATGTTCAGTACACCCGTAACATGGCTACAGGCGCCTCTACAGTCGACCTGACTATCGTTCTCGTAGACGCCCGGACTGGAGTCATAGAGCAGACCAAGAGGCACGCCTTTATCGCTGCCCTGCTCGGCGTGCCCCGCATCGTGCTTGCGGTCAACAAAATGGACCTCGTTGACTACTCGCAAGACCGCTTTGAGGAGATTGTCGCCGATTTCACCGAGTTCTCCGCGAAGCTCGGTGTGCGTGAAATCAAGTTTATTCCGGTCTCAGCCCTTGAGGGCGATAATATCGTGGAGCGCGGCGATAGGATGCCCTGGTATGGCGGCGAGACAGTTCTTGAGCACCTTGAGACCGTCTACATCGCGGGTGACCAGAACCTCGTCGACTTCCGCTTCCCTGTTCAGTACGTGCTTAACCCCAACCAAAACTTCCGCGGGTACGCAGGTACGGTCAGCTCAGGCGTCGTTCGTGTCGGGGAAGAGGTCATTGTTCTGCCTTCGATGAAGAAGTCGACGGTGAAGGCAATCGTCGTGGCTGGCCGCCAGATGCGCGGAGAGCAGCTGTCTGAGGCGTCGAGCCGCGACGCGGTTGTAATTCAGCTCGAGCATCAGATCGACATTTCGCGAGGCGACATGATCGTTCGCCCCAAGAACCTGCCGCGCGCCACAGCGCAGTTTGACGCGATGCTCGTTTGGCTTGGCGACGCGCCGATGGACACCGGAACTCGCTACATCGTGCGCCACTCCACCCGCGAGTCGAAAGCGTACATCTCAAGCATCGACTACCGCATCGACATCCACACGCTTGGGCGCATAGCGGCTGCCCCGCTCGTGTCAAACGAGATCGGCCGAGTATCTATCGCCGCCACCTCTCCGCTCTTCGTCGACTCGTACCAGAAGAATCGATCGACTGGGAACTTCATCCTGATAGACCCGGTTACCTTCCTAACTGTAGGTGCGGGAATGATTATCGACCGAGGACGCTCAGATGCTCCCGGCGCTGGCGAGGGCGATGATGAGGAGAGAAACCTGCATCACGAGTCAGCCCTCGTAACCGCTCGCGAGCGCGAAGCCCGGGCTGGCAGGAAGGCCGTTACCGTCTGGATGACCGGCCTGTCGGGGTCTGGGAAGTCCACAATTGCCAAGGGCGTGGAGAGGAATCTCTTTGACGATCAGCTGCCGGTGTTCTTCCTCGATGGGGACAACCTGCGGGTTGGGCTCAACAAGGGGCTTGGCTTTTCGCGAGAAGACCGCTCGGAGAACCTCCGTCGTGCGGCGGAAGTCGCCAAGCTTCTGAACCAAGCAGGAATTACGGTGATATGCGCCTTCATCGCCCCGTATGCAGAGGATCGCCGCCGCTGTCAGGAGATTATCGGCGAGGACCGCTTCCTAGAGGTGCACCTCAGCACGCCAATTGAGGTGTGCGAGAAGCGAGACCCGCACGGGCTCTACCAGAAAGCGCGCAAGGGAGAGATAAAGAACTTTACCGGCGTGAGTGACCCGTACGAGATCCCTGAAGCCCCGGCGCTTCGAATCGACACGGGGTCAAGCTCGCTCGAAAAGAGCGTCCAGGAGGTCGTGTCCCTGGTGCTCAGCCGTTCAGCGCTCTAAGTCGAAGCAGAGCTCGGGGCTCGGCGCGAGCCCTGTCGGGGCTGTCGTTATGAGTCGTAATTGCCCCTAAAATCTAGAAAATATCGGCTTTTTACGGCCTATTTTTTACATTTTTGCCCAAAATCGGTAGGATCTCGGGCGAGAAAAGAGAAGAGAGGGAAGGTTGGCGGAGCCTCACTCGCGTCCTCGCTCGGAGGGCTTGAGTGAGGCACCGCCGTGGTTGTCTCGTTCCGAGGTTTTTTAGGAAGGATTCCCTCATGAAAGAGGTCAGTCTTGACCCAAATGTGGCTGCTCAGCTTGAGCGGCATATTGAAAGTGCGCGCCTGGAGATCGTCGTAGGGCAAGTCCCAGCGAGTGAGTTTCGTAGCGTGGAGCAAGTTATCGGCGCTCGGCTCGATGGTTGCGCTGTGACGGCCGTTATCGAAGGCAGTCTAGCGAGCCTAGAGGTCGTTGACGACAAGGGCGAAACGAGGAGCTACTCTATACCTCGCGGAGAGGCTCTCCGTCTTATGGAGAAGCCCCGCAGGGCCAGCAGGATACTTATCCAAGTTGGAGAAGGCATCCTCATTGAGCAGTGTCACCACTCGGGCAAGGCCGTTGCCAAGCCTGGCTGTGACGTCGGAGTAGCTTTCTTGCACCTGGTGAGAGTGCCGCAGCTTTAGCTGATGATGAGGGCTTCGTAGCACAGTAACCCTGTGCTACGAAGGCTCTTCTCTTTTCTCACCATTCTCCGCTTATTGCCCACCTGTCGAGGGGGTCGCATTGTCTCCCGCAGCCTCTCGTATGCTGTCGACGAGGTCCTGCCCAGTGGCGAAGCGGCCAACCGCCTCCATGTCTGGAGAAAGCGATGGATCTGTAAGCGAGCCGGCCACTCGCAGAGGAATAGCCACCCTGCCCTCACGGGCCAGGAAGTTCCCGAGGGGCTTGATCCCGAATCCTAGCATTCGGAAGGTGTCCTCAAGCAACACCAGCGATACGTTTCCGCTCAAGCTCGAATCGAATCCAGCTTTGAGCCTGCCCTCGACCGTGGCATTGCTGAACTGCACCCGGAGGTCCGGTAGCAATACTGCCCTATCGCCGATCATTGCGGTGGTAGAGAGTCCCCCGTCAGAAACGGGTGGCGGCCCGGGCTGCTTTGGCGGCGTGATGTCCTTGCCGATTACGGGCACGGCGCTAATCGCTCCCTGCACCAGGGACTGAAGGTCGATCGTTGTGAACACTGCGTTGGCAAGCCGCACAGCACCCGTGCCTTTAGCGGTGCCGAGCAGGTCAGCGGAGTCGGCATTGACGGACATCGAGATCTCAGTGGCGGTTCCTTGGACGGGAGAGGATTCTTGCTGAGTGAGGGCTCGGTATGCCCTCGGAAGGGACACGCCGCGAGCGTTAAGGGTTGCGCTGAAGGGCCCCTTCTTGTGCCGGCCGAGCTGCAGCCCCGCCTGTACGGAGCCCCCCGCGAGAGAGAACGATGTGTCCGAGGCTTTGTACTCGTGAGCAGTCATCGCAAACAGGGTCGAAGCAGCGAGGGGCTCTGTGAGCGACACAGTGGCAAGGTTGCGTGACTGAAAGGTCTTAAGGCCTGCAGCCACGGACATCTCTACCGTGCCGCCAGTCTCGGTTAGGCTCTTGCCGAGCAGCGACAATCTGCCGCCCGATATCGTGACCGGTCCAACGACCGAGTAGCCGCCGGCTGCCGGCACCGTCACCTTAAGGGGGGCGGTCACCGAGGAGACCGAGAAGATCTCAATGTTTGGGTTTTTAAGGTGGATGCTGGACGCGTGCAGGGCCAGCCGCACAGTTGCATCGCCGTTTGGCGAGAGTTGCGCGGAGATGTCACGAAGCTTTGCGGAGACTTTCTGTATCGAGGTGTCCTCATCTGAGAACCTAAAATCTGACGCTTCGAGCTGGCCCTGTACAGAGAGTGCTGAGGAGCCGGTTGCGGCAAGAGAGCCCGAAACCGAGGCAACGGAGTAGTTATCGGCGGAGTCCTTGCAGGCAAAGCCAACTAAGCTGATACCTGCGCTGCCGTTGGTGAAGGCGCCATCGACAAACGTGGCCCGAATGCCCGAGAGCGTTGCCGCCTTTGCGCTCATCGGCGAGCCAAGGGCCAACGAGGCTTCAGCCAAACGCACATCACCAGAGATGGTCACCGTTTCCCCAGATGCTGCGAGGTCTAGGCTCAAGCTGACGTTCCCTCGAACAACAGGCGCGCCTCCAACGAAGATACGGTCATCATCTTCTAGGGAGACCTGGTCAGCCCTGATGGAGCCAGAGCCTGAACGGGCACCGAGGTCGTACCGCCCCGAGACGATCAGCGACTGCTTTCCGAGGCCGATCTCCCCCTGCGAGAGCGAAAACGACCGGGCTGCCGAGTCGAATTGGCCGTCCCTAGCCCTGAGGGAGAACGGGAACGAGTCGTACGAGCCAGTCAGGACCAGCTCTGTGAGTGACACGAGCCGGTTTTCGCTCTGGAGCGAGGTTGCAAGACTCTCGACTGAAAGCTGGTGAGTTTCCTGTGCTCCGAAGACGGTTAAGGTGCTCGATGCGAGTGAAAGGGCATCGAGGCTGACCGCGACAGGAATCTTTTCCGAGGGGGCAGCCCTACTCTCCCCGGAAGGCTGGGCGCTCAGGGGGCTCTCGCAACGCTCACCCGTTGTCTGGACACGGAAGACCGCCCCGTCCTCTACCTTTAGAGTTCCCTCTAAGCCCTCAAGTTCAATCTTAGAGGCTTCGATCCGGCGCTCAAGCAGTGGCAGGATGGCTATACGGATAGCGGCTCTCTTCAGCCGCCAAGGGGAGCATCCCGCGGGAGAGGTTGCCTCGCCATCTTCAAGCCGAAGGCCAAGGAATGGCACGACCTTGAAGGACGCCGACTTGAAAGAAACCTGGTATCCTGTGGCGTCAGAAAGAGCGCGCTCGAAAGCGGGCTTGAGAAGCTCCACTAGGCGCCCGCGGTACACAAAAGCCGCTGCGAGGGCCAGCGCCACTACGGTCATAGCGGCTAGGCCCAGGCGGCGAACAGTCTTGCGAATTCTCACCAGCATGTATCCAACCCAGCGGCCTTAGGATGTGCTTACGCCTTCTGGATCGGCTTGCCGTCCATCTCAGGAGGAACCTCGATCCCGAAGCTCGATAGAATGCTCGGGGCCAGGTCCCATATGCCGTGGCTCCCCTGTTTCCAGTCGGTTCGGTTAGAGAGGAGAACGCCAGGAACGAGGGAGGGTTCGAAGCAGTGGTCGGCTGACCACAGGTTCGTGCGATCGCCGATGACTTCGAGCGGGAATTTGCCGAGGACTGCCTCATCGGAGACACGGAACCCGCGGTTGTATCCAACCAGCACATCCGGTGCGAGACCCATAAACGGACCGGAGTAGATCTTGCCTGAGTCGTACGCTGAGAGAACGATCTGCTGCTTGCGGACAGGGTCGACTGCCGTTGGAAGCCGGGCAATAATTTGATCTTTAATCTGCTGGGCCTGGTCAGGAGTCACGATGCCGTTGGGCTCGCGGTCCTTCATGTTGAGGTAGATGCCGTTGATGCCCAGGGCGTACGCTTTAGACTTTGCCCAGTCGACTTGATCGAAGAGGTCTCCGGGCTCCTTGGAGCCCGGATCCTTGAGCACAGTAAAGCCCTCCTGCACGAGCCAGCGGCTAAGGTGGAATTCGCGCTCGAAGGTCCCAAAGCCATGATCGGACAAAATGAAGAAGGTGGTGTTCTGGTCAACCTTAGCCAGGACCATCTTGAGGGCGTCGTCCATGCGCTGGTAGAGCAGCTTCACCGAGTTCTTGAGCTCGGGGCTGGCGTCAGGCTTGTAGAGCGGATGCTTCGGGTCGCACAGGCGCCACAGCATGTGGCAGTTCTGGTCAATGCACGAGAAGTAATAGAAGAAGAAGCCGTCGTCGAATTTTGACAGCTGGTGCTCCAGAATCCGGAAGTTCTCGTCTATGACGATATTTGCTTGGTGGAAATACTCTTCATCAGAGAGCACGCCCATGGCGAGAGCCTTCTGGTCAGCCGGGAAGCCCTGCGTGTAGAAGCGCCCAGCTGCCTGCGCTATCTCTGCCGAGTAGTGCGAGGGCGAGCCGATCGGGAGCGTCGGATCCATCGGGTCAATGTTGATCGGGGAGACGTACACCTTCAGCGTCGGGTGCACCTGCTTCACGAAGAATCGCACCATGCCCCCAACCGAAGCGAAGAGCGGCACAAACTCAAAGGTCAACGGAACCCACTCTGACCACTCTCCCTGCTTGAGAATGAGCTGCTTTCCGCACACATCAATCTTGACGATCGCGTCCCAAGGGTCTCGCGAAATCGTGACTGGCACGGCGGCTGCTGAGCCGTCTTTCTTGAACGAGTTGGTTGGGCCCTCAAGCGAGGCGCTGAACACGTTGTTGACAGGGCGCACTCGAACGAGCTTTCCGCCGTTCCAGTGCTTTGAGTCAGGCACGTCGACCTCGGAGAACAGGGTGAAGGTCCCGTAGGTGCCGAGCAGGTCAGGCGTGCCCATTCCTGAGAGCGCCTGGACGCCACCGTCCTCAACGATGGGGAAGTTGGCTGGGAGCGCAAAGAGAGTCGAGGGCACCCCCCTCTCTTCGAGTATCGACCAGAATGGCCGGCCCTTGCGCATCAGCTCGACGCGCCCGCTCTCGAGCGGCAGGTTCCAGTCTCCGAGCGAGATGCCTGAGCTTGACCCAAAGGAGCGCGACGTTGAAAGGTACGGCAAAAGGATCTTCGGGTCTCGGTGTACGAAGTCAAAGATGCCGTGCCCGCCGGGGTTCGTGCCGGTAATAAAGCTCGACCACGCTACCGGGCTCTGCGGAGGCATGGTCGTTGAAAGCACCCCGGAGGCGTTCTTCTCCATGAACGCCTTGAAGGTTGGCATAGCCCCTTCATCCACGAAGCGCCTGAGCAGCACTGGGTCCATCCCGTCGATGCCCAGAACCACGGTCTTTCGGCCAAACTTTGCATTCTTGAGCCACGGGGCCTTTCCGCCTGTAAAAACGCCTGGCACCAGCGCGCCGCCCACGCTCGCAGCGGCTCCCTGCAGGAATGTGCGGCGGCTTACTCGGCTCACTTGATGCGCCCCTCGACGAAGAACACCTCAAAAACCTTTTCGTGAATGATCGGGCCGTGCCCGAAGTACCCATCCTCGCCGAACAGCTCTCCGTGGTCAGACATGACCATAATGTGGGTGTTAGGCGGCACGACTTCGTAGAGCTTCTCGAACAGCCCGTCGAGGTACTCGACGTTCTTGCGCTGCTTCTCGTGAAGGGCGCGCATCTGGTCCATGTCGAAGAAGCGGTCATCTTCCTTCTGCTCTGCGCCGCCGAGGACGAGGTCGTCCATGTGCTTGAACACCCCGTGCACTCCGCTGATTCTTGGGAGGTCATCGGCTGACTCGCCGGGAATGATGTAGGGGTAGTGAGTCTCGCCGATGTTGAGCAGGTAAAAGGACGGCTTATCTTTCTCGAAGATCAGGTTGTCGATAATTGCATTGAAGTCGTGGTGGCACTTCATCAGCTGGTAGCGGTCGAAGTGGGTGTTTAGGATCGTCGTCTGGTTGAGCACCGGCATGCTCACGAGCGCATTAGTCTTGTACCCGTGCTCCTTGAGGAACGCCGGCAGAGAGAGCCTCGGGACGAAGCCCTTAAAGGAGATGTCAGGGATGTTCAAGCGGTCGCCCCAACGCTTGAAGTCGTTTTTGTAAACCTCGGAAGCGAACACGCCCTTAGGGCTCGTGTGAGGGCTAGCCCCGAGGAGGTAGACAGTGTGAGAAGGAACAGTCCAGCTGGCGTAGGAGTAGCGACGCTCTGTCTGGCCCAGGCGGCTAATATTGGGAGTCTTTGCTCCGATGAAGGAGTCGAAGCGGCAGCTGTCAAAAGTGATGAGGAGCAGGTTGTTTTTCATGTGTCACACCGAGATTCCAAAGAGCCTGCTGCCAGCGTAGCCGGCGCAGATTGAAATGACTAAAAAAGCAGTAATCCAGGACATCGTCACTCCGGCGAACGAGTACTCCCGCTGTGGGTAGGTCAACTCCACGGTTTCGAAGGGAGCCGCTGTCAGAGACTGCCCGGAGCCGCCGTTCGGAAACAGTATCTGCCCTGGCCAGTCCGATGAGGTGAGGAAGATTCCGGCTGCAGGAGTGGTGGATTGCGGGCCTGATACCACGTCCTCAGTGATCGCGCTGTTGCTCCCGATTGAGAGGCGAAGCGGCGTTTCCCCGTCTTTCTGAGGTGCGACGCGCCAGAAGACCGAGCTAGTCTTCGGAACGCGCACCGGCCCTACCACTGCGAGGCCGTCTCCGGCACTCAGCTGGACTGACTTGAGATCCGTGCCCTTCTTCACGTTGACTGCCAAGATCGCCTCCTCTCCCGGCGCCAGCGGCCGAGCTCCGAGGCGCAGGTTTACGTGCCCCAGGATGAGGGCGAACGGCACCGCGAGGATCAGCACGGGACCCATCGCCAACAGGAAATATCGAATGCCGGCGAGAAGCAGGGAGAGCTGCGCGCTGAGCGATATGCGGACATCGCGGCGAAAGAGCACGACCTCAAGCAGAGATGCGCTGATCTGCTCCTTCACCTTTCGGATGGCGTTCTGGTTGGAGACGCGCCCGTAGACCAGCACCATGATAACGCCGAACACCACAGAGACAACGACCAGCTGCCAGCCTGGTGAGGCAAAAGACAGGAGCCCCCAGAGGGCTGAGAAAGCCTTCGACAGGGCCGAATGAATCGCAGCTATGACGCTACTCAAGGTACCCTAGCCCCTGGAGCTGCTTTGCGATCTCGTCTACCTCTTCTTTTGTTGGCTCTTTGCTGGAAGTCTGTGAGATAGCCTTGTCAGCTTCGGACTCGACCGCGCGCTCAACGAACTCCTCGATAGTGCAGCCGAGAATCCCGGCTGCAACCTTCGCTTTCTGGTACGTAGAGTCTCCGAGCTTTACCTTGTTTCCGCCGCCAAACATGCAGAACTCCCTAAAATCGACAGTCCTTGGAACTATATACTAAGAAGCCAGGAACCAGAAGTGCCCCAGGACCAGCGGCGGCCGGAAAAGATCATGAATTACAGGTGCTTTAGCAGAGATTTTAGCCACCAGCCCGTTTGGCAGCGATGCCCCTGGCGGCTAGCTCTCGCAGGACGACATCACAGTGGTCGCCCTGGATCTCTACAACCCCCTCCTTAACGGCGCCTCCGGCCCCGCAGGTGCGCTTTAGGTCCTTGAGCAGCGTTGCTAGCTGCTCCTGGTTGAGCGCCAGGCCCGAAACCGTCGTGACGGTCTTGCCCCCCCTGCCTTTTGTTTCTCGCCGAACTCGAACTGTACCGCTGCCCAAGACGGCTTTCCGCTTCTGCTCCGCGCAGGTGCACTTGGCAGAGGGTCGCTGGCAACCGCTGCAGATGCTTCCTGAATCAGTCGAGTAGACCACCCGGTAGTCGTCTTTCCGCGAACCCATTTCAGCCTCAGTACACCCCTTTTAGGTTAACCCCAACGAGCTGTGACTTGAAGAAACGCCGGTCGATTGGGCGCAACATCCGATCCTGCCGGACCGCCAGGATCGGGTAGTGAGGCTTGCGGGTGAGCAGCTCGACGATGTGGTCGCCCTGAGAGTCATCGGTTTCCCAGTCGATGGCTGATGGGTCTGGAAGCGTGAACGGCTTCGAGAAGTGGCGCAGGCTCTTCTCGCCCTCCATGTTGAAGTAGAACTCGAAGTACGAGAGAGCAAGCTCGCGCACCGAGCGATAAATGGGCTCTCTGAAGCGCAAGCCGGGGAAGTTCGACTTAGCCACCGCACCCCAACGCCCCTTCCAGCGAAAGGAGCAGATCATGTGGTCGTCGTCTCGCACGGCGCACAGGTCGACAAGAGCTGGCAGAAAGCCAGCGCGGCGCAGGGCCGCGGCGGCGAGAAGCGAGCCGTCGAAGCAGTGCGCCATGTTGTCACGCAGCGCTGCGCGAGCCGAAAGGTGGCCGTCAGCGCAACGGTACGGCAGAGCGTCGAGCAGGTCTTGAACCTTCTCGGGTGTTGAAAGCTTTTTGAGAGTTGAGAGCTCTCGTTTCGTCCACATATGCATCTGAGCACCCCAAAGATTTGGGCGCTTCCTCAGGTTCTCGCATAGGAAAAGGCGCAAGAGAAGAGATCTCCTGAGCGGCGAAGCAGAGTTCCTGCCATGCCTAGGCGCTGGCGCGCAGGGCCTGGCTCGGCGTGCTAAGGCTTTCGGCCGCCTTGAACTGTATCCGAATAGTAGCCCCGCCGTTTCCCTCAAAAGCTACGTTTGCGCCAAGCTGACGGCTAAGGGCTTGCACAACCTTGAGACCCAGGGTTTTGGGCTGCGCTGGGTCGAACTCCTCGGGCAGTCCGGGTCCCCTGTCCCGAACCTCAAGGGTTACAAGTCCATCTCGGTTCTGCAGGGACACGCCCAGGTATCCCCCCGTGTCGCTGTCCTGTGCGTGCTTAAGGCTATTCGACACGAGCTCGTTCACCAGCAGGCCGCACGGCACAGCCTGCTCAACAGGCAGCCTCAGCTGCTCTAGGTCAAGGTCAACCTCGACTGGCGTTGCGGTCGTGCGGTACGAGGTAAGTAGCTGACCAACCAGATCAGAGATGTAGCCGTCGAACTGAACCCTCGAGGGGTCGTCCATCCCGCACAGCTTTTCGTGCACGAGCGCCATGCTCCTAACTCGCTCCTCACTGCTCTTGAACATCCCTTTTGTGGGCGAGTCTCCCGCGTAGTTCGCTTGCAGCCGAAGGAGGCTGCAAATCACTTACAGGTTGTTCTTAACCCGGTGGTGAAGCTGCCGGATTACGTCAGAGCTGGAGTTTCCGATTTGCGCCATGCTCACACGATATATGAGCAGGCTTGATACCGACACTCAGAAAAGTTCTCTCGGGGCGGGGCTGGCGGCGGGCTCCGCCCGCAGCATGATGCCGCTCATGGAGGCTGCAGCTACTGCCCGCTCGGCACCGTTGATTCTGTCTTAACGATGGTTCCGGCCGTGACGCCGAGCGAGCGCATCGTCCCAGCGGCGAATTCAAGCACGTACTTGCTCGGCTTTCCCACGCTCCGGCCTTCTTCAGTCAGGGGCGGCACGTTCTCTAGCACACCAGCTACGCGCCAGTCTGACCCAACGAATACCATGTCGAGCGGGATGTAGGTGTTCTTCATCCAGAACGAGTGCTCAGTCTCATTCGGGAAGATGAAGATCATCCCTTCTCGCGCACCAATCGAGTGCCGGTACATCAGGCCCCGGTGACGCTCGGGGTCAGTATCCGCAATCTCCATGGAGAACCGTTCCGAAGGCTTGCCGTCCGGCGTTTCAAACCAGAGCGAGAGCTTGGCGTTTGCTTCAGGCTGAGAGCACGCCACTGAGGCTGATAGAACCAGCAGTAAAACGGCCGCGAGGGCTTGTCGAAGGGTAAGCAGAAAACGGCGCATTACATGTCCTGGCTCGCGTCTCAGCTCCGTGCTCCCTTTACCGCTTGCGTGAGCTCGGGGACGGCCTGAAAGAGGTCAGCTACGAGGCCGAAGTCGGCCACCTCGAAGATTGGGGCATCAGGATCCTTGTTGATGGCCACGATCACCTTGGAGTCTTTCATTCCGGCTAGGTGCTGAATCGCTCCCGAGATACCAACGGCTATGTACAGGCTCGGTGCAACAACCTTTCCGGTTTGGCCAACCTGCCAGTCGTTGGGCGCGTACCCCGAGTCCACAGCGGCGCGCGAGGCACCGACGGCAGCTTTCAGCGAGTCAGCGAGCGGAAATATCACCTTCTCAAAATTCTCAGCCGATGCCAGCGCACGACCTCCACTTACAACAACCTCTGCATCAGCGAGCTCCGGCCTTTCGGCTTTTGATAGCTCGTAGCCTACCACCTCTCCGAAGCGCGGCTGTTCGTGGAGCTCGGGGTCTCCGGAGAGTTGCAGCTCGGATACGCTGCCTGAAGCGCCTTCCTTCTGGGCTGGCGGGAAAGCTGTGCCACGAACCGACACTATCCGGTTTCCGGCGGCTAGCTCTACGTCGGCGATGATGTTTCCGGCGTACATCGGCCGTCGCAGCGACCCATCGGCGTTGACTGCAATAATGTCAGATGCCTGGCATGCATCCATGAGCACGGCAACTCGTGGCAGGAAGTCCTTGCCTGTGCTGCTAGAAAGCCCAACAACACATTGGCTACCAGCTTCTTTTGCGGCCAGTGCCACTGCTCGGCTGTAGGGTTCTGCACGATACTTCTCGAAGATGGGGCTCTCGGAGAACTTGACCGATGCAAGCCCGTAGCCTGCGGCCTCACTTGCGGCCGCCTTGGCACCCGGGCCGAGCGCAATTCCGTCCAGGCCAGAGCAGCCCCAGGCCGCTGCGAGCTGCTTTGCGGCAGAGATCGCCACGAGCGAGCCTTTGAGCACCCTGCCCTGGTCATGCTGAATAAATACGAGTGCGTTTGGCATAACGACGACCTTTTCTCCTAAAGAACCTTAGCTTCACCCTGCAGTGCTGCTATCAACTCTGCAACGCTTCCCAGTTTGCGTCCGGCCTTCCGCGCTGGCGGAGTGGACAGCGACTTAATCCGAACCTTTACCTCCGGCGAGACACCGAGCGCGTCTAGCGAAAGCTCTTCGAAGGGCTTCTTCTTGGCCTTCATCAGGTTTGGCAAGGCTGCGTAGCGCGGCTCATTCAGGCGCAGGTCGGTTGACACCACGCACGGAAGCGGCAGGCGTACGGTCTCAAGGCCTCCGTCTACCTCGCGGGTTACAACAGCGCTCTCCCCCTCGACCACAACTTTGGAGGCAAAACACGCCTGCGGCAGGCCGAGCCGGGCCGCGAGGAGCTGAGCAGTCTGGCTACTGTCGGAATCAATCGCCTGCTTCCCCATCAGGATCATTGAGTAGCCGCCGCGCTTGTAGACCTCCGCAAGCGCTCGGGCAGCGAGGTCGGAGTCGGCGGGGCCTTCGTGCTTGATAAGGATTGCTGAGTCTGCGCCCATTGCGAGCGCGTATTCAAGGCGCTGCCGCACGTCGGGAGGGCCAAGGCTCACGAGTACGATCTCGGAAACGACCCCCTTCTCTTTAAGGCGAATCGCCTCCTCAACGGCGATCTCGTCGAAGGTGTTCAAGATCCACTTAATGCCGTCGGTTTGAATGTTGGAACCGTCAGGCAGCAGCTTAAGCTTAATCTGCCAGTCGGGGACTCTCTTTACGGGAACGAGTATCTTCATATCCCTGTTTTACCGCATACCTATGGTGGGATGCCATAGCGAATAGTGTCGGTGCCGACGCGGTTCGCGATAGGCAATAGGCCGAGCAAACCTCGCGGCGAGCAACAAAAAAGCTTGCAGGGTTGGGGCCTGGCGGCAAATTATAGGCCAGAGAGGGCAGCCTATGAGCACAGTCGAAATGATTGCGAAAATTCTTCAAGTGGTGGTGGCGTTGGGCATATTCAACGTCTGGTTTTTGCGGGTGAACAAGCCTACGAATTACCGGGGCGGAAACGCCACCAACATGGAAGAGGAGTTCAAGGTCTACGGCTTCTCGAAGTCGTTCATGCTAGCGGTCGGCGCGCTGAAGGTGATCTTCGCCATGTTCCTCCTGCTCGGGCTCTGGGTTCCAGAAGTGGCCTGCGTTGGGGCGCTCGGGCTCTCGCTCTTGATGCTGGCAGCCTTCTCGATGCACCTCAAAGTGAGAGACCCGATCATGAAGGGCATACCCTCGCTCTTGATGTTTGCGATGTCGGCGCTCGTTTTCCTGGCTAGTCGACCGTGATGAGCGACTCCGAGAATGGCGGACGCAGGAGCCGGGCCCTTCCGACCTTTGCAGACTGAGCCAAAACTGGGTGAGTCTTCTCAAGCCTCGTGAGCTGGTTGAGGTGGTCGGCGGTCTGGCTGATGAGGCGCGCCACGTCTCCGTCGGCGACGCCTGAGAGTCGCAGCAGTCCTGCGAATTCAGCCCAGCTCTCGGAATCCATCCAGGTGATGACGGTAAGAGCCGCGTCCGGCAGAACTGCCAGCTCAGTCGAGCCGGGGCCCTGGTAGCTCTCCTTCACTCGCTCAACGATCGACTCCATGCGCTTGAAGAGCTCCGGCTTGACCGGATTGGCCTTGAGCTTGAAGTACGGCCGGTGCGGGTCTCCAGCGATGCTCGCAACGAGCCCTACGAGCTCAAAGAGCGCGCACTCGTCGAAGAGCCGCTCGGCGATTCCCTCGGCGAGCTGCAGTACGAGGCTCGTGCAGAGCTCGGCTGCCCAATACCCTTTCTCGGTAAGGCTTCCGCCCTCGACGTAGCCCAGCTTTCGAAGGCCGTCGAGAGACTGGGCGAGCGAAGTCTCCTGCTTCTTCTCGATCTCGTCAGCGTCTCGCAGCTTGCGACGCACCCGCTTCTCGGCCTTCTTGCGTTTCTCTCCGCGCAGATCCGAGTCAGCCTCAATTGCGCCCTGCTCCGTTAGGGCCTCCTCGCGCAACCGGCTGGCGTCTCTTCGGTTCAGGAAGGCGCCGAGGCTCCTCTCAACGGTGAACTCCAGGTCATCCACGTTTCGGTACTTGAGCAGGTTGAGAACAGTGGAGGGCGCAGCAAAGTAAGCCGACTTGAGCGGTTCAGGTGGCCGCTTTGAGACTTCAAGCAGCACGCGCGCGTCGGAAAACCTGCTCGGAGTGATCAGGCACACGCCCACAGCGTCTTTGCCTCTTCGGCCAGCTCGGCCAGCCATCTGCTGAAACTCGGATGACGAGAGCACGCTGAACCCTTCAGAGCCGCGCTTGCTGTGGGCTGTTACGACGGCGGTGCGAGCTGGAAAGTCAACGCCGGCGGCTACTGTTCCGGTTGCAACCATCATGCGCAGCATGCCGCGCGACATGAGCTCTTCCAAAAGCAGCCGCCAGATCAGGAGCTGGCCTGCGTGGTGCGCCCCTACTCCTGTCGCAAGCAGAGCTGAGTACTGTGGGTACGACGTGATGAACTCAGGCTCGAAGGCGTACTTCTGGATGATCGCCTGAACCTCCTGCGAGAGGCGATCCTGCCTCTCCTTCGGAAGGATGGCATGCTCGTTGCGTGCCAGGGTCTCAATGTCAGCGTCACACTGCTTGCGCGCGGTGCGGAAGAGAATCGCGGGCAGAAGGTCATCTCGCTCCAGCTCGCGCAGGATTATCGACACCGGGAAGTCGGCTTGTGGCATGCCCATACGCTACTTGCGCCTCCCGCTAGAGCCTCGGTGGCCACTGTGTGCGCGCCGGCCTCGACCCGAGCGCTCGTGCCTGCCGCCACCTCCGCGGCCGCCTCGGCCCCTGACTCCGCCGCGATCACCCGGGACGGCGATGCGAGTTCCAGTCATGTCGAGCTCCACGCCGCTGTAGAAGTGCGCCACTTCCGGAGAGAGGTGCCCCTTCTCATCGCTCAGCGGGATGACTCCCCAGCGAGGGTGAAGGAAGCCGTAGCGCAGCTCCACAGGCCGCTCAGTCTTTTGGACGATTCGGCACTCCTTGTTGCGGGTCTCTTCGATCCAGGAGGCGATCTCCTCGGCGTTGGAGATGGACGCGGAGAGCATTAGGAGGGTTGAGGTGCTCGGGGTGAGGATGATGCTCTCCTCCCATACTGCGCCGCGCTGCGGGTCCGCGATGTAGTGCACTTCGTCTAGTATCACCAGCGAGTAGCGACCGTGCCCGCGATAGAGGTCGTTGCGGTAGATCTCAGTTGTGGCGATCACAACATCAGAGTCTCCCTCAATCTTGCGGTCTCCGGTGAGCAGGCCCACGGAGTGGTCGGGCCCGAAGATCTGCTGGAACTCAGAGTACTTCGTGTTCGAGAGGGCCTTGAGCGGCGTGGTGTAGATTGCGTGCTGCCCCTTCTGGAGCAGGTTCTTCATCGCCTGAATGGCGATGTAGGTCTTGCCCGAACCGGTCGGGGCCACTACGAGCGTGTCGATTCCGGCTGCCAGGTTCGCTATCGCTGCCTGCTGGAATTCGTCGGCAACGAAGGTTCCCTTGGCGGGCACCCCGATTCCGGAGAGGAAGCGCTCTCTCGATTCCTGAATTGCCCTGTGCTTCATCATTTCGAAACTCTCTTACACTGGTGGGGGAGCTGGCTCAACGGAGGGGGCACCGAGCTCAAACCGGCACGACACGAAGCTTCGAATCGATGCCGGCGCCCCTTGTCGCAGGTCATCGAGGGATCCATCAAAGGCAATGACGCCATCGAATAGCGCAACGAGCCTGTCTGCAACCGGCAGGAGGCGCCGCAGGTCGTGGCTCACTATCAGCGTGATCGGGTTGTACTCCCGGTGCAGGCCGACGATAAGGTCCATAATCACGCTGCTGGCGACCGGATCGAGGCCGCTCGTTGGGTCGTCGAGCAGCAAGACTCGAGGGCGCGCCACGAGCGCCCTCGCCAAGGAGACGCGGCGGCGCATGCCGCCGCTAATCTGGCCCGGCATCTTGTAGGCCGCCCGGGACAATCCCACTCGCGCCAAGATCTCGCTCACCTTCTCGCAAACCCGTTCGCGCTGCTCCGCTGGCAGGGAGGTCGTTGGGACTTTCCCTCCCACTAACGGAAACGCTACGTTGTCGTAGACTGACAGCGAGTCAAAGAGCGCGCCCTCCTGAAACATGAGGCCCACGTCACCGACGCTGAGCCCCTCGTCGAACTCAACGCTGCCAGCAGTAGTCCGAACCGTGTTCGCGATAATCTTGAGCAGTATGCTCTTTCCGCCACCGCTTGGCCCGATAAGCCCTGTTATCGTGGCAGGCTTGAGAGTCAGCGTGACGCCCTTGAGGACCTCTTTTTCCCCGAAGCTTCGATAGACGTTGTTGACCCTGAGCACTCTTTCGTCCTTTGGCTGGCTTAGGCGGCTGCGAACTGGTCGCACGATGTCACGGCATCAGGCTCTCCTGACTCGTCCGGGCCTGCCTCTCCAGGAGTATTACGGAAAGCGCCGTCACGCGCCATCTCAAGAAGGCGCTCCTGCTCTTGGAGCGTGTTTAGGGTCAGGAGCTGCTTCCGCCAGGGCGCTCCGCGACACATCTGAGAGGCGAGCTGCTTCACCTTCCCGGCGCAGGAGCTCTCAGGGAAGTCTTCGCGGAGCAGCTCGATGTAGCGCGAGAGAACCTGTATCATGAGGCTGTGGTTGCCGCGCAGGGCGCTCGGAGCGCCGTCCATGATCTCCCTGAAAACGAGCGGGTTCCAGATGCTAGCGCGCCCAATGAATAGCCCGGCTACCTTGCCCTTAAGCCGCTGCTCGGCCGAGACGCGGTCGACCACGTCGCCGCTGCCGAGGACCGGCACGTCAACGGCGTCTGCGACCTGCTCAACCAGCGACCAGTCTGCTTCGCCTCGGTACAGCTGCGCCCTAGTGCGGCCGTGAACAGCGAGCGCCTCGACCCCCTCTCCTACCACCATCTTCGCCAGGTCGATTGCGTTCTTTGAGCTTTCGTCCCAGCCGGAGCGCATCTTGAGGGTTAGCGGAATTGAGATCGCCTTCCTGACCGCCGAAACGATCTCCCGCAGGTGCTCAGGCTGACGCATGAGCTCACACCCCCCGCCACGCTTGACGACTTTAGGGGCTGGGCATCCACAGTTGATGTCCACCAGGTCAGCTCCGAGGTCTTGCACCATGAGTGCCGCGTCCCGCATGCGCGCGACATCGTACCCGAAGATCTGGACGCAGTAAGGGCGCTCCTCCTCAGAGAAGCGCATCATCTCCATGGTGCGCCTCGACCCGCGAGTCATCCCCTCCACCGAGACGAACTCGCTCACGAGGAGCCCGACCGCGCCAGGGTTGAGCTCTTTGATCAGCCTGCGGAATGGCCGCGTCGTAACGCCGCTCATTGGAGAGAGCACGAGCCCTGGCGAGACAGAGATGTTGCGGACGCTGTACTTCTTAATCACTGCAGACACCCCCGAACCTTGCGTGCGAGCACTTCAATTGAGAAGGGCTTCTGTATGAAGTCCCTTCCTCCCATGTCGAGAATTCGGTCGACTGTTCCCTCGGAGCTAAATCCGCTCACGATCAATACCCGCACGTCGTCGCGCAGGCTCTTGAGGCGCATGAAGACCTCCTCGCCGGAGAGCCCCGGCATGAGGAGGTCGAGAATGACCAGCTCAAAAGCCGAGTCAGGGGCGGAGAACTTCTCTATCGCTTCAAGTCCGGAGGCTGCAGTGTCAACGCTGTAGCCAAGGTGCGAGAGGCTCAGTCCGAGCACGTTTCGCACTGCGTACTCGTCGTCGACGATCAGCACGCGCTCTCCGTTGCCACGAGCTGGGCCGGCCGATTGAGGGCCGCCCTGCTCTGAGATTGGGGCCGGCGCGTCGAGCACCACTGGAAGCACGATACAGAACTCCGTGCCCTTGCCCTTTTCGGAATCTACCTCGATTGCGCCGCCGAGCTGCTTGACAATTGAGCTAACGGTGAAAAGCCCGAGGCCTGTGCCCTTCTCTTTCTTGGTGGTGAAGTACGGCTCAAACAGCTTCGATTTAACCGCCGCGTCCATCCCCTCTCCAGAGTCGCGCACGACTATCGCCCCGTAGGCCGGCGCTGGCGGCTCGCTGCCGAAGAGGGCCGAGACGCGCGCGCTGTCGCACTGGTCGGTCACGGTGATTTCGATCTCTCCGCGCTCCTTGATGGCGTCGCGCGCGTTCACCAGCAAGTTGATTACCACCTGCGTGAGCTGTGCCTCCGCGGCGATCACCGCCGTGGGCTTCTTGGGGACAGTGACCCGCACATTGATTGCAGACGGAATTGCGCTCTTGAGGAGGGCCAGGACGCGAGTGACGAGGTCTGCCAAATCGACTCGCGAGGTGGCGTCTTGCGACTCTACCTTCGAGAACTTGAGGATCTGCTGCGTGAGCGAGGATGCCCGCAGGGCCCCTTCCTCAATCGATGCGATAGACTCCGCGTGATCACCTTTCTGGGGCAGTACGTGCCTGAGGTACGCCACGTGCCCGAGCATTCCGGTCAGAATGTTGTTGAAGTCATGTGCTACTCCTCCGGCGAGCAGCCCAAGGGTCTCAAGCCGCTGGTTGTGGAACACGAGCGTGCTCTGCTCTTCGCTGAGCGATGCGAGCACTCGTATGACGAGAGACTCGCCTGCGAACGAGGCAAGCTTTACGACTCGGTGATGACCGCCGGCCAGCTGGAACTCGGCCCTGAACTCGCGTGTTTCCCATCGCGCGGTCTCGGCGTCTCGCCAGAAGCCCGTGGCGGGCTTGCCGATCAGATCGGCACCGCTTCGGCCGACTAGCGACGCAAAGGCGCTGTTAACCTCAAGGCAGCGCAGGTCCCTGCCGAGGATGCACATCGGCTCAGGAAGGGACTCGATGATGGAGGCGGCGGTTGGCTGCATGGGAGCACATTTCGAATACAAGGCGGAAACGACCCCTCTCCCCTAGAGACTCGTGAGCCCGGGAAGCTGGTGGCGTGACGCTAGAGAGAGGGGCTGGAACACCATCTGCGGGAGGGTTAGACCCGCGATGCCATTCGGGGTTAACCTTGCTGCTCCCGGGCGAAGAGGCTCCCTTCGGGTGCCTAATGAGGGTACTATACCCGTTGCGTTGCCCGCTTATCAATCCAGTGCAGAGCGCCTACCGACGGCGCTGAGAGAGTGCTGGGAGCCCCCTAAAGAGCTAGTATTTCAGCCGTTTTTCTGCTCTCTCGGCTGCGTAGCTGAGGCGCCTACCGGAGCCAATCGACCCGGGGTGAAAAAGTTGGAACGCTACCCCGGTTGGCCGAATCTCAACTTCCAGAGCCGGCGATAAGCCGAACTCACTGCAGTATTGTAACCAAAAATGAATGTGGTAGGTTTTTAACACCGTGCGTTTTTTAGCGGGGAGTCAGTAAAGTATGTCTGAGTCTGAATCCGGAATCCTCAAGGGGGTTGTTAAGTGGTTCAATGATGCCAAGGGCTTTGGTTTCATCGAGCACACGAGCGGCCGAGATGTTTTCGTGCACTATTCGGTCATCGCATCTGAGGGGTTCAAGACTCTCAAGGATGGCGAGACTGTTGAGTATGAGCTGAAGGAAGGCCCCAAGGGTCTCCAGGCTTCCAGAGTCCTCCGCACTAAGAAGGCGGATGAGGCAGAGGGAGCTTCGCAGTCAGCTGATGCTGATGGCGAGACGATCGACAGTGACTCTGACGCCTCAGAGTCGGACTCTTCAGAAGCAAACGCTGACGAGTAGTTCCGGCTCCCGAGCGAATAGCTCTCCCCGACCGGGTCACGCTTGACTCGGCGCGGTGAGCCAGAAAGAGACGCCTCTGGCGTCTCTTTTATTTTGAGCCTCAGGGTCACCTGAGCAGCAAACCCAGATGACAGTCGGGCCGATTACTGGTTGTACGGGTCACCCTCTCCCGATTTGCCGCGGGTCACATCTTGGGCCAGCACGTAGCCAGCGTTCCCACGGCGTGAGCGCAGCCTGACCCAAGCGCCCACCCTGCTTTCAACCATCACGATGTCTCCAGGCTGTAGGCGGCCAAGAACTGGAGCAACGTAGCTCGGGGAAGCGACTACGTTGGTTTCAACGATGACTGTGTACTGCTGCGCCTCGATCTGCCTGTCGAAGGGCGTGG
>OMIG01000137.1 GCA_900299035.1 Pseudomonadota bacterium
CTGGCTCGGTGTGCGGCTCGAGCTGTGGGCTGCGTGCGTGCTCTTGGCCACCGGCGTGTGTATCGTGCTCACCCCTTCGTCCGCTGCTAACCCGGCTGTAGCCGGGCTGCTCCTTACCTACACCCTCTCTTTCACCGGCACGATGAACTGGATGGTTCGCTCGTTCGTCCTAGCTGAGGGTTACTTAACATCCTACGAACGGATCGAGTTCTACGCATCGACCCCACCGGAAAGCCGTCTCGGGGCGCCCGCCCCAGACAACTGGCCTGCACACGGCGAGCTGAGCCTCGAAGGGCTCACCATTGGGTACCGCCCAGATCTTCCGCCTGCCCTCATGGACATCACCTGCCGTATCCCGGCGGGGAAGCGGGTCGGAATCGTTGGGCGCTCTGGCTCAGGCAAGAGCACCCTCATATTGGCGCTGGGGCGGCTCCTTGAGCCAAGCTCGGGGCACATCGAGATCGATGGCGTTAACACGTCATCTCTCACCCTCGAAGCGCTGCGCAGCGCTATCACCGTAGTGCCTCAAGAGCCGGTGCTCTTCTCAGGAAAGCTCCGCGACACCCTCGACCCCTTTAAGAGCGCGTCTGACAGCGAAATTATGACAGCTCTCCAGCGCGTGGAGCTCGACCGATTTGTGGCAGAGCTGCCGGGAGGCTTGCAGGCTGTAGTGCAGGAGGGAGGGGCTAACTTTAGCTGCGGACAGCGGCAGCTGCTCTGCCTAGCACGGGCGCTGCTCCGAGAGAGCAAGGTGATTGTGCTAGACGAAGCCACCGCCAACATCGATGTCGAGACGGATTTCGCCATCCAGCGCACCATCCGCAGAGAGTTCGCACAAGCAACCGTCCTGGTCGTGGCGCACCGCCTCGGGACAGTAATAGACTCAGACCTTATGATGGTCTTAGACAGCGGAAAGCTCTCTGAGTTCGGGGCTCCTGAGCAGCTCCTCTCCTCGCCGGACTCAGCGCTTTCAGGCTTCGTCCGCGAGCTTCAGCAGGGCGCAGCGTAGCTAGAGGGCTTACCGCTGGTAAGCCGAGGAGAGCGATGCTTAGACGTTGGCCGTGGCTTTCTCAATCTCAGAGAGCAGAGAGTCACTCAGCTTCTCCGCTACTGCCGCAGACTTGAGGTTCTCGCTTAGCTGCTCTGCGGAGGTGGCTCCCAGCAACACGGTGCTCACGTTTTGATTCTTGAGGCACCACGCCACGGCTAGCTGGGCAAGCGAGCAGCCTAGCTCCTTTGCGATCGGCTCTAGCTTCTTCACAGCCTCAAGCTTCGACGGGTTTAGCACCCTCTCCCGCAGCCACTCGTAGCCTGGAAGCGCTGCGCGCGAGCCGGCGGGCACAGAACCCTGTGAGTACTTCCCCGTAAGTAGCCCCGACGCCAGCGGGCTCCAGGTGGTGAGGCCAAGCCCTATCTCTTTGCACAGCGGCGCCAGGTCTCGCTCAACCTTTTCGCGCGCGAAGAGGTTGTACTGAGGCTGCTCCATCTGCGGCTTGTGGAGGTGGTGACGCTCGGCGATCTGGTACGCTTCCCGCACCTGCGCACCTGTCCACTCACTCGTGCCCCAGTAGAGCGCCTTTCCCTGAGAAACGATGTCGCTCATGGCGCGCACCGTCTCCTCTATCGGCGTGTTGGGATCGGGGCGGTGACAGAAGATTAGATCGAGGTAGTCCAGGCCGAAGCGCTGCAAAGACCCGTCGATGGCCTGCATCAGGTACTTGCGGTTGAGGGTATTCTTCTCGTTTGGGCTGCCGTGAAGACCCCAGAAGAACTTCGAGGAGACCAGGTACGAAGAGCGCCGCCAGCCGAGCTTCTTGAGTGCCCTGCCCATGATGCTTTCCGCCTCGCCGCCGCTGTAGGCCTCCGCGTTATCAAAGAAGTTAACCCCCGCGTCGTAGGCCTGCTGCATAAGCTTTGCAGCCTTCGACTCGTCAAGCTGTGGCCCAAAGGTCACCCACGAGCCAAAAGAGAGGCGGCTAACCTGAATTCCTGCGGAGCCTAGTCGACTGTAGAGCATGGTGCGTCCTGTAGAGTTATTTAACCTAACCTAGCCTAGCCTAACCTAATCGCGCTGCAACAAGACGACTGCTGATGCCAGCACCCCTTCCTGTCGCCCAACGAAGCCGAGCCTCTCAGCGGTTGTGGCTTTGATGGCTATCCTGGACGGCTCGCAGCCCAACACGCTGCTGAGCCGCGCCTGCATCTTCTCAACGTGCGGCTTCACTTTCGGAACCTCTGCCAGAAGCGTCACGTCGGCGTTGACGAGCCGCCAGCCCTGCGCTGCCGCAAGCTCCCACACCTTGGCCAGTAGCTTGATGCTGTCAGCGTCTTTGAAGGCTTGGTCGGTGTCGGGAAACAGCGTGCCGATGTCCCGCTGGCCGATAGCCCCGAGGACGGCATCCATCACGGCGTGAGTCAGCGCGTCCGCGTCGGAGTGGCCGAGCAGTCCCCGCTCAGCGGGAATCTCCACTCCGCCTCGCACGCAGCGCCTGCCCTCGGCAAAGGCGTGCACATCAATCCCCTGTCCGATCCGAATCTCCATACTCAATCCTGCAGCGCGAGCGCAGCTCTGGCGACCCGTAGGTCGTCGGGCTGCGTAATCTTTATGTTAAGGCGGTCTCCAACAACGAGTGCCACCGGGCGAGATTTCGCCACGAGCGCTGCATCATCGAGCGCCTCAACGCCCTTGGCGGCCGCTCGGCGGTGAGCTTCTAGTATCTCTGTTCCGATGAAGCCCTGCGGTGTCTGGATAGACCATGCGGAGTCACGATCTACGTATGCCGACACGAGGCCTTCTGATGCGCGGCAGAGCGAGTCTACCACCGGAACCGCCGCCGTTGCGGCGCCGTGCTGAGCCACTCCGTCGAGCACTCGCGAAACTAGCTCAAGCGAGAGGCAGCACCTTGCGGCGTCGTGCACGAGAACTGGCGTGCCGCCATCGAGGCAGCCCTCACTGTCGAGAGCGAGAAGCCCCAGCATCACTGACTCCTGTCGGCTCTTGCCCCCAGCGACCACACGCACCGATCGGTGCTGGGAAAGAAGTTCCTCGAACCGGGGGATGTTCTCGGCAGCGGCGGCAACGACGACACGTTGGCAGCGCGGGTCTGCCGCGAATACAGCCACTGTAATCTCAAGGATGGACGGAGAATCGGCCTGCTCGGAGCCGGCTGGCTTGAGCAACACTTTAGGCACCGCGCCCCCCATGCGTGAGCCGCTTCCGGCCGCAGGGATAACTGCACAGTACCTCATCTTGGGAGCCTTTTGGGACGAGTCTACGCGAAGAGCGCCCTAAGCTCGCCGACTACCTTCTCGTGCGGACGGGCCTTGGCGATGGCGATCTCCGACACGAGGAGCGCCTCTGCCTGGTCGAGCATCTTCTTCTCGCCGAACGAGAGCTCCTTGTCAGCGCTCAAGACCGAGAGGTCACGCAGAACCATCGCGATCTCGAAAACTGATCCGGTCTTGATCTTCTGGGTGTACTCACGGAAGCGGCGGTTCCAGGTCTGCGTGTCGATCTTGAAGTCGCGATCCTTGAGGATTGCGTAGACCTCTTCGATAGCACGCTTGTCGACGATCTTGCGAAGGCCAACAGAAGGCGCCTGCGAAACCGGCACCATTACCTTCATGCCGCTCTCGATGATCTTGATGTTGTAAATGTGGTGCTCTTGGCCGCCGAGCACGGTGCTGCGGATCCCTTCGATCTCGCCTACGCCGTGTCCGGGGTACACGATCTTGTCTCCGGGCTTGAACGAAACAGACCCGGCCGCGAGGACCGCTGTCGGCGCTGGCTTCTCAGCCGTAATAGCGCGAGCTGGCGCAGCCGGCTTCGGGGCCTCAAAGCTGAAGTGAGCAGAGATGACTTTTGACCCCATCGAAGTGGGCTCTGAGCGAGTGATCTTTGTGGCTGGGATCTTAGCGCCGAGTGCGCGCTCTTTTGCGCCCCTTACAACGGCGCCCTTCACGACGGCCTTCGTGACGAGCTTGAGCTTGGTGCTCTTAGTGGTGCCATCGGACTTAACGAGGCGCGATGCAGCGATGCGCTCAGTGACGGACACTGCGACGACCGTGCCAGACTTGGCAACCGCAACCGGCTTGAGGCTGGGCGACTGCTTCACTGGGCGAGCAGCGCTCTTCGCGCTTGAGGTTGCAAGGGGGGCCCTGCGAACCGGCTTCTTCGGCGTCTTCGCGAGGTTTGAAACCTTCGACTTTGACGACTTCACCTGGGTCGGCTTTGCTACCTTCTTCTTCGTCTTCAAGAGTAACCCCTCCACTGGGTGAACAACGGTTCCGGACGCGCAAGGCAATAGAAAGCGAACGAGCGTTTTTTTCGCTGCCAACCTCTACCAACCTGTTCCAGAATTCTGCTAGCTTCTTCCGGCTCGGCGACTTGTGCTAACAAGAGCCCGGACCGGAGAGTACGACTTAACGCCTGGCACTAACTTCTTCAGGACCTACCTTCGGCACCACTAAGGCTTTCCGAATTAAGGCGATTACAACCCACCTGCGCTCCGGAAGTGTACCGTAACGACCCCGTCTAGGTCAAACGAAGCGCCCAAAAAAGCCCGATTTTCCTCGTATTTTCGCGAATCTGGATAATGCTAGGGAGTTAGACTGGTTACCCCCGCGAACTGTCTAAACAGCTATTTAAGTGCCCGTTTTAGGGCTGCTATGGAGAGCACCCGCAGCGTAGTTACGCCACCCGGCGCTCTTCGCTCCACGCCTGGGCGGCCTCTAAAACAGAGCCGAAGCCGCGCTGCTGCATGTACGACAGGAGCCCTCTGTTGAGTGTCCTGACTATCGACGGGCCCTCGTAGACCAGTGCGGTGTAAACCTGCACGAGTGAGGCCCCGGCTGCCAGCATGGCGAGCACATCCTCTGTGGAGCTAACGCCGCCCACGCCTATCAGGGAGAGCTTCCCCTGAAGCCTCGACCCGATGAAACGCACCATGTCGAGTGACTTCTGCCTAAGCGGCGCGCCGCTCAGGCCCCCAGCCTGGTCGATGCTGCAGGTGAGCCCCTCGCGGCCCAGCGTGGTGTTGGTGGCGATGATGCCGGCACACCCCGACTCCAGGCAGCACTCAATCACCTCCTCGACAGCCCCCCATGAGAGGTCTGGAGCGACCTTCACGAATACAGGCCGCTTGTGGGAATTCGCGTCGCGAAGCGAGCAGAGCAAGGCGAGCAGCCGATCTTTCTCTTGCAGCTGGCGCAGCCCTTGGGTGTTTGGCGACGAGACGTTGACCGCGATGTAGTCAGCCAGCGGTGCGAGCAGGTCGAACGAGTATCGGTAATCTTCGATGGCTCGGTCGAGCTCAGTCTCTTTCGACTTCCCGATGTTAATCCCTATCGGAGGAAGAGCTGGAAACCGCCTCCTAATTCGCTCAAGCTTCGCCTTGAGAACATCTGCGCCCGCGGACGGAAAACCCATCCGGTTTATGAGCGCCCTGTCCTGCGCGAGCCTAAAGATGCGCGGCCGTGGGTTGCCTGGCTGCGCTTTGGCCGTGATCGTGCCGAGCTCGAGGTGCCCAAATCCGAGGCCTGTCATGAGCCCAACCAGCTCGGCCTGCTTGTCTAGGCCGGCCGCGAGGCCGATTGGGTTTGGGAATGATATGCCTGCCACGTGCACCGCCAGGCGCGGGTCCCAAACGTCGTAGACTGCCCGTAGCGCGCGAGAGACGAGTCGGCTGTTGGCGAGGCGGCCGCCGAGGCGCATTAGGTCGTGCGCCTGCTCAGGATCCATTGCGAAGAGCGCTGGCTTAACGAGCTGCTTGTACATGCGGCGAGCCTTTAGTCGATGGCGCGCGGAAGTCGGCGCCGGCGGCTGTGCGCTCTTGGGCCCTGTGGGAGCCTAGCTCTAGCCGCATGGTGATGGCGTCCTCGCCGTTGTCTGAGTAGTACCTGCGCCGAAAGCCTGCTGCAGCGAAGCCGTGAGCCTCGTAGAGGGCCCGGGCTGGAATGTTTGACACCCGCACCTCAAGCGTCACGGCTGTAATGCCTTCCAGCCTACAGTAGCGCACGAAATCCTTGAGCAGGAACCTGCCGCCTCCCTGCCTGCGCCACTCAGGCGCAAGCCCGAGCGAGACGATGTGCGCTTCGTCCAGCACGACGTGCGCGATCAGGTAGCCAATCAAAAGATTGCCGACAAAGAGCCCTCGCACACGCGAGAGCGGCTGATTCAGCTCACGCTCGAACAGTTGCCGAGACCACGACTTCGGGTTCCAGGTCGAGTCGATGGCGACGAGCCGCGAGGCCCAAAAATGAGAAACCGGCGCCACCAGGAACGTATCCTGGCGAGCGCCGGTTCTTAGAGGTACCGGGGGCTTTTCGTCCCGGGTGCTCATGCCTGGCCCATGCCCTAGTTAAGAGCCGCCTTTGCCTTCTCTGCAACTACCGCGAAGGATGCTGGGTCAGTGAATGCGATCTCAGCCAGAACCTTGCGGTCGAGGCTGATGTTGGCCTTCGAGAGGCCAAGCACTAGCTTTGAGTACGAAATGCCGTTCAGGCGGGCCGCCGCGTTGATGCGGACGATCCACAGGCCGCGGAAGTCGCGCTTCTTGGCGCGACGATCGCGGTAGGAGAACTGAAGCGCCTTCTCGACAGCGCGCTTAGCGAGCTTGAAGCAGCCATTACGGCGGCCACGGAAGCCCTCTGCTAACTTAAGGCGCCTCTTGTGACGGCGACGACCTGCAAATCCACGTTTAACTCTCATGGTACACCTTCTCTTGAGAAATTTCCGTTACGCGTACGGGAGCATGCCGCGAACAGCACGCAGGTTAGTCTTGTCCACCTGCGTCATCTTGTTGAGGCGACGGTTGCGCTGGCCGCTCTTGCTCGAAGCGCGGTGGCTGTGGAAAGCGTGAGCCCGCTTAACCTTCCCGTTCTTATTGGGAAAGAGCTTCTTGCGAGCAGTCCTGTTTGTTTTCATCTTTGGCATAGAGCCCCCTTAACTACACTTTCCCCAATGCCAGATCAACCCTACTACCCGAGCGAGTAACCGCCGGGCTGGGCCGAAAAACGTCTGGTAGGCGCGCACAGAGTCGAACTGTGGACCTCTTGCCTGTCAAGCAAGCGCTCTAACCAACTGAGCTACGCGCCTAAAAGTCGCGGGAGTATAGCTAAGGGAGCTTAACGTTTCAAGTATCGGAGCCCTGGGAGGGCTTGAAAACACTGAATGTTTTCAGCAGGTCAAGGGCGCGCCGGAACTGGGCGTCCTTCTTTTCCCAGACCTGGATGTCCTCTTTTTCAGGGTTAATCGCGCTCAGGTCAGGCCTAATGGTAGGAGTTTTATTGATCTTTTTCATGGGGCTGCTCTGGTCAGCTCCCTCGTTCTCGGACGGGTTCCCGATGGCCCCCGGAAGGTCTTCCTCTCGCAGCTCACCGATGGGCGATCGCTGTGCCCCGGCGGCAGCATCCTCGCCTCCGGTCGTCTCGTCCTCAACGGCGATATCGGGCTTAACGCCACGGGCCTGAATCGAGTTGCCGCTCTTGGTGTAGTACAGCGCAGTGGTGAGCGTTAGCGCCCCTCCGTTCTCCAGCGGAGTGATGGTCTGCACCGAGCCCTTGCCGAAGGTCTGAGTCCCGAGCACGAGCGCACGACCGTGGTCCTTGAGGGCTCCGGCCACGATCTCTGACGCCGAGGCCGAGCCGCCGTTTACTAGAACGACGATCGGGTACTCTGGCTGCGTGTCTTTTTCGCGGGCGAAGAACTTCTGCTTCTGGGCATCAACGCGGCCGTCGGTGTAAACGATCACGCCGTCCTTGAGGAACATGTCACTGACGCGAACCGCTTGGGCGAGGAGCCCTCCCGGGTTGTTTCGGAGATCGAGGATCAGTCCGCGCAGCTCCGGCAATCCGCTCTGCTTCTGTAGCGAGTCGAGCGCGCTCTTGAGGTCGTCGGCTGTGTGCTCCATGAATTGGCTTACCCGCACGTAGCCAAAGCCATCGCCGAGGTAGCGGCTCTTGACGCTGTGCACGGCGATGTTGTCACGCACGATGGTGATGTCGAGAAGATCCGACACGCCCTTGCGGCTGATTGAGATCTGAATCGGGCTGCCTTTCGGGCCTCGCAGGCGCTTAACCGCGTCTACGAGAGAGAACTCCTTGGTGTACTTGCCGTCGATCTTGACGATCACGTCGCCCGGGCGAACGCCGGCACGCTCAGCCGGGGAGCCTTCCATCGGGGCAACTACAACGAGTAGCCCATCCTTGATAGTGATTTCGATTCCGAGCCCGCCGAACTCACCCTTCGTCTGAACCTGAAGGTCTTGGTAGAAATCTGGATCGAGGTATCCACTGTGGGGATCGAGAGTCGACAGGAGCCCTTTGATTGCGCCTTCGACGAGCTTCTTGTTTTCAACGTCAGAGACGTAGTCGCGCTTTACAACTGAGAGCACGTCGGTGAACGTCTTTAGCTCTTCAAAGAGATTAGAAGATGCGCCTTCGCGAGCGCTCACTTCAGGCAAGGACCTGCCGGAGAATACCAGCGCGACTCCGAAGAGCACGCACACTCCGCTGATTATTTTTTCGCGCGTCGAGAGCTTCGACACCATGCCCCTACCTCAATCAAGAAAACCAAACGAGCGTCGCGCACCTACGCTTGCGGGCCGCCCAATCACAAACCACCTCCGCCGCGCTGTAGCTCGGCAGAGGGCTAATCCTATTAGGATGCAGCGCCCCGCTCTTGAGTACCGCAGCTAAGACCTGTCTCTTATACACA
>OMIG01000138.1 GCA_900299035.1 Pseudomonadota bacterium
CACCGCGCATGAGAGCGCCACGTGGCCGACCGGAGCCTTTGCGCCATCTTTGACCACTAGCCGCCCCTTAGCGAATCTCGTCGTCGCCCATAATCTCGTTGTTGAAGATCGGAAGCCCTACAGACTGCTGCTCGCGGTACTTGCCTCGATCGTCGTAGCGCTCAGAGCTCGGGCTCTTTAGCTCAAACAGCACTACCCGAGCGATCTTCATGCGCGGGTAGAGCAAGATCGGGTTTGGCCCATGGTTGGCCAACTCAAGAGTCACAGGACGGTCACTGTGCCCTGGGTAGACCATCATGGCGGTCTGAACGATCGTGAGCCCGACTCTGGCCAAGGTGCTGCGGCCTTCGATCATGAACCCGAGAGAGGAACCGACCGTCACATTCTGGAAGGTGTGTCCGAGCAGGAACTCGCCTGGCTGAAGCGCGTAGGGCTTATCGAGGGTGATACGGATGGAGTCGTAGGGCGGAGGTGCCGGCTGACGCACATCAACCACGAAACCAGACTGAGGCTTGAGCAGCTCATCGCCCAGGTGCATGGTTATTCCGGATGAGCGTAACCACTTGTCATTGAAGGGGGAAACCTTCAGCTCTCCGCTCTCTACAACCCGCTTGATATCCTCATTAGATAACATCATGGCTAAACACCGCTCCTCATGCCCCCTGCTGCCTCAACCTGCTTCGGGGACGACCAAAGGACAGTACGTTGAGACGCCCACTTCCTCAAGCCCAAAGGGATTTTAGCCCTTTCGGGGGTGATCCGGGTCGGAAGGGGTTCGGCTGTCATCGGTCCGTCCAAGCGGACCACCTCATCTTTAACCCCATCTGAATCCAGACCCTTTTCTCGCCGTTCTCTGACCTTGCAGGATTACGACCGCCAGGTATACTCGCCGCAGATTTTACCTTTCTGAGAGAGACCTATGGACCTAAGAACAAAGGAAGTTCAAGACGGCTTTAAGTGGCTAATGCTGGCCGGATCGGCGGCAGTTCTCTTGAGCATCGTGCTCTTCTGGTCGGACAACACGGTCATGGGTGGAGCGGCTAGCCGCGACAAGATCCACAACGAAGCCCTCCACGCGCTGCGCGTTGCTCAGGCTGGCCTACCAGCTCGCGTAACAGACTCGCGGCAGACCCTCCCGCTCGCCCTTGAGGATGCGGACAGGGCAGCAGCTCCAGTTACCGCTTCGCACTAATACCTACCGGTGCGGCTGCCGACTCCCCTAGCCTCAATAGTGGCACCGCCACTTCTGGCTCTCTATACCCGCAGCAAGACTTCAAGCGATGAGCGAGGCTCGGCTCGGCTGAGGGCTATTCTGCGCGCCCACCCCTACTGGGCAAAAGGGCACCTCCAACTCGGGGAGGCTGCGCTGGCCGAAGGCGACGTTGCAACTGCCTACGCCTCTGCCCAAGCTGCTCGCACCCTGTGTGCAAAGAAACCCCGCGCCAAGGCCCGTGCGCTGCACCTCTTAGGCCGCTGCTACCTTGCCCGTGGCGACTGGCAGAGCGCCCTCGATTGGCTCAATCAATCTGCCGAGGCGTGCGCTGGCGACCACTTCGTTCAGCAAGACCGTGCGGCGGCACTGATGCTCGGCGGGATGCACGCCGAGGCCCTTCAGACGTTGTCCTCAATTCCCGCTGCTGCTCTGTCAGGAGATGGCAAGGCCGCGTTGGACTTCCTTCGAGGAAAGGTCGATGGGCGACCCTAGCTTCCGATAGTTTTTCCCTTGCTCGGTCCCAGGCCCGTCGACTACGGTCTCCGTAGGCGACGGCTGTCGCCCAACATCCTGGAGGGCATCATGAGAAGAGAGATCCTGCTAGCGACCCTGCTGTCTACCACCCTTACCTTTTCTGCCACCCTTACCTTTTCTGCTGCCGCAGTCGCGGACAGTGGAGCTGACCAGTACAACAAGCTCGTGGTCTCGGGAAACGAAGCGGCACAGCGCGGCGACCTCTCAGAGGCGATCAAAATATGGGTGCAGAGCATCCCGCTCGATAGCTCTCCAGATATCCTGTGCCGCGGCGAGTACGAAAAGGTAAAGATCCAGGTCGCCGCAGACACTCTCGCCATGATTGCCCAGAGAAAAATGCCTGCAAATCAGGCTGCCCAGTGGTACGGCATCCAGGAGTCTAAGGCGTGGGGCGAGAGCCCGTGCAATGTGCCGTAGGGCTCCCTTAGTTTCAGGCCAGCACTTGAGAGCGCCGGCTCCAGTGTACGGAGGAAGCCCCTACAGGTACGGTTTCGCAGTAAGCTTCTGACAAAGCTGAGCTGCTTTTATGCTCGGCACGAGCGTGCTCTCTGTGCCGGTCTGGTACAGGCGCGTAGAGAAGCTATCCTTCAGAGTCGCAAAAGAGATCTGGATCGCCGGGAAGAACTTCGCCTCTGGCGGCAAGACCAGCTCTATCTTGCGGGTGCCCGTCGGCAAAGCCACAATCGTCGCCCGTTCGCAGGAGTAGCGGGTGCCGCTTTGGTCTGCAAACTCCCACCGCAAGGATACAGCCGTGGCTGTCTTCTTCCCAACTGAGATGTTGAGGTTCGTCTTGGTAGCCGCCGGGATGATGCTTGGCTCCGCGAAGAGGTACCCAGAAGTGGGCAACGGAGTAGCTGTCGGCGTTGGAGTCGGCGTGGGGGTGATGCTGGGATCGGGCGTGTAGGTTGCGGTTGGCGTTGGGGATGGTGTCGGGGTCGGCCCCGCGCTTGAGCAATTGGCCGACGCCATCAGCACAGTGCCAGCCGCGTTCGCGATAGAGCCAGTAGAAACCTTCGAAGCAAGCGCTGGCGTCCGCATGCCGTTGTTTAGGATAAGCCCTTTGAGGCTCTGCATCGACAGCGTCGGGCACGCTGCATATGCCAGGGCGGCGAGTCCGGTCACGTGCGGACAGGCCATGGAGGTGCCGTTGTACACGGCGTACCTGTCTGGAGGCACGGTGCTCAGAATACTGCTGCCAGGAGCGGCGATGTGAACCGAGTTGAAGCCGTAGTTTGAGAAGCTTGATAGGGTGCCAGACGAAGTGATGGATGCGACTGCGATGATGTTGCTTGCTCGGTAGCTCGCCGGGTAGCTTGGAGTTGCATCGTTGCTCCTTGAGCTGTTGCCGGCCGCAGCGACGAACAGTATGCCGGCTGCGCCCGCGTTGTTGATCGAGTCCAGGAGCGGCTGCGAGAACCCTCCACCTCCCCAGGAATTGTTGATAGCCACTACGTTGTGGCCTTTCTTCTTCGCTGCCACGATGTACTCAATCGCCCGAATCGCGTCCGCTGTGCTTCCAGAGCCAGACGCGGAGAGAAACTTCGCTGACATGAGCCGCACGCTCCAGTTTAGGCCAACGACACCCTCGGCGTTGTTTCCAACTGCTGTCTCTTATACACATCTCCGAGCCCACGAGACGCTACGCTATCTCGTATGCCGTCTTCTGCTTGAAAAAAAAA
>OMIG01000139.1 GCA_900299035.1 Pseudomonadota bacterium
CTCCAACGCAGCGTCCCACCGCCCCACCCCCCACAAAGTCTCAGAGAGTTCGTGGTGCGGGGGGATGGGCCTAGCCTAGGGGCAGGCGCTCGCCCCAGGAAACGGTTACGTCGGAGCCTTCGGCAACGAAGGCGAATTTCGGAGGAGCTGCCAACAGCTCGCCCCACTCTGGGCCGTAGGTGTCTTTCGGCGACCAGTCAAACGAACAGCTCTCAAGGCTCCACGCGCGCCACGGGGGATGCTTCACTTGGTACTCAACCACGCCGCCATCGGGCTGCTTTGAGTACCCCCAGTAGTGCTCGGCAATAAACTCATCTCGAGAGCCTGGCACCAGCGGCTTTGGCTCGCCAGCTGCTGTCGCGCTGACTGAGTGCTCGCGCCCTGCAACGCGCCAGCCGTACGACCACGTTGTTGCCTCGCCGCCACGCTCTAGCCGATGCGACATCGGCAGTGAGCGGTACTTCTCTTTGTACAGAGTGCGAGCAACTGCCGCGATCCAAAAGCGCGGCACAATTTCGGAGATGAACACCACTCCGCGCCGCAGGCCTTCGGGTGACTCTCTGCGCACGTAGAAACGCAGGTTCACTTCAGTGAAGTCTTGGTGAAAAGGTATTGGCACCCCCAACACCCGAGTGCCAGTGAAGCGCAGCCCGACCAGGCTCACGTAGGGGCTGCCCTCAAAGGTGTCGACCTCTATGCCTGGGCCGATGAGAGGCTCAAGCATGTTGGAGGGGACTGGCCACTGCGCCATGAAGAGCCCAGACCAGTGAGCGGATAAGAAGGTCTTCCTCTCTCGATTTGAATGTTGGCTGGTCTCGGCAGGCATGCTTCGAGGCTACGCCGCCAAGCTCCAGCACGCCAGATATTCCCGAAAAACCGGGCATTAACACCACAATTTTCACGCTGCCAGATGTGGACAGCTGCCTTTCAGGGAAGGTAACCTAGCTACATGATCGTGGTCACAGGCGGCGCTGGCTTTATCGGCAGCGCATTCGTCGCAAAACTAAACCAGGAAGGAGTCAAAGACATCGTCGTCGTCGACGAAGAGGGCTCACCTGCGCGCAAGCACAACCTCGCCGGGAAGTCCTTCACCCAGTTCGTCGACAAAGGCACGTTTCTCGACCAGGTTGTCACGCGCAAGCTCCCGAAAAACATCTCCGCTGTCGTGCACATGGGCGCGTGCTCAAGCACAACAGAGACCAACGTCGAGTACCTCCGTCGCAACAACTTAGAGTACACCAAAGCCCTGGCGGAGTTTTCGCTCGAGAGCGGCGCGCGATTCATCTACGCCAGCAGCGCTGCCACGTACGGCAACGGCGAGCAGGGCTACGACGACGACGTGGCGAAGCTCGATTCACTCAAGCCGCTCAACCAGTACGGCGTCTCTAAGCACCTCTTCGACCTGTGGGCGAGAGATCACGGACACCTCCAGAAGATCGCTGGACTGAAATTTTTCAACGTCTACGGCCCCAACGAGTACTACAAGGGCGACATGGCGAGCGTGGTGTGGAAGTCGTTCAATACCATCGCCAAGAGCGGGAAGTTCTCGCTCTTCCGCTCGCACCGGCCAGACTTCAAAGATGGCGAGCAGAAGCGAGACTTCGTGTACGTCAAAGACTGCTGCGAGATCATGTGGTGGCTGCTGAAGACCCCAGCCGCCAACGGGCTGTTCAACGTCGGGTCCGGCAAGGCCCGCTCCTGGAATGACCTCCTCGCGGCCGTCTTCAGCTCGATGGGCACCCCCTGGAACATAGAGTACATCGACATGCCTCCTCAGCTTCGCAACCAGTACCAGTACTTCACCGAAGCACCGATGGGTAAGCTGCGGGCGGCCGGATACCCCGGCAAGATCCACACTCTCGAGGAAGGTGTGGCCGACTACGTGTCCTCGTACCTCACTCCTCCCCTCAAGCACTGGTAGCATCCAGCCCGATCCAGACTGCTTGAGACAGAAAACACCCGCTCTTTCAGCGCGCTCACCAGCGAAAAAGTTGCTTTTCGGCTGACGCAGCCCGAGAATCCTCTCTGGGTTCGAGGTTTTTTCTCTAGTGAGACTTTAGTCTCAAGGGGGATTTCATGGTTTACGAGGATTTCGCCCACTGCCCGAAGGAGACGGACGGGTACAAGCTCGTCGTAACTGCCTTTGGCATCATCGGCAAGCAGAGCGATCTACGGCCGAATGCAGAGCTTCCCTTGCTGCTGATGAAGCAGCGCAATGGCGACGGCGAGGCGCCTTGGTGCTTCGACTTGCCGGGAGGGGCTGCAGATGCTGAAGACAGTAACGTTGGAGAGGACGCCAGCCTTGATGGCATCCACGACCGGATCCACCGAAAGACTCTGCAGCGCGAGCTGCTGGAAGAGGTCGGCATCCGCAGCGCGTTTCACTTCCGCATCGGCAAGCCGCTGTGGGAAGTGAGGCACAGCGAGAGAAAAGTGGTGGAGTACCACCTCTTCCTCGCCGTTCCCTTCGGTCCGCCGAAGGAGAGCGAAGAGGCGCTGAACATCGCGTGGGTTAACCCGCGTTCGGCCTTCGGGCTTAAGATCGCGGGACTCGACGAGCAGAAGCAGACGATGAGCCCCATGGGCGTCATGCTCTACGACGGCTTCTCCGTTGTGGCGAAGCCGATGTACGACGGGCCAGTCACGCAGGAGATTCTGTCGTTGACTGACACCCCGCTCACGACCACCGACTACGGCCTGCTCAACGGCGGGCGGTACTTCGGGCGGATCGCCAACACGGGGAACGTCAGGATTTACCGCAGGCTGAATCCATTCATGCCACGCGGTCACTTTGTCGGGGACTTAGAGTGCCTGGCTAACAGCTAAGGTTTTCCTATACCCTTCCCGCACCGAGAGGGAACACAATATCTCGGCACCTTTTTCTCGGCGCCCCGTAGTCGAGGCTCATTCAGTGCCAGCTCGGTAGCCCGCAACAGCTTTCAATCACAGCTGCCCATCACGCCGAGCGTCGAGCAAAATCCTCTCAGCAACGAGCTCGCTGCCGCTCGCAGAGAAGTGCAGGTCCTTGCGCCAAGCCTCCGGGCGCCCTGCCATAACGAGCTCCGGAGGCAGCCCCTCGGAGCTCGTCAAGTCTGTGACGGCAATCGTGCGCTTGCGAAGCAGTTCGAGAAGCTTTAGGTGTGCAGGCTCTGCCGCTTCGCCCTTCTGCTCGCGCTCTGCTGGCACCAACACCGCCCTAAACGAAGCGCCATCGGCAGCTGCCACCTGAGCGAAGCGCTCAACGATGTCTGCCACTAAGATAATGGGTCCTGTCCGCTGTAGCTCAGAAGGCGTCGGCCGCTCGTCGTAACACGGAATTACCGCTCGCACCTTCTCTCCATCTTTGACGCGCTCAAGCCCAGACGACTTGCCTCCGCCAAACGTGAAGAGAAACTCTCGGCGCGAGAGGAACTCCAGGATCTGGGATCGCTTGAGGCTAACGCGCACCCCAAACAGCTCGGTCCCGCTCTCCATCCACGGGAACCTCTTAAAGAGAGCTGAGCGGATATCCCCGAGCGGCCATCCACGGGCGCGAGGGGGCGGAATATTTGTTAGGCATAGCCCGCGGTCGCCCTGAAAGAATCGCGGCTTCTGCGCACCCCACGACAGGGTGGCGTTTGCCTCTCCGATGTCGTTGCCGAGGTAGATGAGGAGCACAACCAGCTTGGGCCGGCACTCTCTCCCAG
>OMIG01000140.1 GCA_900299035.1 Pseudomonadota bacterium
AGCCTCTAGAATCGTGAACGTGCACGTAAACGTGAACGTGAACATTCCCGTACCCGATCAGCAGAGCCCGAATCGCCGGAAGAACCCCAGAGATTTAGAAGCTCTTACGGCCCCCTGACCCACGGGGACGTTCACGGCTACGTGCACGAGCACGTTCACGTGTCGGGATTGTGGTGGTTAGGGAAATGGGGTGGTTGTTGCGAGGGGGTGTGAGCCCAGAAATGGAGCATTTGATCCCCTAATGACGTGAACGTGCACGTAAACGTGAACGTTCACGTACCCGATCAGCAGAGCTTGAATCGCCGGAAGAAGCCCAGAGCTTGAGCAGCTCTTACGGCCCCCGCCTCACGGGTACGTTCACGTTTACGTGCACGAGCACGTTCACGGAGCGCAACCGTTGTGCGAAGAGATCAGCGTTGCTTTGCCACCAATCCCGCCAGAGTCTCCACATCCTCTCGAACCAGTTCGAGCACGGTGTCTGGCCTTATTCGAAGAACGTAACGGCCGAGGCTCAAGACCCTCCGAGCCAACTCCGGCGACGGGATGCCAGGGAAGCGGCGAATCAATGTGTCTCCGTCCCAAGTATCCTCCTGGTCGGAGTGCCAGGTCTGCGCCGCGTAGTACCGCGATGCCGGGGCGCCTATAGCGATCTCGATGGTCTCGGGCTTCGCTCCCGACCACACGCCGTACCCCTCTAGCCAGTACTCTTTGGCGGGCCCAGGGCTCGGAACGGCATCCGCTTTTGGCGGGAGTTCCGGAACCTCTCGAATGTCGCGAATGAAGGAGACGTTGAGCACTATTCTGCGCTTTCGGCAGTCGTCAAAGAGCGCGTAGAGGATGCCGTCTGAGTAGTGAAGGCGCTCGAAGGTGCCGACGTACTCGCGGTCCTCCTCGTGCCTCCAGGGGCTCCGGTAGGTGACCTCAACGGGCTGGCCACGGTGGCAGAGGGAGAGCAGCCCCAGTAGGTCGACATCCGCCAGCTTAGCGATAGAGGTCGTCTCAGAGGAAAACTTCTTTCGAAGCTGCTCGAGGTCGTGGTCGATGTCCGACCGACCGAGAGTAAGCTGGGTCCATAGAGAGCTGATCGAGTCGCGCAGGCCGCTGTTGTCTACGAGCCCAGCCATCTCGCTTAGCAGGATCATGGCGACGAGCTCGTCACGACCGGGCGGAAGCAGCGCAAACGAGTACTCGGGGTTAGTCAGGTAGTAGCCGCGGTTAGACTCATCGTACTCTATAGGAACGCCAAACTCGTATCGCAGTCGATCGATGGTACGCATCGCGGTACTGCGTGAGCAGCCACAGGTTTCGGCAAGCGTGAAGGCGTTGGGGAATGAGTTCTTTTTAAGTTCAGACTGAAAGGTTAAAGAACGCTTTAGGAACGTTGATGAGTCCATACCCCTCCTCGAAGACGCGCCGCGCGCTTTTGAGCGCGAGCGGAGCCTCTGAGTTGAAGTATGAGTCATCGGGTAAATACCTGGCGAGAAGAGCTTTTGTGGAAAAGCAGATATCGAGCCTAAGGTGCTGATACAACGACCTGTGTCAGGGCGTGAGACAGGTCAGGAGCCTAGCGATCGATAGAGGTATTTCGGGATTAAGCTGGAGGGAGCTTCAGGCTTACCGAGGCTTTGAGCAGATAAAGAAGAGCTCTTCGGTTTCTGCTGAGGGCCTAGCGCGGTCAGGGTCTAGAAGAGTCACCCGCCGGAAATAGTTTCCTAGCTCGCCGAGAATTTTGCTAGAGGGGACGACAAGCTCAGGGAGCGACATCGATTCACGACGAAACCGATTCGCAGGACCCTCTCGGAACAGCGAGAGATCTACCTCGTAGCGGTATCTGCGAAGCCTGCGGACAGACACCATCGAGAATGCGCCCCGGTGAAACTCTACGGTCACCGGGTCCTGCCGGTAGAGCTCCATTTTATACTCGGTGTTGACGTCGAACACGAATATGCCCTGAGGCGAGAGCTGCCTGTGCGCGTTCTCGAAAACCTTTCGCCACAGCGCAAATGAGGTGATGTGGTTCATGGTGTCAAAGGGGCAGAGCACAACATCGAAGTGCTGGCTTATCTTGAAATCTGTAATGTCACCAAAGATAAGCTTCGAGCGCGGCGCTTTGCGCCCCGCGAGACGCAGCATGGCTCTCGAGTTGTCGATGCCGGTAGTGGCGTAACGGCGTGAGAGCGCGGCTAGCATCGTCCCCGAGCCGCAGCCGAGCTCCAGAATCGACCGTGCCTTTGGCGCATGTCGCCGTATGAGGCGCATCAGCAAGCGGGCGACCTCTGAGCGATCGCCAATTACCTGGTCGTAATAGCGTGCAAATTGGTCGTAGCGTGACAAACGAGCCCTCCTGAATGATGGTTTCGCAGAAGTGTCTTAGCGAACTTCCGGGCAGGAGGAAACAGCCGTGTTTTTCCGCTTTTCAGGGGCTCCGCTGCGGGGTAGAACCCTCCTGTTCGGGTGAGCCAGGCTCGCCTGCCGTACAAACCTTTATAGGAGAACCTGTATGCGCTCATTCGTAGTATCTCTTGTCCTGGCTGCATCGGCAGTCATGTTTGCTAGCCCAGCTTCGGCGATTCCGAACTGCCGCCCCTGCCCCTACTCGTGTGCGGACCTGGGCCTTGGAAAGAAGGACTGTAGTATCCAGAGCCAGTCTTCTGGTGTTTGCTGCGTCGACCTGACCGAGAAGGGCCTGGCTGTCGCTAACGCGCAGCAGCAAGTTCTTAACCAGCAGCGCCCCGCGGCTGCCACCGACCGGTGTCCTCCTGGCTTCCAGCCCAGCGAGAACAAGTGCACCGACAGGGAGCGCCGCAACGGCTGTAAGGACGTTCGGCTCGCGAGCGGGCTCGGGTGCGTAAAGCGCTAGTTTACTTCACGCAGAGTCAATTCATGAATGGCGCACTCCGGGACGAAAGCCTGGGGTGCGCCATTCGTTTTTGAGCGCGTTGCGGGAGTGCGAGCAGGTTAACGCTCACGCGCACGTTCATCTGCACGTGGCGAGTGCGTTAGGCGCGGATATCGGGCAGTACCTTTCGCGCGACTTGGCTGAACTCTCCCTTTTCGAGGGTTCTGTTCCAGAGTTCCGTCGGGTCCATCGGCTCCGCGCAGCTCGCCACGCGGGCGGCTTCTTGCACGATCGGAGGGTGGCGGCGGCTGAAGGAGAGCTTCGAAAAGAGGGCAGAGATAAAGTGAACCGTGCGCAGCTCGGCGCTTGACGTGCTCTCAGAGAGAGCCGCCCGTATCGCTGCTAGCCGGGCGATCGCTTCAACCCTCTCCCACTCTCGGTCTTCGTTGAGCGTGTCCTTCTCGCAGCTCTGGGCGAGCGCGCTTCCGCCGATTACCAAGCCGGCTGAGAGGCCGGCAATTGCGGCGTTTGATATGACTTTAGGAAGGTTAAGAGAGGCGCAGATCTGGCGCGTAGCGGCGGTGGCTACCGTGACAGCTAGCGACAGCTCTGAGATTAGGGGTGCCATCGTGCGAACCATCCTGAGCAGAGAGGCGCCCTCGCTCTTTGGGACGCGACCGTCGGCGACCTTTGCGAGAAAACGCACATTCTCTCTTGATGGTGTGGACTGAAGCACAGCTAGCCAGGGGTTTTTCTCCTGGTGTCGAGCCACGTACCAAGCGCGCGCCAGTGATTGCACGCGCCACGGCTCAGACTGCGGAATTCCGGTAAGCGGCACGAGGTACAGAGCCGCAGCGGCAGCGAGGTCACCGCCACCCGGAGCGTAGCGCCCTGCAACCTTGAGCAGCCGCTCAGAGAGGTCCGGCGGGAAGGCGCCCGTCTCCTGACAAGCGCTGAGCGAGGACTTTACAATGAGCGCCGCGGCTCGCACCGTGCGGTCTGCGTTCTTTAGGTACGCACTCTCAAGCGAAACGATCGCTAGCTCCTGGGCAAGCCGCTCATCGCCAAAGCCTTTAAGTGCCTCTAACAGGATGGCCCGGCGGGTTGGAGATTCGAGCAATGAGGGGTGTTCCACTATTGCCCCAAGCACCTCCGCTCGGATGGCGGCAGACGACCTGACTGCCTGGCACAGGGCCCTCACATCAGCCCTCCCTCCCCGACCTAGCGCCGACAGAAGCTCTACTGTGCGCTCAATTACCGGGAGGGCGCCCTCAGCCGGAGAGCCGGCGGGGGCTAGCTCGTCGTGCAGCGAGGAGTCGTTCTGTGGGCGTTTGGACGGGAACAGCTGAAACATCGGGAAGCACCGCGTAAAGGCCGAGCCGAGCCCTTCTTGGCTAGGCCGGTAGAGCGGTTCTGCCCCGAAACTTCGTTTTGTTCAAGGGGTGAAGGCTACCCGTGCGTGAGGATTGCGACAGCAACTTGCAATTCAGCCCCAAACGCACAGAGGAGAACGTTTCGAGCGCGATTGGTAAGGCCCCTCTTCTGGGCGTCCTCGAGGCCAAGGAAGCACGCAGCCCCTGAGATGTTGCCGATGCGGGTGATGCCGTCGCGGTAGAGCTGGTCTTCTCGGATGCCTAGGTTTGGAACAAGCTCGTTGAGCATCCGGATGTTCGCCTGGTGCGGGATGATGTAGCAGTCGTCAAACGACGTGAAGCCCGTCAGGTGCTTTACGCGCGGAGCGATGCGGGTTCCAAACTCGAACACCCCGCGTCCGCGCATGTGCAGCAGGGTCGCTGAACGCGGTGTGCCGGGCTCAAGGGCGAGACAGTTTGGCAGGTTGATTACGTCAACACTCTCTCCGGCGTAGGTCTCTGAGGTGACTCGCTCGACTACGAATCCACCGCGAGCGGCTGGGTCGTTTGTCACGACGGCGGCAGAGACGCCATCGCTGAAAAGGATAGCGGTCTTCCAGCTCTCTTTGTCGAGCATGCGGCTCGTGTGATCGCCTGCCACCACCAGGTAGTAGCTGGTCTTGCCGTTGTGCGCGTCAACGATGCACTGGTTGTAGGCAGCTTGCAGCGCCTGCACTCCACCCGCACACCCCATGCCGATGTTAATCGCCATAACGTGCGTAATGTCGAGCTTCTGAGCAACGAGCGGTGCTAGCGACGGAATGAGGTAGTCTGTGGTTGGATTGCAGGAGGTGAAGATACCGTTGACGCGCGACAGCGGCACCTCTGCTCGGCTGAGGGCGTCGATGCAAGCCTCTCGGCTGAGAATAACCAAGTCCTCGTGCTCTGCGATGCGGTGCAGGCGAGACACGCCTGATAGCGCCGCTATGGTGCCAGGATCGCGCTTGAAGTGCTGCTCAATGGCCTCTGCTTCGATGATGGTAGAGCCCAGCCTGTGGGCCAGACCGATGATACGAATCTGCATGAAAACGCCTTGGACGAACGACCGAGGCGAGATTACACCAGCGGGGTATAGAAACCCATCCCCGCCACCCCGATTTGGATGCTGTAAGTAGCTGGAATTGCGAAGCTACGACTACATTTCTCCAACAGCGAGAGGCTCCGGCGCCGGCACGGCTTCAGGGGTCACGAATCGCGCTGCTGCGGCGGCCGCGGCCCTGCCCCCTATGCGAGCCATAGAGCCGGTCTCGTTCTCAAGGCAGGCCAGGGGCCGAAGCGAGCCCACCCACGCTGCTTCATCGTCCAGGAGAACCAGGCCGTGAGCGTCCTTTCGGCAGAAGGTAATCTTTGCGCCTACCTGAGCGAGGAGATCGAGCGATGTTTCATACTCGTCGAGCGTTGGCGAAACGTCGCGGTCGTAGGCAGGAACGAAGAGTGACAGCTCTATGGGCGAAGGGCGCGTAACGAGAACATTCGCCACGACCTTAACGAGGGACAAGTTGAGCGCTGTTGAAACGACCGTCGCTGAGCGTGATGCTGCACGCAGGTCGTCGATGAAGGTCGAGAGAAACAGGGCCCGAGTGTAAAGTCGAATACGATGGCCCGAGCCTGAAGGATCGAGCTCGCTATCCGCGAGAATCTCGGCGGCGTCGACTATCGAGCCAGACTCACGCGCCCGATCGATAATTCCGTGCAGAATCATCGAGGGGGTGAGCGAGCGCTCAAGGCTAGCTAGGTCTGCAACTACGATCATCTGCTCTTTGGCCCGGCTGAGGGCGACGTTGAGTAGCTTAGCGCCCGACTCGCGCAGGGACGAAGCGCCGAGGAAGCTCCCTAGACGGTGCGGCGCGCTCTCGGTGAGGTCCAGAATCATCACTGGGCGTTCGTCGCCTTGGAACCTATGAACGGTACCGACGGCAACTCCCTCTCCGCCCTCTTCGTTAACTAGGTCGCGCAGCAGCGCCACCTGTGGCCGGTACGGAGCGATAACTCCGAGCTGGCTGTCAGTAAGCGACGACTGCCCAGGAGCTGTAAGGAGGGCGCGCAGGTCTCGCACGAGGGCGGCGTGCAGCAGGTTTGCCTTTGACTTCGAGACGGTGTGCCCCATGGGAGAGAGCGCCGAGGTGTCGATGATAACGAATGGCTTGTTGCTAATCGGGGCGAGGCTTCCGGTGCGCTCCAGGGAGAGAGCCGGAGTGTACGAGGATTGCAGCTTGTCCCCGTAGAAGGCCGTGCTGAAAACCTTGGCTATCTCCTCGCGGCAACGGAACTGGGTGCTGAGCGAAAAGAGGCAAGGATGCGGATCTCCCCGCTCGACAAGGCTCGCCACTCCCGCAGTCTCAAAGATATCGCGCGCGAACCACTCCTTTACGAGCGGGTCATGTGAGAGCGCAATCGGCGGAAGCTGCCGGAAGTCGCCCGCGATTACCACCTGGGCGCGCGACAGCCCGGTCAAGAGGTACACTAGGGGCAGCGGAAGCATTGAAGCTTCGTCGATGATGACGAGGTCAAACCCGCTGAGCTGCTCCGGCATAAGGATCGCCCGAGTGGCGGTGGCGGCGACAACTCGCGCACGGTCGAGTGATCCACGGCGAACCTCGCGCAGTACATCCTCAAGACGAGCAACGGCCGCAGCTATCTCTGGCTCTTCGGTCTTCGTGTCTTCGAGATCGGCCGAAACCCGCTCGCGGTGCGCGTCACCGAGGGTTGCCTCAATTTTTTTAAGGCCGCCCTCGACAAGCTTAATCTCCGCGTCGAGGTCGACCGTTTCATCGACGACCACCTGCCGCACTTTGCCCCAGCCGAAGAATACGCGGCGTAGCGTCGCAAAGAGCCCTGGGCGCGTGGCGTTGCGCCTAGTTTTTAGCATAGCAAGCTTCGCTTTAAGCGAGATCTCAGAGCGTACGAGCGCCGCCGATGACTCAAGCGAAGCGATCTTTTCGCGGATCTTTCTCAGCTCTGCTCGCAAGCCGTCGAGCCGTGACGCGGTCTTCTCCTGGGCGCGGGCTAGCACCGATTCGAGCCCGATTTGGCCGCCGAACTCTTCGGCTAGCTGCGGCTGAGAGATGGGGCCAAGGCGGATGATGCTGCCTTCCGGAATAGCGAGCTTTGCGCGCCCGGAGACACGCCGACAGAGTGCAGACAGAAGCGCGTCGATCGCGTTGTTAGTGTGCGACACGATCAACGTGCGGCGGTTATCAGTGAACGCGGCGTGCACCAGGGCGGATAGAGTTGCTGTCTTACCCGTGCCCGGAGGGCCCCACAGGAATCCTGCCTCAAGCGACGAGAGCCCCTGCGCGGCGCAGCGCTGCTCGTCAGTGAGAGTGTCAGTGGGCAGCAGCGGCTCGAAGCGCTGCTCTGAGGATAGAGAGGCTAGGTTAAACACCCTCGCGGCTAAAGCCGAGTTGAATCCTTCGCTGTCATTCTGTAGGGCTGTAAGGCGAGCAGTCACGGCGCCCAGAACGTCGGCAGCCTCGAACAACGCCTGGGCCTCGGGGATGTTAGAGCCGAGGTCAGTCGGCAGCGCCAGTTCAAGCGAGTCGGGCTCGCTGCGCAGGACTGACACGGGCAGAGTAGAGCTTCCAACTCGGAGCTGAACGGGCGAATCGGGCTTTAGGGGTAGTTTCGAGAGAGTCTTGAAAAGATAGACGTACCGTCCCGCAGTTCCGCCAATCCGCTCTCCTCGGATCAGCCGGTGTTCACGGGTCGCAGAGGAGTGCTCTCTCCCCTCTGCCTCGCACGATTCTATGAACCGCGAGACAAGCTCGGACGCTTCCGTTTCTCCCATTCCGAGCCGGACTGTAGCATGCCAAACCGCATTTGTGCCCCCAAAAAGTGCTCGCTGTCGAGAAACGACCTCGTTAATCCCGGCGGTCCTCAGAATGCCCCATCGACGCTAGGGTACGTCCGCGGGGAGTTCGGCTAAAGAGCGGGGCAGCGCAGCGCCTAGGGAAACTAACTTACAGAAATTACATAAATTACGGACCAGCCACCGCGGGGCGACCGAGGGCAAGCAACTTCCACAGGGCCCCTGGCGAAAGCTAGGCATGTTGCTTCCACGTGAAAAACTCCGATCCCAGGGCGTTAGAGCTCTCTCCGACGAGGAGCTGCTTGTCGTGATGCTTGGCAGCGGCGTGCGGGGGCAGCCCGTCCAGCAGCTAGCCCGAGACGTCCTGCCCGCGCTAGACCGTGCAGGAACCGAGGTGTGCATCGAAGCGCTGCAAGAGGTCTCCGGCATGGGTCGGGCGAAGGCGATGATGCTTGCGGCCGCAGTCGAGTTCTCTCGCCGTCGGATAAGGCCTGAAGGGGTCCGTATCCGGAGCGCAAGAGATGTGCCGCCGCTGCTTGAGCACCTGGTAGACCGCCGACAGGAGCATGTAGTAGCGATCTCGCTCAGCGGCGCGCACGAGGTGCTGCGGACCAGAACGGTCAGCATCGGGCTGCTGGCGAGCTGCCCCATCCACCCGCGCGAGGTCTTCGTTGGCGCCATTCGAGATGCGGCCTACTCTGTCATCATCGCGCACAACCACCCTTCAGGAGACCCAACCCCCAGCGAAGAGGACAAGCGAGTTACGAAGCAGTTAGACGAAGCTGCAAAGACCCTCGGGATTAGGCTGCTCGATCACATCGTGTTCGCGCGTCGCGGATTCTATAGCTTCCAGGAGGCGGGGCTGCTGTAGGGGCCCAGGTGGTGAGCGCCCTGTAGGATAGCGGGGCTACACGTCCTCGCGAATCCCATTCGTCACCACCGGCACCGATTGCGTTAGGCGCGGGTCGGAGGGGCTTAGCTGCCTCAAGTCTGTCTCTATCTCGCAAATCTCGGCTGCTTCATCCTTGGACTCGACTCCGAGTTCGGCGAGGCGCCGGAATGATGCGCGAATATTCTGCTGGCGGCCAGCGGCGGTGTTGAAGGCCTTCACTGCGCCTTCGAGCCGCGCGCCTACTTCCTCTACGTCGCCCAAGAAGTTAAGCAGGCGCTCGTGGAGAACTCGCGCGGCTGACTGAATCTCCTGAGCGTTTTTGGACGCCTTAACCTGGGACCATCCGGCTGCAACGGTGCGAAGGAAGGCGATTAGGCTCAAGGGAGTCGTGAGTATGACGCGGCTCTGCTCGGCGAAGGTAAGCAGGTCGTTGTCCGCCTCAAGCGCGGCGTAGAAGAGGCTCTCGTTCGGCAGGAACACGATCGTATGGGAGAATACCTCTCCGTGCTCCTTTATGGAGGGGTAGTCGCGCTTGGTCATCTCTCGGATGTGCCCGCGAAGAGTTGCTGCGTGCTGGCGCATCAGGTCGCGGCGAGCTGTCGGGTCGGTCGCCTCTACTGCCCGGCGGTAGCTCTCTGCCGGCGCCTTAGCGTCTATCATGACGCTGAGGCCGTTGGGCAGGCGCACCCGCATGTCCGGACGCTGCTGTCCGCGCTCGCTCGAAGCGTTTTCCTCCAGGAAGAAGTCACAGTGTTCGGTCATGCCGGCAGATTCCACTACGTTCTGAAGCTCTAGCTGCCCCCAAGCGCCGCGGACGCGCGAGTTGGTCAAAACGCCGCGCAGTCGGCCCGCCTCGCTGCCCATGTCGGAGGCGCTCTTGGCCAAACCTACAAGCTGGGCCCGTAGGTCAGCGTCAGACGCGGCGCGGGTGCGCTGCATCTCGTGAACCGCTCGATCGAACTCAAGGAGTTGTTTTGAAATCGCGCCGCCAATCTGCTCAAGCGCCTTCTGTCCTGCGGCCGTCTGGCTCCTGCCTTCAGTTGTCAGGTGAGAGAGGAGCTGGCCAGCGCTTTCGTGAAAGCGCGCGAAGAGGTCCTGACTACTCTTCTCGAGTGCCTGGGTCGATAGCGCGCGGAACTGCTCGGCCATGCCTTGGCGGGTGTCGGTGATGAGCTGAAGCTGCTCAGCGAAGCGCAGCTCCTTCTGCGCGAGCTCCTCCGC
>OMIG01000141.1 GCA_900299035.1 Pseudomonadota bacterium
GAAATACACCTGAGAAATGGATTGGGCGGGATTTGACATTCCGTAACGGGGTCGCTACATTTGCGCTTCCTCTGAGGGCGCTTAGCTCAGTTGGTAGAGCGTCAGCCTTACAAGCTGAATGTCGTAGGTTCGATCCCTGCAGCGCCCACCATCTTTTCCCCTCCAACAAATTCACCACATCGACGGTCGAGCTGTGACTCTGGCTGCTGGTTGCGTATCAGCGCGCGCACCGGAGCAAGAAAAGGATGTGAGCAGGGGTCCAGAAACCTCTTTTCCGAAGCTGCTCACAGTTCACACAGGATTCCTCAAGAGAAGAACCCCGTGACGGTTGGCGCTAGCGCTGAGCTTTGGCGACTTCGATCGCAACCTCAGCAACTACGACGATGATCGCAGCAGCAAGCTTTAGGCGAGCCGCGCGAACTTCGTCGCTGGGGTGAAAGAACGCATGCAGCGCTGATGGCTCATGCGCATCGTTCTCACACCCGTCGGACTCCTCCACGCTGCTCACACGAGCAGGTGGTGCGAATCCGCAATTCCAGCGGCAGCTCTCCCGCGTAGGAGACGAAGCGCAGCCGGACGCTAACAGCAAAGCCGCACAGAGCGCGGCACAGTAAGCAGCCTTCATGACAACCTCCGTGTTGCCAAAAAAGGGAAAAAACGGGGCTGGACCGTCCATGCCCACGAAGCTGGTATGGGGTTCCGGGGGCCTTGCGCCGCTTTGTGTCCGCAACGCGCATAAAGTTGCCGTTCTGGCAGCTACTTAGCCTCCAAAGTGGTAGCGTCGCACTCATCTGACAAGTCGCCACATGAGCACAACCAGCTTGGGGCGCAGACTAAGGGGCAGTTTTTGTTCGCACCGAGTTGTTCCTGTAGCAGGAGCACTCCTTTACTGGGCCATAAGAAGGTCTTGCAGCGTGCGAGACTATGCGTCGCTCCTGTGGGTGCAACAGGCATCATCGCCATCTCCCTCCGCGCCCTAAGCCCTGGCACGATTGCTAGCATGGGCCCGCTCTTGTACCGTACGGAAGCTATTATTCATTCTGCGATGCCTTCTGTCCGGGTGTTTCAATGATTAGAAGATTTTTAACCCCGCTTGCCGTTGCGTACCTCTTGCTCGGAGCCGTGGTTCGTGTGGGCCTGTGGAGCTTTTTCCGCGCCGATTCGAACATGAGCGTGGAAGGCCTCCTAACAGCCCTAGGTGTAGGCGTTGCAAACGACGCTATTGAGTTCGTTTATCTTGCGCTCCCAATATCGTTCATATTTCTTGTCATGCCGAGCCGGTGGCTCCACGGCGCCGCGCAACGAGTTGTCCTAGGCACAATCGCCTACGTAGCTCTCTTCGTTGCGGTATTTACGGCCCTGGCGGAGGTGCTGTTCTGGGAAGAGTTTGAGTCTCGCTTCAACCTGATCGCGGTTGATTACCTCATTTACCCGCACGAAGTGCTTGGGAACATTGGGGAGTCCTACCCCGTTATACCGCTCATCGCGGGAGTAGTCGTGCTGTGCTTAATTGCTTGGTGGCCCGTTTGGAAGGGCATCCGCCGTCAACTTGGGGGGCTGGAGGCGCCTCGCTTTCGCGCTCGGCTGGGATCGTGCCTGACGCACGCGGCAGCGATAATCCCATTCGCTTTGCTGTGCAACGCCGAAACCCTCTCCGTCTCAAGCAACCGTGCGGTCAATGAGCTTGCCAAGAATGGCGCAGCGACGTTTTTCCGGGCGTTTCTCTCTCAGGAGCTTGATTACAACCACTTCTACCGAACCCTGCCACGAGATGACGCGTACCGGATCCTGCGCCGTTCGTACGAGAGCATGGGAGAGCGGTTTGCCTCATCAGATCCTCACTCGTTGCTCAGAGTACACGACGCAAATCCAGGTGGACTAGGAAAAATGAATGTAGTGCTCCTCGTTGAGGAATCGCTCGGAGCGCAGTATGTGGGGGCCTACGGAGACACCAGAAACTTAACGCCAGTGCTCGACAAGCTTGCAAAAGAGAGCCTGCTCTTCTCCAACGCGTATGCGACGGGCACCCGCACCGTCCGGGGATTGGAGGCGATTGTGGCATCATTTCCGCCGATCCCCAGCGAGTCTATCGTAAAGAGGCCGCATAGCGACCACATCTCGACGTGGGGCAACGTGATGCGGGCTAACGGCTACCACACCTCGTTCCTGTACGGAGGGTACGGGGCCTTCGACAACATGAACGCGTTTTTCGGATCCAACGAGTTTTCTCTCAGTGATCGGCTTACGATTGAGCATCCGAAGTTCGGCAACATCTGGGGCGTGAGCGATGAGGACCTCCATCGGCACGCAGTAGATTACTTCGATACGCTTCATGCTTCAGGCAGCGGCCCCTTCTTTTCCGTGGTCTTGAGCACCTCCAACCACAAGCCCTTTACTTTTCCCCCTAATCCGGTAGGAATTCCGGAAAAGCGCGGCGGTCGGGAAGCGGGCATCCGGTATGCGGATTACTCCATAGGAACTTTTTTCGAGGCTGCGAAGAAGAGGCCGTGGTTTGATAACACCCTCTTTGTGGTCATTGCGGATCACGACTCACGCGTATACGGCAGGGCGTACGTTCCCGTTGAGCACTACCGAATTCCGGCAATGATCTACGCGCCCACCCGGATACAGCCTCAGGTCGTTGAAAAATCGTTTTCGAGCATGGACCTGGCTCCAACGCTGCTCGGCATGCTCGGCCTCAGCTATGAAGCCCCGTTTTACGGGGTCAACGTCTTGAGCCCTAATGTCCCGTCATCCCGCCCGCTCATGTTCAGCCACAACCACAACATCGCGATGTACCAAGACGGAGACCTGACGGTGTTGGGGCTGCAGAAGGAGGCCCGTTCTTTTAGGTATGCGAACGAGAAGACTACTGATAAGCCGCTCGATGTCGCATCGGCGGATCTGCTCACAGCCTACCTACAAACTGCGTACGAAAAGTATCAAGTGCACGAGTACTAGGATTGGCGCATTCCAAGGGGCAAGATAAGCGCACCTAGGAGTTCTTAAGTACGGCCTGAGCCGCTTCCCAAAACGGAAAGAATCCTCGCCGTGCGTGCGGGTAGAGGGCGGTGTCCCAGGTGCGCGAGGGCCACTGGAACACAGGCGAGCGAGCCTCCTGTGCCTGAGAGAGGACGACCGCGTCCCAGCGCTGGTCTGGGCCGACAGAGGGCGCAATCGTCGCAACGGGGAGCGAAGGCATCTCGCTAAGCAGCCCAGCCAGCTCCGCGCTGCCTGTAATGCGCCGTACTGCGATGCCAGAAGCTTTAGCAGCTTGCTCCATGCGGGCGCACGCGTCCTGGTAGCTAGCCGCGGCGAATTGCTGGACAAGTGAGGACTCGCCCAGTTCGAGCGTGGGCGCAAGCATGCCGATAGCGCGCGCGCCGGCGAAGGAGCTCAACGTGACGTCCAGCGAGAGATCATCTGGAGGCACGAGCAGGATGGTGCCGTCAGCGCTGTGGCAAGCTGGCACCGACGATTTAGCCGCAGCAGTTTTAGGCAGCGGTGGTGTGTCACTGACCGAGCAGGCTTCGGCAGCCAGCTCGCTCTCTCTGGGAGACCAGCGGCCATCCGAGTACTTCTGAATGTTGTCGGCTTTTGCGAGGTAGCTCTTCCCTTTGGTGTGGAGCCCCGCAACCCAGCGCCACGAGAGCGTGTTCGATGCTGGGTCTCCGTCGAGCAAGTGCCGAAACATGAAGAGCGCGCCAAGCTCCCACGGAAGCTTGAGCGTAAAAATCCACACGCTCGCAAACCACATGCGCGCGTGGTTGTGCAGGTAGCCTGTGTCGCAAAGCTCTCTCGCCCAGTCGTTGAAACACGCCAGGCTGGTCTGGCCCGATACCGCGGCTTGGTAGGCCGGCCCCCAGGTGGCGCCGCTGTGCGCGTCCTGCTCAAGCCTCAAGGCTGACGCCTTCCAGGCATCCCAGAGGCTAGGATTTGCTGCCAGGTGCCCCTTCCAGTAGGTGCGCCAGACGACCTCCTGTATGAACTTCTCAGCGGCGCTGAAGGGGTGCTCTTGCAGCACTCGTGACACGACCTCTTCCTCAGACAGCACCCTGCGCCGCAGGTAGGGGGAGAGCCGCGAGACCTCCGAGTGGCCGACACGATCGTAGTTGCGCTCGAAGGCGTAGCGCGGCGCACGAGGCATGAACGCTTGCAGCGCTTCAAGGGCAGCATCTCGGCTAGGTGCCCATGCGAGTTGGGCCGAAGCAGCCGTCATGCCGTTACGCGTAGTTGCGGATGAGCAGCTCGGTGACGGTGCCACGCTTGGTCGCCTTTGAGTTAATGGCGCGAGAGGCGCCTACCGGCTCGATCTTGAAGCCGCGGTACAGCTCCTGAATGAGCGGCGTGTTTGAGTTTGAGACCATCCACTTTACCCCGCGCTGGTTGAGCTGGAGGCACACCAGCAGCAGCATCTCTTGGGCGGCGTCATCGAACCCCTCCTTGCTGTAGGCGGTGAAGTCGGCAGTGTCCGATAACGGCGCGTATGGCGGGGCGAAGTACACGAAGTCGTCCTTCTCGGCGATTTCAAGCGCCTGCTCGAAGTTGCCGCTCTGGATAATGGTGCCGCGCAGCGCGCGGCTGCACGCGCGCAGGTTCTCTGCGTCGAGGATAGTTGGATCGGTGTAGGCGCCGAAGGGCACGTTGAACTGCCCCTTCGAGTTGACGCGGTACAGGCCGTTGAAGCAGGTCTTGTTGAGGTAGATCAGCCGGGCAGCGCGCTTGACGCGCGAGAGCTTGCCGAAATCAGCTTTTCGGTCCAGCTCGCGCACGGCGTAGTACATCTCTTTGTCGTAGCGGTAGCCCTTGAGCTCCTCTATCAGGGCGTCTACGTCGCCCTGCACAACTTGGAAACAGTTGATGAGCTCCTGGTTGCAGTCTGCGAGCATTCCCAGCTTCGGCTGGAGCGAGAAGAAGAGGGCGCC
>OMIG01000142.1 GCA_900299035.1 Pseudomonadota bacterium
ACGGCATATCGACCGTGGCGATTGCAGACTCGGCCCTGAGCGAGATCGGGGGCGTGCTTGCGCGCCTCGCAGAGCTCTCTGAGCAGTCTGCGACCGGCACGTTCTCTGCGATACAGCGTTCCGCGCTGCAGAGCGAGTTTACGGCGCTTGGCTCGGAAATCGAGCGAATCGCCAACACGACTGAGTTCAACGGGGTAAAAATCCTGTCGAGCTCAAGCGCGCTCACCCTGCAGGTCGGCTTCGACTCATCGGCGAATTCGCGGGTTACGTTCAACAACGTGACCGGCACGCTCGCCTCGCTGGGTCTTGCGGCCACGGGCTCTGCGCAGCTCACCTATTCGCTCAACGCGAATAGCCTTGAGCTCTCCCAGAGCGCTTCGCGCATAACGCTCGACGCAGTAAACGGGGCGATCCAGTCGCTCGCGCAAACCAGAGGCGCCCTGGGTGCCACTGAGTCGCGGCTCCGACTGGCGGTCAGCAACCTCTCGGTGGCTCGCGAAAACTTCGCGGCTGCAGAGAGCCGAATCCGCGACCTGGATGTCGCGGAAGAGGCTGCTAACCTGACGAGGCTCAACATCCTGCAGAACGCAGGTGCTGCGGTCCTCGCGCAGGCAAACCAGGCTCCAGCTCTCGCGCTCAAGCTCTTGAGCTAAGCGCAGAGGTTCTTGCCTTGACGAACGGGCTCGGCGCGGGATCTTCCCGCGCCGAGCCCGAAGTCTATTTGGCTGCTGACGAGAGGCCTGCAACGCGTCAGCAAACCCCGCCCACTAAGCGCCTGTCTCGACGCTCTCTTACTGTGCTAGCTTTCAGCCAATGCAGCCGGAAGAGAAGCCCAGTATATCCCTTGAGTACCGACGAGACGTAGACGGCCTGCGAGCGCTCGCTGTCATAGGGGTTGTTCTGTTTCACATCTTCCCGGGAACCCTTCCCGGTGGGTTCATAGGCGTTGACGTCTTCTTCGTCATTTCCGGCTTCCTCATCAGCAGGCTCGTTTGGGACGACATAGACAGGGGCAAGTTCTCGGTTGGGTCGTTCTACTCAAGGCGCGTTCGCCGCATCTTCCCGGCGCTGGCAGTCACGCTGGCTGCCGTCCTCGTGGCAGGGCCCTTCCTCTTGTTCAGGGAGGAGCTAGCTGAGCTGTGCAAGCACGTCTTCGCTGGGGCGTTCTTCTCCTCAAACTTTGTGCTGTGGAGCGAGAGCGGCTACTTCGACACGGCGTCGGAGCGTAAGCCGCTCCTGCACCTGTGGTCGCTTAGTATCGAGGAGCAGTTCTATCTCGTGTGGCCCTTGCTGCTGTTTGCGCTCTCACGAGCCCGGCTGAGCTTCCTGAGCGTGGCCTCTCTGTTTGGGCTCTTGAGCCTTCTGTTGAGCGTTTCTCTCTCTACGACAGATGCAGCAGCGGCTTTCTACAACCCGCTCGGGCGGTTCTGGGAGCTTACGCTGGGAGCCGTTGCTGGCTGGCTTGTGCGTCGGCACGGATCGCTGCCCATCCGAGTCAGTGTAGCGGCTGCTCCGCTTGCGATAGTGGGAATTCTTGCAGGCTTCTGGTTGCTGTCCGAGAGCTGCCCCTTTCCGGGATGGTGGGCCCTGGTGCCAACGTGCAGCACGGCGCTCGCGCTTAGCTGCAACTCGGCCGCGCCGGCCTCTAGGCGAATTCTTGGCAGTGAGGCTCTCGTCTCGATCGGCAAGATAAGCTACCCGCTGTACCTGTGGCACTGGCCGATCTGGTCATTTGTGTTCATCCGGCTGCACGGAAACGTGCCTCTCGTCGCGCGGGTTGGGGTGCTGGCCGCAAGCTTCCTCTTGGCTACCGCGACCTTCTGGCTCCTTGAGCGCCCGCTGCGCCGGCGCCAGGCCCACGGGCGGCTAGTTGCAGCTCTGGTCGCGACCGTTGTTGCGCTTGGGGGCGTGGGGCTGCTCGGCTGGAAGTGGCAAGGGTTCCCCGCGCGTGAAGCAGCCTTAGTCGATGCTCCCTACCTCAACGGAGCAGCTCTTAGCCTCGAACGGTGGCTTCAGTCGGTGCGTGCTCACAGCTGCCACCAGCAGGAGCCGGGCGAAGTTGAATTCCCGGCCGAGTGCCACGAAGAGCGCCGCCCGGCGCTGGTGCTGTGGGGAGACTCGCACGCGGCGGCCCTATACCCTGGACTTCGTGAGCTGCAGAAGACTCGGGAGTTTGGCCTCACACAGTGGACCCGGGCGGCTTGTCCGCCGTTTCCAGAGGCAAATTCGAGCATCGGCAACTGTGATCAAGTTAACCGGCAGACGATTGGCAAGATCGCAAAGCTCCAGCCCGAGGTGCTCGTTGTCCATGCTGCGTGGATTCACCAGAACTATCCGAACACGTCGGACTCTATCCTCGCCAATACAGCGAAGCAGCTTGATGAGCTGCAGCAGCTCCTGCCGCGCACAAAGCTAGTGGTAATCGGACTGATGCCCTACTGGGGCCGGCCGCTGCCCGAGATCATCAAGGAGCACATCGACACAAACCACAGCCGCCCGCCGCTCTACATGCCTCGGACAGAAGATGATGCGCTGAGGCAGCGCCAGGCATTAGACGATGAGCTGCGCCGCATCTGCGCGAAGCGAGGAATTGCGTTTATTTCCCCGGAGAGCGTGATGTGCGACAAGAATAGCTGCATAACCCGCCTGGAAGACGAGTCTCCTGACGGCCTATTTGGCTTCGACCAGGGGCACCTCACCTCAGCGGGAGCGCGATTCTTCGTCGGTCAGGTGGCCGACCAGCTTCTGCCGTAGCGCAGGCTAGAGAGCGCATCAGGAGGCGCGAATGCCCGCCGCGTACGGCGTCACGCGGCACGCACGAGGATCGCAGCGCCCGGGCGCGGCTTCTTGTAGGTGTGCCAAGCCGACCCACCACGCTGGAAGATCTCCCAGTACTTCTTGCCGTGGCCGCTTGAGCCGGGCGACAGCGCAATGTCGCCCTCTTGGACATTAAAGCTGCCTGAGGCGACCGTCACTGACATCTCTACGTCGTTGATCGAGACGAGCACTCGCTGACCTGGCTTGAGGCTTGAGATCTCTGGCGAGCCGTCGCGCATGGTGGTCTTTAAGTTGCCGAACGAGTCGATGTAGCCAACCGCTGCGGCCGGCGGGGGAGGGATCACCTCGTGCGGGTCTAGCCGCTCGACGAGGAAGTCGATCTGCCCGCGTGCTGCGCGTCCGACGAGCTGCGGAAAGTTGTCGCGCGAGCGAAACTGTGAGCCGCCGGTATCGACGGTTATGGTCCACAGCTCTGCCAAGTCATCCCGCACGAACGAGAGCGAGTGCCCGGAGTTCACCGCCATTATCTTAGCGCCGCTCTTGAGCACGCCGTATAGGAACCCTTCGCCTTCGTTGTTCGAGCGAGCCTCGCGGCGGTCCTTGCGCGGGGCGCAGTTGGCGTAGATCAGGGTGTCGCTCGGCCTGAGTGCGCTGGTCTGGTTGCCGAGCTGAGCTACTACGAATCCCGTGGAGACCGTGTCGAACGACTTAACTGAGGTGATGTGCCAGTGGTAGTCGCCCGGGATCTGGGCAGCGAGAGCCGAGACGACCTCCGCGCACGCCAGGTCTCCCGGCGCGTAGTCCATGACCATGTGTACAAGCTTCTGCATACAGCCTCTCTAAAGCTTAAAATGATCGGTTTTCACGAAACTCATTCGGAGCCGTGGGTTTACCCACCCGTGCACGTGCACGTGAATCGTAAACGTGAACCTACCCGTGCCCGTCTCCCACCAAGCCCCCGAAAGAACCGCAGTCCCAGGCACTCCCTAAAAGTACCAAACGAGCGATCCTTAGTCGCGAAATGACTCCCTTTTTTCGGCAGAGAAGGCTTCAGATTGAGACAGAAGATGACTCAACTGCTCCAGCCCTTGAGCCGGCTCTGCTTGCTAGCGCCGGTGGAGGGCTTCCGGGGCCTGGCTCGGTAAGAGAGAGGGCTGCGTAAGTGCCTGATCTGAGGAGGCGATGTTCGATCGACCGAAGGGCCGGCCAAAAGTTGGCAGCGTCGTCTTAAAGGTGCTATAAACCCGCGAAATTATCGCACCCGCATCGGTCTTAGTGCTGCGCGACGTTGGGCTCAAATGAGCTTAGCGGACGAGCGGTGGACGGGCGGGGAGGACTAACTAAGACACCATAGAGGTAGTTACATGACACAGTCGACCGACACACAGGCGACCGGCGCTCAGGCGTCAGCCACTCCTGCTCAGGCTATTCAGCCGGGCACTCCCGTAACAATTCGCAACTTGATGGACGCAGGGGCTCACTACGGCCACCAGACTCAGCGCTGGAACCCGAAGATGCTTCCGTACATCTTCGGCGCCCGTAACGGCGTGCACATCATCAACCTCGACCTCACGATGAGGAAGTGGGAGATCGCCCGCAAGTACATCCTCGACCGCGTTGCGCTCGGAGGAAACGTGCTCTTCGTCGGAACGAAGCAGCAGGCCAAGGACATCGTCAAGGAAGAGGCAACTCGCTGCGGCGCTTTCTACGTTGCTTCGCGCTGGCTGGGCGGATGCCTCAGCAACTTCCAGACCATCAAGAACTCGATCGAGCGCATGCGCAAGATGGAGAACCTGCTTGCCGAAGCTGCAGTTGAGGGATCGAAGATCAAGCTCAACAAGAAGGAGCGTCTCGACATCAGCCGTCAGGTTGAGAAGCTTGAGGCCAACCTCGGCGGTATCCGCAACATGAAGAAGGTTCCAGACGTCATCTTCGTCGTTGACGTTGTGAAGGAAGAGATCGCCATCGCAGAGGCTACCCGCCTGCACATCCCGGTTGTGGCGCTGGTCGACACCAACGCAGACCCTAACAAGGTGGCGTTCCCGGTTCCGTCGAACGACGACGCAACCCGCACCATCAGGCTCTTTGTGTCAGCGGTTGCTGATGCGGTGCTCGAGGGCAGGGCGATCTACCAGGCGCGAGTTCCAGGTGCCGGCCAGAATGGCGCTGAGCGCAAAGAGGCCGCTAACGGCGCTCACGGCGCTGCAGTAACAGAGGGCGGCGCGGCGATCGCGTAGCGCAGCTCCACGTGGCTGCCCTGCTGAGGCTCTCTCGTGGGCCAGGCAGGGCGGCCGCCTGCAAATTGATTTTTTTGTTTGATCAACCAGTAAGGAAAAACCATGTCAGCTATTACCAGTGAGATGATTAAGAAGCTCCGCGAGATGACCGGCGCCGGAATGATGGACTGCAAGGCAGCCCTGAACGAGGCTGAGGGCATCATGGACAAGGCCGTTGAGGTGCTCCGCAAGAAGGGCCTCAAGGATATCGAGAAGCGCTCCGGCAAGACTGCCGCTGAGGGAACCCTCGGCGTGTACATCCACCCGGGAGACCAGGTGGTGTCCGTCGTTGAGCTCAACTGCGAGACCGACTTCGTTGCCCGTGGAGAAGACTTCCGCGCGCTCGCCCGCGACCTCGCGATGCACGTTGCAGCAATGAAGCCGCTCTACGTGTCCGTTGAGGAAGTTCCAGAGTCCGTTCTCAACAAGGAGAAGGAGATCCTCATGGAGCAGCTCACCGAGGAGCAGAAGAAGAAGGCCGACCGCATCCTCCCGGGCAAGGTCGACAAGTTCCTCGAAGGCGTGGTGCTGATGCGCCAGGTGTTCATCAAGGACGAGACGGAGTCCAAGACTATCAAGGATCTCATCGACGCCCTCAGCATGCGCTGTGGAGAGAAGGTGACAGTTCGCCGCATCTCCCGCCTAGAGGTTGGCGAGGGCATTGAGAAGTCTGTTGGCAACATCGCGGCTGACGTCGCTGCGATGGTTGGCGGCAACTAAGTATCGGCCTGGCGCGCCGTTTCCGGCTGTGGCTGGGGCGGCGCGCTAGGTTGTAGTGCGCATACTAGCAGTGCGCTGGATAGTGCAGTTCGGGCATCCGGTGAAAGAGGGCTAATTGGGTTGCGCTCGTTAGGGCGCTAGCGGAACACGGATGACAAAGATTAAGTACAAGCGAATTCTCCTCAAGCTCAGCGGTGAAATCCTGGCTGGTGAAAACCAGGGCGGCATCGACCCCAAGATCCTCAACCAGCTCGTGGCCCAGATTAAGGAGGTCAGCGAGCTCGGCATCCAGACCGCCATCGTTATCGGCGGCGGCAACATCTTCCGCGGTGTCCAGGCTGGCTCTCAGGGCCTCGACCGCGTCACCGGCGACTACATGGGGATGTTGGCCACGGCGATGAACGCCCTGGCGCTACAGGACAGGCTGGAAGCCGAAGGCGTTTTTACGCGAGTTCTCTCCGCCATCGAGATGAAAGAGATCTCGGAGCCCTACATCAAGCGCCGCGCAACGCGCCACCTTGAGAAGGGGCGTGTCGTCATCTTTGCGTGCGGCACCGGGAACCCATTCTTTACCACTGACACGGCAGCCAGCCTGCGCGCCATGGAGATGGACGCAGACGTGATTCTCAAGGGCACTAAGGTCGACTACGTGTACGACTCTGACCCGAAGAAGAACAAGGACGCTCAGCCGTTCAAGAGGATCTCCTTCATGGACGTCCTGCAGCGGGGATTGCGGGTGATGGACACCGCTGCTATCTCTCTCTGCATGGACAATCAGCTGCCGATCATCGTGTTCAATGTCGGTGTTGAGGGCAATTTGCGCCGTATCGTTCTCGGCGAGGACGTCGGCACGCTGGTCGAAGGGTAGGGGCAGTTCACACTAGGGGAGGCTACGAAAGCTATGAGCGGTTTCGACAACTACAAGGCACAGTGCAGCAAGACCCTTGAGCACTTCAAGGTTGAGCTCAAGAGGCTCCGTTCCGGGCGAGCTTCGCCGTCTATCCTTGAGGGCCTCCAGGTTGACTACTACGGCTCGCAGGTATCACTCCAGCAGCTCGGCCTCGTTGCCGCGCCAGAGCCGCGCATGCTTACCATCCAGGTGTACGACCAGGGGGCAGTGGAGGCGATTGAGAAAGCTATTCAGCAGTCAGACCTCGGGCTCAACCCGTCACGAGATGGCGCGCTGATCCGCGTCGTTATCCCTAGCCTCAACGAAGAGCGGCGCAAGGAGCTGATCAAGAAGGTCAGCAAGATGAGCGAAGAGACCCGCGTTGCGCTTCGCAACCTGCGACGCGACGAGATCGAAGGGGTCAAGAAGAAGGCGAAGGCCAAGGAGATGTCGGAGGACGACAGCCGCCGCGCGCAGGAAGAGATACAGAAGATCCTAGACAAGTACATCGCTGACGTCGACGCTTCGGCAGGCGCAAAAGAGAAGGAGCTGATGGAGGTGTAGCCTCTATCCCAGCGCGCCCATGGGGAGTGAAGTCACAGAGTCGAGTGTTGCCTCCGCCGAGGCACCCAAGGCAGCGGGTGCTGCGCTTGCCGCTGTGCCGCGCCACGTGGCTATCATCATGGACGGCAACGGGCGCTGGGCGAAGCGCAGGTTCCTGCCGCGCATCGAGGGGCACCGCAACGGCGCAAAGAGCGTGCGCATGGTGGTTGAAGAGTGCAGGAGGCTCGGAATCCGCTACCTGACTCTCTTCGCGTTCTCAACCGAGAACTGGCGCAGGCCGCAGGACGAAGTCGGCGGCTTGATGAGCCTCTTCGTGCAGCACCTTGAGAGCGAGCTGGGGCTGCTGCTCAAGAACGGGATCCGGCTGCGAGCGATGGGGGACACGTCACGCCTTCCGGCATCGGTTCGTGAGATGCTCGCGCGCAACGAGGAGCGAACCAAAGACATGACTGGAATGGACCTCATTCTTGCTGTCTCGTACGGCGGAAGAGACGAGCTGGTCCAGGCAGCGCGAAAGCTTGCTGAGGCTGCCCGTGCGGGTGAGGTTGACCCGGCAGCCATCTCGGGAGAGTCGTTTGCTCGGCACCTCTACCTGCCGGACGTCCCGGACCCGGACCTCATGATCCGGACGAGCGACGAGACCCGTATCTCAAACTTCCTGTTGTGGCAGTTGGCCTACGCCGAGATCGTTGTGTCGCCGGTGCTGTGGCCAGACTTCTCGCGGGACGAATTCCATAGGTGCCTCAATGTCTTTGCAGGAAGAAACCGCAGGTTCGGGCTCACCCAAGAGCAGGTCCATGGGGCTTAGCTCCTTGGCTTCAGCCTTCGCGTTCGAAGGTGACGGCGGCCTCAAGGATCGGCTGCTGACCGCTCTCTACGTCATCTCCGCGGCGATGGCGCTCTCGCTTCTCGCCATCTGGATTCCGTACGGCGGGCTGCTGCCTGTGGCATGGGCCTCGGCTGTGGTGTTCACCGCAGTCTTCGAAGTAGTTCGGCTTTTCGGCAGGGATCAAGACACGCAGCGCTACCGCCCACTCTCGGCAGCGCTCGCCTACGCGCTGCTCGTCATCCCGGCAATTGGTGCGACGGTAGGGGCCGTTGGCCGGGTGCTGGGCTACCCGGCGAACTTTGAGTTTTCGTACCTGTGCCTGGTGCTGTCAGGCGTGGGGCTCGTCATCATGCAGGTCCTTGAGGGCCGAGAGGACGTTTCGGGGGCGTCGCGGTTTGCCGAGCGTTACTCGACAGCATTCCTGCTGTTGGGCGTGTGCGCGCCGCAGCTCATCGTCATCAGCGGCTCCCCGCGTGGTGTTCAGCTCCTGTGGTGGATGGTGGCAGTTGTTGCGCTCAACGACGCTACAGCGTACTTCGTTGGCCGCTGGATCGGGCGCTCAAAGATGGCGCCTGGGCTCTCGCCGAACAAGACCATGCAGGGGATGATCGCCGGACTTCTTGCGGGCGTGGTTGCGGGAGTGCTGTTCTGGCAGTGGCTCCTGGGCTCAGGCGCTTCAGTCGGCGTGCTCGTGTGCGCGTCGCTGTGGGTTACCCTCGCTGCACAGGCGGCTGACCTGTCTAAGTCGTACCTAAAGCGGCTGCGCGGCGTCAAAGACTTCGGCGCAATCTTCCCGGGACACGGCGGCGTGCTCGACCGCTTCGACGCCATGATCGGAGCGTCGCCCGTAGTTGTCATATTCCTCGTGCTCCTCGGGCTTCTGTAGCGTGTCCTCATGAAACGGATCGCGATCCTCGGCTCAACCGGCTCAATCGGCACTTCAGCGCTCGAGGTAGTTCGGGCTCATCCGGGAGAGTTTGCGGTGGAGCTGCTCGTTGCCGGTCGGCAGGCACAGCTGCTGGCTGACCAGGTTCGAGAGTTCCGTCCGGCGGCGGCTGCGCTGCCGGGCAGGGTAGCGTTTGAGCAGCTGTGCGAGCTGCTTGGTGTAAGCCCGAGCCGGCCAGTGTGGGAAGGCACGCGGCTGCTGTGCGGCGAAGACGAGATTCTCAGCGCGATCAAGGGCTCGTCCGCGCACGTTGTGCTCGCGGCGGTCGTTGGCATGGCGGGCCTCTCAGGGGTTCTGGCCGCGCTAGACGCCGGCAAAGACGTGGCATTGGCAAACAAGGAGAGCCTCGTCGTGGCGGGAGCGCTCGTGCTTGATGCCGCCAAGCGCAGCCAAGCGAAGCTCATTCCAGTCGACAGTGAGCACTCCGCGATCTTTCAGGCTCTGCGTGGGGTGAGGGAGCGCGAGATCTCTTCGCTCATCTTGACCGCCTCGGGCGGGCCCTTCCGAGACACGCCACTCAGCGAGTTCTCGTCGATCACCCCCGAGCGAGCGCTCAAGCACCCGCAGTGGTCCATGGGTGCGAAGATAACTATCGACTCAGCGACGATGGTCAACAAGGCGCTTGAGGTTATCGAGGCGCGCTGGCTCTTTGGAATTTCGAGCGAGCAGATTGAGGTGGTAGTGCACCCGCAGAGCATCATTCACTCGATGGTGAGGCTTGTAGACCAGTCGGTACTGGCGCAGCTCTCGCTGCCGGACATGAAGGGCCCGATCGCATACGCCCTGCGCTTTCCTGAGGAGCGGCTCGCTAACGTGATGAAGCCGCTAGACTTTGGCGCCCTCCGGGAGCTCACATTCTTTCCGGTCGATGACCAGCGATTCCCCGGAATCCGCAGGGCTAGAGAGTGCTTAGCTGGGGCCAAGGGAGCCTGTGCCGTGTTCAACGCGGCGAATGAGGTTGCGGTCGCCCAGTTCTTGAGCCATCGTATATCTTTCCCGTCAATTCATGTGCTTATCGAAGAGGCCCTGCAAAAGTTCGGGGATCGTGGCTATGAATCAGTAGGGGACCTCGTCGACCTGTGTACTGCGGTCGAGGTATGGGCCAGGCAGCGCGTGGGCGCTTTACGTTGGTAGGAGCTGATGAGCATTGTAGCGGCGATAGTAATCCTTGGAATCTTAGTCACAGTGCACGAGCTCGGGCACTTCCTGGTCGCAAAGTGGTGCAAAGTCGGGGTGCTTGAGTTCGCAGTGGGCTTCGGCCCTGTGCTGTGGGCCAGGACCTACGGCGAGACGACCTACTCACTGCGCGGGTTTCCGCTGGGTGGCTTCGTGCGAATGGCAGGCGACGATCCTTCGCTCGTGCTTGAGGGGAAAGCCGTTGCGGGAGACGACGCCGGCGGCGCGTCGCCGATTGAGGGCACGCAGCAGCTCTCGCCCGAGCAGGAGAAGCTGCTCAAAGACGAGTCGAAGTGGTTCCTCAAGAAGTCATACCTGGCGCGCTGTGCTGTAGTGTTAGCCGGCCCGGTCTTCAACTTCCTGTTCGCCTGGATCCTGGCATCGGGCATCGTTTTCTTTAAGGGGCTCCCGCACGTTGAAGTTGGCCCGGCAGTCGTTGAGTCAGTCATGCGTGACCTGCCGGCTGAGAAGAGCGGCATCAAGCCCGGGGACAAGATTGTAAGCGTCGACGGACGAGAGATTCAAGGTTGGGAGGATTTCGTTGGGATCGTGCGTGGCTCTGAGGGCAGGGAGCTAGCGGTGCTAATTGACCGGCCGAAGGTAGCCGAGGGGCAGAGCGTCAAAGATGCCACCACGTTTGAGCGCGTGACCCTCAAGGTGCAGCCGATTCCGGATGTTGCAGAGATGGATGTGCTCGAAGGCACCGGCTCAAAGAAGACGTTCCGAATCGGGCTCACGCCCGTCCCCAAGATTACCTACACCGAGGCAGGACTAACGACAGCCGTAGTTGCGGGAGCGGAGCAGGTTGTCGGCCTGTCGCTGCGGACGCTGCGAGTTCTCAAGGCGCTCGTGACGGGGCTTATCTCGCCGACCAAAACGATCGGCGGCCCGATAGAGATGATCAAGCAGACCGCGCAGAGCGCGGATGAAGGCATCGTGTCGGTCGTCATGATGATGATCTTTCTCAACGTGAGCCTGGGAGTCTTTAACCTGCTGCCGATCCCGGTGCTCGACGGCGGGCACCTGACCCTCTTCACCCTTGAGAAGCTCAAGGGCGGGCCGCTGAGCCTTGGGTTTCAGCAGGGCGTGACGCAGTTCGGCATGGCGCTGCTCTTGGCGCTGATGGTGTTTGCGATCGGAAACGATCTGTACCGGCACCTGATGTAGCATGCGCGGTGAAACGTGACAGGCGCGGCTCTCGCTCTCGACACCTCCGGCTCTTTTTGCAGCGTGGCGATCCTTCGGCCTGACGGCCAGGTCTTTGAGAGCTCCTCATCCGGAGAGGGTGATCACTTTGAGCGCCTCCCCTCCCTGGTGGACGAAGCGCTTTGCGCTGCCGGGCTAGGAGTCTCTGAGCTCGAAGAGATCCTGGTCGGCGTCGGCCCTGGCTCATTCACCGGCCTGCGCATCGGCCTAAGCTACGCCAAAGGGTTGGCAACGGAGCTGCGGGTTCCGCTCCAGGGCGTGTCTTCATTTGATGCTCTTGCAGCGGTTGGCCTCGCTCAGGCTCCAGAAGCTACCGGCGTTGTGGCTGTCTCGGATGCCAGGCGCGACGAGGTGTTCATCGCGGCGTACGAGCGCCGGGCCGACGGGACCGCTGGTCGCCGCGTGGCAGGGCCAGAGATTGTTTCAATTTCAGCCCTCGGAGAGGCTCCATGGGCCGCCCAGGGCAGGGTGTGGCTCTCGCCGCTGGTGGCCTTTGCTCTGCCAGGTTCTGAGCTTAAGACAACCCCCTCGCTGGGACGCGGGATACTCCTGTGTCGTCCTCCGAAGGCCTCGTTTTCGCTTGCGGATATAGCTGCCCTAGAGCCGTCATACCTGAGGGCGGTTGCCGCCAAGACCATCGCTGAGCGGCTCCAAGGGGCTTGACACGCGGCTAAACCCTGGTTATGAGAGGCGGTAAGAGATGCCGATTTATGGCATCGGTCTTTGCATCCGCGCGCTTTTCTTGAGCGGCGCGGTCTCCCTGAAGTCCCCTTACAGCACCGCAATCTCCAGCATGTCGCCCGTGTGGGCCACGAGCGGGTCAGAGGCAACGGTGACAGGAGTGTTCAGGCGGGCCCGCTAGAGAGAGTGAGTTGTTACACGCAAGCCAAAGTCGACACAGACAGGACGCTACGTACCACCACAAGAACTGCCACGTCTTTTCAGGTCCCTGGAGAGAGGGCGCGCAGCAGAGATAATCCCTAAGGAATAACACCAGAAACACTGAGCGAAGAACATGAACCTGAATGACCTAAAGCGACTTACCTCGGAAGAGCTCGTTAAGATGGCAGCCGACATGGATATCGAGGCGGCCAACACTAAGCGGCGCCAAGACCTCATCCCGGCCATCTTGCGGGCGCAGTCGGAGTCCAACGGCGTGATTTACGCCGGTGGCGTGCTTGAGCTGCTGCCGGACGGCTTCGGCTTCCTGCGGTCCCCAGACTACAACTACCTCCCGGGCACCGACGACGTGTACGTCTCGCCCGCCCAGATTCGCCGCTTCGGCCTCAAGACCGGAGACATCATCGAGGGCCAGATCCGCCCGCCGCGCGAAGAGGAGAGGGAGCGCTACTTCGCGCTCGTGAAAGTCACTTCGGTGAACTACGACTCGCCAGAGGTCCTCAAAACCAAGAGCCACTTCGACAACCTGACAGCGCTGTACCCGAAGGAGCGCTTCAAGCTCGACAGCAAGAAGGGCGGCCTCTCCACTCGCATCATGGACCTGTTCTGCCCGGTCGGCAAAGGACAGCGCGCGCTGATCGTAGCGCCGCCGCGAACCGGAAAGACGGTTCTGCTGCAGAACATCGCAAACGCAATCACTGAAAACCACAAAGAGGTGGTGCTGATCGTTCTCCTGATCGATGAGCGCCCGGAGGAAGTCACTGACATGGCCCGCTCGGTAAAGGGCGAAGTCGTCAGCTCAACCTTCGACGAGCCCGCTGCGCGGCACGTTCAGGTGGCGGAGATGGTTATTGAGAAGGCGAAGCGGCTCGTTGAGCACAAGCGTGACGTGGTGATTCTGCTCGACTCAATCACCCGCCTCGCCCGCGCCTACAACGCGGTCGCCCCGACCAGCGGCAAGATCCTCTCGGGCGGCGTGGACTCAAACGCGCTCCACAAGCCGAAGCGATTCTTCGGAGCGGCGCGCAACGTGGAGGAGGGCGGCAGCCTGACCATCATCGGCACTGCGCTGATCGAGACTGGAAGCCGCATGGATGAAGTTATCTTCGAAGAGTTCAAGGGCACCGGCAACTCAGAAATCGTGCTCGACAGGAAGCTGAGCGAGCGCCGCATCTATCCGGCTCTCGACCTCAAGGCATCGGGCACCCGCAAGGAGGACCTGCTGCTCGAGAACGACGTGCTCCAGAAGGTCTGGCTGCTGCGCAAGGTGCTCAACCCGCTCAACACGGTTGAGGCCATGGAGTGGCTGATGGGCAAGATCGAGAACACCAAGAGCAACAAGGACTTCCTCGACTCAATGAAGGGGTAGTTCCGGCTGTAGGAGCCTAGCGGCATGACTGACGCAAGTCGCCCTCTCAAGGTTTTGGCGGTTGATGACAACGAGGAAGGCCGCTTCCTCTTACAGCAGCTCTTGTCAGCCCGCGGGTACGAGGTCATCACCGCGGCCTCAGGCACAGAGACGCTCGAGAAAGCTTTCAGCGAGCGGCCAGACATCATTCTGCTCGACGTCGTGATGCCGGGGCCCGACGGGTACGAAGTTGCTCGCACGCTCAAGGCTGACGAAGAGCTGCGCTACACCCCGATACTGCTGCTCACCGGCAAGGACGAGCTCAAAGACATCATCCACGGTCTCGACCAGGGCGCAGACGACTACGTCACGAAGCCCTACGACGCCCAGGAGCTGATAGCGCGACTGCACGCCGCTGTTCGCACGCGCAAGCTCTACAGCGAGCTGCACACGACGCGAGTAGCGAACCGCCAGCTCCAGGTTCGGCTCAAGGACCAGTTCGCGTTCGGCACGATTATCGGCAAGAGCCCAGCCATGGCAGAGCTCTACCAGGTCATGGCGAAGGTGGTGGACACCGACGTGCCTGTGCTGGTGACGGGCGAGTCGGGAACCGGCAAAGAGATGGTCGCCATGGCGCTGCACGCCAACGGCCCGCGCCGTGACAAGGCATTCGTGGTCCAGAACTGCTCGGCGTTCAACGAGAACCTGCTTGAGTCCGAGCTCTTTGGCCACGTGAAGGGCGCCTTCACTGGCGCTATTCGCGACAAAGAGGGGCTGTTCGAAGTTGCCGACGGGGGGACGTTCTTCCTGGATGAGCTTGGAGAGATGAGCCCATCGCTGCAAGTGAAGCTGCTGCGCGTGCTGCAGGACGGCACGTTTATGCCGGTGGGCGGCACCAAGCAGCGCAAAGTGGACGTGCGAATCATCGCCGCCACGAACCGAAATCTCGAAGAGATGGTCAAGAAGGGCGCCTTCCGGGAAGACCTCTACTACCGGCTCAATGTCGTAAACCTGTCTCTGCCGCCGCTGCGTGAGCGCACCGGGGACATCCCGCTGCTAGTCGACTTCTTCCTGGAGAAGATCGCCGAGAAGTCGGGCAAGGCACGCAAGACGATTGCAAAAGACGCGGTGTTCGCGCTCGAGAGCTACGCGTGGCCGGGAAACATCCGCCAGCTTGAGAACGAGCTTCAGCGGGCGCACGTGATGAGCGGCACGGAGTCCTCGATTTCTCGCGGCTGCCTCTCGCCCTCTTTGCTCAGCGTTTCGGAGGCAGGTGAGGGAGCGGCAGTCGACAAGACCGGGGCACTCAAGGAGGCGCTAGAGCTGCTCGAGCGAGACATGATCATCGCGGCGCTGAAGCGCACCAACAACAACAAGAGCGAAGCAGCCCGCCAGCTCGGCATTTCCCGCTCGAACCTGATTGCAAAGGCCCAGAGCTTCGGGCTCGAGTAGGTCGTACGTATGGCTGCCCGGGCTCTGCTTGTCTCGTCTGATCTCTTCTTCATCTCCAAGGTAAAAGAGGCCGCCGCTGGCTGCGCCAAAGAGCTCAAGACGGTCCGCTCCCTGGAGGCCCTGGAGCAGGAGAGCGCTCCGGGAGAGGCTTCGGCAGGGCTGCTCATAATCGACCTGGAGAAGCTCCCAATTCCCCTCGAAGCGCTCGCGCAGGCTGCTTCCTCGCTCTCTGGGCGAGGCTGGAAGGTGGTCAGCTTCTTCTCGCATGTGCACGTTACGACAGCAGAAAATGCCCGAGGGCTGGGGCTAGGGGAGCCCATTCCGCGCTCCAAGTTCGTTAGGGTCTTGCCGGAGCTTCTGGCCGCCCTGTAACGTTTCCCCGGTAGTTCTGAATCAAGGAGCAGTTCGGGAGTTGCAGTGCCTGTTGACCAGAGCCTGTCACGAGATGGAGGCCCTATGGTTCCAATATCCGTTCGAGCAGCAGCTATCGTAATATCGGTGGCTGTTATGACGGGGATGGCGGTCGGTTACATCCTCGACCAGCGCGTTCAGTACGTCACACCGCGCACGCTCTCTCCCGCTGTTGAGCGAGCCTCAATCGACATGTCGCGCCTGACCCAACCGTAACGCCGTTTGTCTCGGGGGAGCCCCGGCGCATGCTCACTTACGCCTCTTCCAAAGCGTAACTCTGCGTAAGGCCGCCGGGTATCTTTGCGCTCGGGGTCCTTTGCCTGTTTTTTTCGCCTGCGCCGTGACCTTTCGCCGGTGAGGGCATCCTATTGAGCAGGGCAGTAAAACGGAGCAGTACCGGACACGGGGAGTCCTCTTCTGGAGGCACATCAATGACGGCACTTCTTTCTGAGTCGTGGCTCACTCTCGCGCTCCCCGTCGCTCTCTTGGCGGGCTCCTTCCTGGTCAGCAAGATCCTCAAGATCTCCCTGATCGGCACCATCATCGCAGGCTGTGTGCCGCTTGCGCTGCCTTTCCTTGACCTCCCGTTCTCGCAAGAGCTCACTCACCGCAACCCGCACTACCTCATCGCCGCTGGCTGGCTCGTGCTAGCGAGCCTGGCCTTCGGCTGGGTGCTCGTTCGCCCCCTCGCGTCAGGCGCCGGGCAAGGAGTAGGGCTGGTGAAGGGCGCGTACCTCTGCCTTCTGGCTGCTGCGCTAGTGACAGTCGGGCTTCTCTTTGCGAACCCGGCGACCCTCAATCAGTACGTGCCGGGCTGGCGCGAGTCGGCGGGAATGGTGCTCCTGTGTGCCTCGATGTTCAGCATGTCGATGGCGCTCTTTCGCTTCTTTCGCGCCGCGATGTTCCTGGTGGTCTGGTCGTTTGTCTCTCTGGTGCTCGCGAGCGAGATCTTTCTCGGCAAGCTGCCGCAGGAGATCATCCACGAGGACGTTGAGAAGATTGAGGAGCTCTTCGTTTCAACCAAGGTGTACTCGGCTCTCAAGGAGTACGGCGTTGACGCCGAGCAGGGCACCGATGCCCTAATCAAGCTGACGAGCGCTAACGACTCTTAGCCCTCTCGGTCACCAAGATTGCTGCTGCGATAAGCAGAAAGAAGAGGCCCCCACGCTGGACGAGGCTGTAGAACGACTCCTGGTTGGTCAGCGTCTTGAGGTATGCCAGGTCTTTCTGGCTGGGGTCCTGAACCTGGACCTTGAATTCTGCGGTCTTCTGCGCGTAGTACGTGCCGCGCGAGCGCCCGACAGCGATGTTTCCGACCCCCAGCAGCAGAAAAAGCAGGGCGCTTACGCGGTATGCTGAGAGGCGGCGGGAGAGCAGCGGCATGGGCGGATGCTAGACCAATCGGGCTAAAAAGGGGACGGTCTCTGTCTAGCCAGCCGCAGGGGCGGTGCCGCGCTTTTTCTGGCTGGCTTAAACTAGGGTTTGATTGGTAAAAGTTCCCAATGGGGTCAAAAGCGAAACAGCCGGAGTTAGAGGCGGGTCGGAGCATGTGGGTAGCCGGGGTTGGGGCGTTGCTCTGCCTCGTGGGCTGCTACCTGCTGTACGCAGTAGTTCCTTTTTACTACTACTACTTTGACCTCAAGAACCACATGCGGCGGGCGATCTCAGTGGCTGCGGTAGAGTCGGATGAGGAGATACGGAGATCCCTCATGGCGGTTGTGCGGCGGCACGGCATATCGTGTGGGGATCGAGACCTGCAGGTGTCGCGACAAGGTGATACAATCGAGTTGGGCCTGAGCTACACTGAAGGGGTGAAGGTCGCCATGTTTGGGCGAGAAGCGACCCTCTGGACGCTCGCATTTGATGCGTCGGCGAAGGGCAGGTACAGGTAACTGGGAAGAGGGTTCGTATGAGCAAACAGTACAAGCCGGTGCCGCGCGAGTGGCAGCTCGTGATGGATGAGGAGTCGATCTCCCGCGCCATTTCGCGCATCAGCTTTGAGATTGTTGAGAAGGACCGGGACCTCAAAAACCTCGCGATCGTGGGCATCCGAACGGGCGGGGAGCACATCGGCAAGCGCCTGGCCGAGGAGATTCAGCGCATCGAGAAGATCGAGGTGGCCTACGGGGTGATCGACATAACCCTGTACCGGGATGACCTTTCAAGCCAGCAGTCTCAGCCGACGCTGCGCGGCACAGACCTCCCGTTTAGGATCGCCGGCTCGCGAATCGTGCTGGTGGACGACGTTCTCTTCACCGGCCGCACCATCCGCTCGGCACTGGACGCAATTATCGATTTTGGCAGGCCGCGCCGCGTTGAGCTTGCGGCTTTAGTTGACCGCGGATACCGCGAGCTGCCGATACAGGCGGACTACGTGGGGCGGGTAGTTCCCTGTCAGCGAGCGCAGCTGGTGAGGGTGCGCCTGAGCGAGATGGGGTACCGCGATGGGGTGTACCTGATCGACCGGTAGTCTCTTCGGGTGTTAGCCGGGGTTGTGCTTAGCACCAGTCAGAGAACCACTTGCAATTTTGTTTTTAGGCGGTGGAAACGTCTCGTCCGTGAACGTTCACCTTGGGGGGAGAGGGGGCTCTATTCTCAAGTCCCTTTACGTGCACGTGCTCCTGCACGTGAACGTGAACGTACTCGAAAAACGTGGAAGTTTACCCATCCGTTAGGCGAACCGCGGCCTCCCGGGCGCTGTTGCAGATGCCAGCTGGTTGGCGTTCACGTTCACGGCTACGAGCACGTTCACGTGGGGCAGTGGGCGTGGGGCTCGGGTGACAGAGGTCGCCAGTGGGGCAGGGCCACGCCGGGGATTCCGACAGGAAGTCCGCCCGGCACGTAATCGTGCGGCGATACGATAATAATTACCTTCAAGCCCTTGTAAAAGGCTCACGAGAGGTGTTTACTAACCGCTCGATGGTCAACCACTTGCTGGGCATTGAGGGGCTTTCGAAAAGCGAAATTTATCGGTACCTCGACACAGCACAGTCATTTGTTGAGGTCTCTGAAAGGGACATCAAAAAAGTCCCGACCCTCCGTGGAAAGACAATCATCCACGTCTTCTTTGAGCCCTCGACCCGCACTCTCTCAAGCTTCGGCATAGCGGGTAAACGGCTCTCGGCCGACACCATCAATATCAGCTCAAGCTCTAGCTCTGTGAAGAAAGGGGAGACTCTGCTCGACACGGTTCGCACGCTTGAGTCTATGAACCCTGACATCCTGGTGATGCGCCACTCAGAGAGCGGCTCGCCACACTTCGCTGCTCGGCACCTGTCTCGCGCCTCGGTGGTGAATGCCGGAGACGGGGCACACGAGCACCCCACACAGGCGCTGCTCGACCTCCTGACTCTCAGGCAGCACTTCGCCGAGAGCGGCCGACAGCTTGAGGGGCTCAAGGTAGGCTTCGTTGGAGACGTTCGCCACTCGCGCGTCGCTCGCAGCAACATCTTGGCGCACCTGACACTGGGCAACGAGGTTAGGCTGATTGGGCCCTCGACCCTCGTTCCGCGTGACTTCACCGCGGCGTTTGGCGGGGGCAAGGTGAGCGTCGTGCACGACCTCCAGCAGGGGCTTGAGGGGCTTGATGTCGTGGTGTGCCTGCGCATGCAGCTTGAGCGCCAGAACGAGCACTTCGTGCCCAACCTCGACGAGTACGCCAAAGAGTACTGCGTGTCTGAGGGTATCCTTGCGCGCTGCTGTCCGAGCAGTGTGGTGCTTCACCCCGGCCCAATGAACCGGGGCACAGAGATCTCAGGAGAAGTTGCCGATGGCCCGCGCTCCTTGATTAGGAGGCAGGTCAATAACGGCGTGGCGGTCAGGATGGCGGTTCTCTACCTGCTCGCCCGGTCAGCAGAGCCGCATGAGGAGGTTGAGCAATGAGCAGCCACCGCCCGATAGTGATTCAGAACGGAACAGTGATCGACGCAGCCTCGAACCTGGACGGCGCGCACGACATCTTGGTCGAGGACGGCAGGATCGCCGCCGTTGAGAAGCCAGGCGCTCTCGCCAAGCATGCTGACGCCGAGCGCATCGACGCAAAGGGGCAGTGGGTCATCCCGGGCTGCGTTGACCTACACGTGCACCTGCGCGAGCCCGGCGAGGAGTGGAAAGAGACGATTCAGACTGGAGCTGAGGCGGCGGTGCTCGGCGGGTACACCACCATCTGCTGCATGCCGAACACCAAGCCGGCCAACGACTCGGCAGAGGTCACTCGCTTCATCATCGAGAAGGCCAAGGCCGCGGGCGCTGCGCGCGTTCTGCCGATAGGCGCAATCTCGATGGAGCGCAAAGGGAAGCAGCTTGCGCCGTACAACGAGCTGGCGAAAGCGGGCTGCGTGGCGTTCTCTGACGATGGAGACCCGGTAGTTGACGCAGGGCTCATGCGCCGGGCGCTCGAGTGGTGCTTGATGCTGGGCCTGCCGCTGTCGTGCCACGAAGAGGATCGAAACCTAAGCTGTGGCGGCTCGATGAACGAGTCGCCGCTGTCGCTCAAGCTGGGCCTCAAGGGCTTCCCCGGCGTCGCAGAGGACGTGATGATTGCGCGCGACATCGAGCTTGCGCGCTTCACCAAGGGCAAGGTCCACATCTGCCACGTCTCAACCGCTCGGGGCATTGAGCTCATTCGCCGCGCCAAGAACGACGGGATTAACGTCACCTGCGAGGTTGCCCCGCACCACTTGGTGCTCGATGAGGGCTGCTGCTCCGGGTACGACACTAACTGCAAGATGATGCCGCCCCTCAAGGGACATGAGGACATCGAAGGCCTCTTTGCAGGAATCGAAGACGGCACGGTGGACGCCATAGCGAGCGACCACGCGCCGCACGACCTCGACAGCAAGCAGGTTGAGTTTTCTCGCGCAACGGTCGGCATCCTCGGGCTGCAAACGTCGCTGCCGCTCTTCGTTGAGCTCTGTTCAGGCGGCAAGGTTTCGCGCCGACGCATGGTTGAGCTGCTGAGCTACGGGCCAGCTAAGTCGTTCGGGCTCTCCTCTGGCACGCTGCGAGTGGGCAGTGAGGCGGACATCACGGTTGTCGATCCAGCGGCCCGCTGGTGCTTCGAGGCAGGCGCTATTCGCTCGAAGTCGAAGAACAGCCCCTTCGTAGGGCGCGAGCTGATGGGAAGGGCGACGCACGTGCTCGTAGGTGGGCGGCGTGTTGTGTCAGGCGGGGCGCTGGGCGCGGAGAGTTCACGGTAGAAACGGGCGAGAGATAGAGAGCAGAGTCATGTCACCAGACAAGAGGCACACAGGCGCGCAGGAAGCGAGGGGAGAGGTCGGGTACCTCGCGCTTGCTGACGGAAAGGTCTTCAAGGGGCGCTGCTTCGGCGCGCTTCGCGGCGCCTCAAACCCAGTCGAGGGCGAGGCGGTGTTCAACACCTCGATGTACGGCTACCAAGAGATTCTCACTGACCCAAGCTACGCCGGCCAGATTATGTGCTTCACCTACCCGCACATCGGCAACGTCGGCTGCAACGAGGAGGATGTCGAGTCGTCGCGCATCTTCACCGAAGGGCTGGTTGTCCGCGCGGCCCACAAGGCCCCCTCAAACTTCCGCGCCACGATGTCGCTCTCGCAGTACTTGGCGAACAGCGGCGTGATGGGGCTGGAGGGTGTCGACACCCGCGAGATCGTTTCCTACCTGCGCGACAATGGCTCTCAGATGGCTGCCATGGCTGGCGGCGAGGACGTAAAGCCAGATCAGCTAGTGGCGCGCGCGCGCAGCCTCGGCTCGATGGAGGGCAAGGACTACGTGAAAGCGGTCGCGTGCAAGGAGATCTACACCTGGGACGCCCCCTCGTGGACGCTTGCGGCGGGGCACTCGCGCAAGCTCTCGCAGGAGCAGCTCGTGTCACGGCCGCACGTCGTTGCTATCGACTGTGGCATCAAGACCAACATCCTGCGGCTGCTGGTTGACGTTGGATTCCGCGTGACGGTGGTTCCGGCTGGCACGACCTCGGCGGAGATACTGGCGCTCAGGCCCGACGGGCTCTTCCTCTCTAACGGCCCGGGCGATCCTGCGACGCTCGGCTACGTCGTGAAGCCGGTCAAGGAGCTCTTGGGCAAGGTGCCGATGTTCGGCATCTGTCTCGGGCACCAGATCCTCGGGCAGGCGCTCGGCGGCTCGACCTACAAGCTCAAGTTCGGCCACCGCGGCGGAAACCACCCGGTGCGTGACGAGACCACAGGGAAAGTCGAGATCACGGTTCAGAATCACGGCTTCGCGGTGCGCAAAGAGGGGCTCTCGAAGGAGGCCTTCGTTTCGCACCTGAACTTAAACGACATGACGGTAGAGGGGCTTGAGAGCCGGGCACACCGGGCCTTCTCGGTGCAGTACCACCCAGAGGCTTCGCCGGGACCGCACGACTCTCGCTACCTCTTCGAGCGGTTCTTCCGGCTCGTGACGGGCACCGGGGACCAGGCAGCAAAGGGAGAGGGGAGGCGCTAGACCATGCCAAAGAGAACTGACATTAAGTCCATCCTCCTGATCGGCTCCGGCCCGATCGTCATCGGCCAGGCCTGCGAGTTCGACTACTCAGGCACGCAGGCCATCAAGGCGCTCAAGGCTGATGGCTACAAAGTCATCCTGGTCAACTCAAACCCAGCGACCATCATGACCGACCCGGAGTTCGCTGACCGCACCTACATCGAGCCTATCACCGCCGACTTCGTTGAGGAGATCATCCGCATCGAGCGGCCAGACGCGGTGCTCCCGACGATGGGAGGCCAGACGGCGCTCAACACCGCTCTTGAGCTTGAGGAGCGGGGCGTTTTCAAGAAGTACGGCTGTGAGCTGATCGGCGCTAAGGTCGACGCCATCAAGACGGCCGAAGACCGCGAGCTTTTCCGCACAGCGATGGACGAGATCGGCCTTGAGTCGGCGCGCTCGATGATCGCCACCTCGCTCGGTGACGCTGAGCGAGCAGCGAAGGAGCTCGGGTACCCGCTCGTGCTGCGTCCGTCCCGCACCCTAGGCGGCACTGGCGGAGGCATCGTCTACAAGGCTGACGAGCTGCACCGCAAGGTTTCGATCGCCCTGGCGGCGAGCCCCAACCACGAAGTGCTGATCGAGGAGTCGCTGCTGGGCTGGAAGGAGATGGAGCTTGAGGTGATGCGAGACCTCAAGGACAACGTCGTCATCGTGTGCGGCATCGAGAACCTCGACCCGATGGGCGTCCACACTGGCGACTCAATCACGGTGGCCCCGATCCAGACCCTGACCGACAAAGAGTATCAGCTCCTGCGAGACGCTGCGATAAAAGTCATTCGGCGCATCGGCGTCGACACGGGCGGCTCGAACGTGCAGTTTGCTGTCAACCCGAAGGACGGCCGCATCATCGTGATCGAGATGAACCCGCGCGTGTCGCGCAGCTCCGCGCTCGCCTCGAAGGCGACCGGCTTCCCGATCGCCAAGATCGCCGCGAAGCTCGCGGTTGGCTACACGCTCGACGAGATCCCCAATGACATCACCAAGGAGACCCCGGCGTGCTTCGAGCCGTCGATTGACTACGTGGTCGTTAAGATCCCGCGATTTAACTTCGAGAAGTTCCCGATGGCTGACCCGTCGCTTGGAACCCAGATGAAGTCGGTGGGTGAGGTGCTCTCGTTCGGCGCCACCTTCAAGGAAGCGCTGCAGAAGGCGATCTCCTCGATGGAGATGGACACGTACGGATTCGACCGCGCCAAGCTGACGAAGTCGATGGGGAAGCGCGAGCTCCTCGACGCCTGCGGAGTCGCGGCGCCACACCGGCTGTGGCTGGTGGGTGAGGCGTTCCGTGCCGGGTTCTCGGTGCGCGACCTGTTCTCGTCTTCTAAGATCGACCCGTGGTTCCTCGGCGAGATTGAAGAGATCATTCAGGCTGAAGAGGCCCTCAAGGGCCGCAAAATTGCGGATCTGCCTGCCGACGAGCTTCGGGAGCTGAAGTCGATGGGGTTCTCGGACCGCCGGCTCGCAGCCCTGACCGGCTGCACGGAGCTCATGGTGCGCACCCGCCGCAAGCAGCTCGGGGTGCTGCCGTCGTTTAGGAAGGTAGACACCTGCGCAGCTGAGTTTGTTGCGAACACGCCGTACCTGTACTCGTCGTACAGCGGCATGTCGGAGGCGCCTCCCACCGCGCGCAAGAAGGTGATCATTCTCGGAGCAGGCCCCAACCGCATCGGGCAAGGGATCGAGTTCGACTACTGCTGCGTCCATGCGTCTATGGCGCTCAAGGACGACGGCTTTGAGACGATCATGGTGAACTGCAACCCAGAGACCGTCTCGACTGACTACGACACGAGTGACCGGCTCTACTTCGAGCCGCTCACGGTTGAGTCGGTGATGGCGATCGTCGAGCGCGAGCAGCCGTTCGGCGTTATCGTGCAGTTCGGGGGGCAGACGCCGCTTCGCATCTCGGCAGAGCTCGCCGCTCTCGGCGTCCCAGTTATCGGCACCTCGGTGGAATCTATCGACATCGCAGAGGACCGCGAGCGATTCTCGGCCCTCGTGGCGCGCCTGAAGCTCCAGCAGCCGCCGTACGCAACGGCGCGCTCGACTGAAGAGGCGCTCGCTGCTGCCAGGAAGATCGGATTTCCGCTCATGATTCGACCCTCGTTCGTGCTCGGCGGACGGGCGATGCGCGTTGTGTACACCGAGGAAGAGGTGCTGGGCTACATGCAGGAGGGCGTGGAGGTTTCGCACGATCGTCCGGTGCTGCTCGACCGGTTCCTCGACGGCGCGATTGAAGTCGACGTTGACGCGGTCAGCGACGGCAAGCAGGTGATGATCGCCGGAGTCATGGAGCACATCGAGCCGGCCGGTATCCACTCGGGCGACAGCTCGTGCTGCCTGCCGCCGCAGACGCTCAGCGCCGAAGTAATCGACGAACTCAAGCGTCAAGCCAGGCTGCTCGCCTCTGAGCTGAGCGTGGTTGGCCTAATGAACATTCAGTTCGCTGTGGCAAACGGCAAGGACGCCTACATCCTTGAGGTGAATCCGCGCGCGTCGCGCACGGTGCCGTTCGTCAGCAAAGCGACCGGCATGCCGTGGGCTAAGGTGGCCTCGCGCCTCATGGCAGGCAAGTCACTCGGGGAGGTCGGGGCGAAGGAGATCGAGCCTCGTGGCTACGTGTCTGTCAAAGCGTCGGTGTTCCCGTTCAGCAAGTTCCCTGGCGTTGACACGGTGCTCGGCCCTGAGATGAAGTCGACGGGCGAGGTGATGGGGCTGCACGCCAACTTCGGCGGCGCGTTCGCCAAGAGCCAGTTTGCCTCGAACATCTCGCTGCCCACTGAGGGCGCTGTGTTCTTGAGCATCAAGGAAGACGACAAGCGGAGGCTTGAGCCGATTGCGCGCAAGCTCTCCAAGCTTGGGTTCTCGCTCATCGCGACCAAGGGAACTGCACAGCACCTGCGAGACCAGGGCTTCGAGGTTGAGGTGGTCAAGAAGGTGCGGGAGGGCTCTCCTCACATCGTTGACAGGCTAGGCGAAGGGGAGGTTGCGCTCGTGCTCAACACCCCAGAAGGCTGGTCGATGCCGGTCATGGACTCAAAGTCGATCCGGCTGGTGGCAAACGAGCTTCGGATCCCCACCTACACCACGATCGCCGCAGCGGATGCGGTGGCTCATGCGCTTGAGATGGTCAAGGACCGCACGTTCCTTGAGGTGCGGGCGCTGCAAGACTACTACTAACACACGGAGTGCGTGAAACGCTGCGGCGCAAACTTCTTGGGGATCCGTTACGCGGACTCTCTCGGGAACTGCTCGTGGGGCGGCAAACCTGGAGGTTGCTGGGCCAAGCCCAGCTCTTGGACTGCCCGGGCGATACGAATCTTCTGCCGTCCGACTAGCAGCTCTACGTCGGCGATTGTTTTTAGAAGCGAAGCGCTGACTTCGCTGACACGGCCCTTGCTCTCGGGCGAATGGCTGACTGCCTCAAGCCGACCCTTCGAGGGTTCTGCGAAGATCGTGAGGCTCTCATTGATAGAACCTTTCAGGGTGTGAAGGTCCTGGAGAACTCTCGTGGAGGGCGGAAGGTTCACTCGTTCGAGCAGGGTGATTACGTTCTGCACCTTGTTGAGAGAGATGTTGAGCGGCACCCGGGCGTTCAGCAGGTGTGTCACGTCGACCCCAGGACTCTTCGTAATCGACTCGTCGAGAAAGGTGGATGCCGTTCGAAGATGCTCGAGGCACTGTGAGAGGGCGTCATGCAGAATCCGTTCGTTGCCGAGCGCGCGCTCGATATTGGCGATCGGCTCAGGCGGTCTCTGCTGCTGCTGAATAAATCCGGGCGCAGGAGTCTCCTGCCCCTCGGAGTCGGGGAGCTTCGGAAGGCGAACGATGTTGTCGCGCTCTGGTCCTTTGCTCGGTTCCATAGTGGTCTTGAGCCGCTGGTTCAAAATACGATAGGGGCCCGGGACATGATCGCGGCTAGGCCTTACATCTACCTGAAATGAAACGTGATTATCAAATTTTTCTTCGTTGTGGGTCGGTTTTTAGGGTGAAAACGGGAGCTTTTAGGAGCCCTGGAGCCAGCCATTTACACTAAGGTGCACCTCTGGTACTGTCCGCGTTATCTAAATAATTCGGCTGCTTACCCCACCGAGTGCCTTTGCGGAGAACTCAAAAGGGGAGCCGTTTTCTTTAAGAGCGATTGCTGTTGATTGCCGGCCCTGACGTTGGGCCTCAGGTTGGTCGTTTAGCCGACTTTTGGGCTCTTGGAAGGGACAGCTTGCTGCCGGCAGAAGTGGAGTTTGCGTATGGCTCGTATCACCGTTGAAGATTGCCTCGTTCAGGAGAATAACCGTTTTTCGCTCGTGCAGCTCGCCTCGAAGCGCACGAAGCAGATCCTCCAGGGCGGAGCTGTGCAGATCGCAGACCGTCGCAACAAGGCGGTCGTCACCGCGCTACGCGAGATCGCAGACGGCAAGGTTCGTTTCATGACACCGGAAGAGACCGCAGCGTGGGAAGAGCAGAAGGCCCGTGAGGCTGAGGCTCAGCGCGCAGCGGAGATGGCTGAGCGTGAGCGTCGCCAAGAGATCGGCGCCGGGCTCTTTACCAACGGCGGAGAGAGCCGCGCTGAGGACTTCCTCAAGGAAGCCCTCAAGCAGACCGGCCCGATCGCCGCCGACAGCGACGACGACGAGGAGTAGGGCAGTTCGTCGAGGTTTAGTGAGGGGTTTTAGCGCACAACATGTCTTTTGAGCAGATCGCTGAAGCCCTCAAGAAGTACCATCCGTCCCCCGACCTCGTTACCCTAAAGAAAGCGTACGACTTTGCAGAAGAGTGCCACCGCGGCCAGGTCCGCGCGTCGGGCGACCCGTACTTCAAGCACGTCGAGGAGACGGCCATGCTCGTCTGCCAGCTCAAGCTGGACGAGCCGTCAGTCATAGCGTCACTGCTGCACGACACGATTGAAGACAGCGAGGTCACTCGCGATGACCTGCAGAAAGAGTTTGGCCCAAGCGTTGCGGACATCGTGGAAGGGGTGACGAAGCTCACCCGAATCGAGTTCGAGTCGCGAGAGGAGAAACAGGCGGAGAACTTCCGCAAGATGCTCCTGGCGATGGCCAAAGACATCCGGGTTGTTCTCGTCAAGCTGTGTGACCGGCTCCACAACATGCGCACGCTTACCTTCTTTAGCGAAGAGAAGCAGCGCCGCATCGCCTCCGAGACCCAAGAGATCTACGCGCCGCTGGCCAACCGGCTCGGTATCCACTGGCTCAAGTCAGAGCTTGAGGACCTGTGCCTGATGTACCTGCGTCCTGAGATGTACAAGCAGATTCAGGAGCACGTGGCGCACACCGCTCCGGAGCGTGAGGCGTACGTCGACCGCGTGACGCTTGAGATCCAGAAACACCTGGCGGAAGCTGGAGTGTCAGCATCAGTCAAGGGGCGCGGCAAGCACTACTTCTCAATCTGGGCCAAGATGGACCGCGACAAGCTGTCGTTCGAGGAGGTCTACGACATCCTCGGGTTTCGCGTGATCGTGCCCACGGTGCGCGCCTGCTACGAGTCGCTCGGCGTTGTGCACTCAACCTGGAAGCCGGTGCCGGGCCGATTCAAGGACTACATCGCGATGCCCAAGCCGAACATGTACCAGTCGCTCCACACGACGGTTATCGGCCCGGAGGGACAGCGCATTGAGATTCAGATCCGCACGCCAGACATGAACCGCGTGGCAGAGGAGGGCATCGCGGCACACTGGCGCTACAAGGAGGGCGGCGCCGCGCCGGCCTTCGACCTGCAGTGGGTCAAGGAGCTGGTTGAGACGCAGCAGTACCTCAAGAACCCTGATGAGTTTATCCAGTCGGTGAAGGGAGAGCTGTACCCCGAAGAGGTGTTCGTCTTCACCCCGAAGGGCGACCTGGTTCGGCTGGCCTACGGGTCAACGCCAGTAGACTTCGCCTACATGGTCCACACCGACGTGGGGCACCGCACCGTCGGGGCGCGGGTGAACGGGCAGATGGTGTCGCTTGAGCACCGCCTCTCGAACGGAGACACGGTCGAGGTCATCACTTCAAAGACGCACGTCCCGAGCAAGGACTGGCTCAAGTTCGTCAAGTCATCGAAAGCCAAGCAGCGGATTCGCGCGTTCCTCAAGGCTGAGGAGCACGCTCGCTCGCTCGCGCTCGGCATGGAGATACTCTCCAAAGACCTGCGCAAGGTGAAGCTCGGCGTCAAGAAGCTTGAGAAAGAAGGGAAGCTGGCTGAGGTTGCGTCAGAGCTGGGGCTGAAGTCTCCGGGCGAGCTGTACGCAGGCATCGGCTACGGCCGCATCAGCACCTCCAAGGTGATCGCTAAGCTCGTCCCTGAGGACTCTGAGGTCGAGGAGAAGCTAGAGTCACAGCAGAGCCCGATTCAGCGCATCTTCCAGCGCGCTGCCAAGGGCAGCCGCGAGCGGGTAGGCGTGCGTGTCTCGGGCCTCGACAGCATCCTCATTCGGTTCGCCAAGTGCTGTGAGCCGCTCCCGGGAGACCGCATCGTGGGCTTCATCACCCGCGGGCGCGGCGTCACGGTGCACTACGCAGACTGTCCGGAGGTGCTCAACAGCGACCCGCTGCGCCGCGTTGAAGTGGAGTGGGACACGGTCGTTAAGGCCCCGCGCCGAGTTCGCATCACGGTTGCCTCGCAAGACCAGATGGGGCTGCTGGCAAGCGTCACGCAGGCCATCACGGCAAACGGGGCGAACATCACCAGCGCCCAGATCAAGACAGAGCGCGGGAAGGCCGCGATCCATTTCGAGATGATTATCGAGGACGCCCACCAGCTGCACCGCATCAAGCGGGCCATCGAGATGGTGCCTGGCGTCATTAAGGTAGAGCGTGTGCGCCACATCTCATCCAGTGGCGACGACATGGGGGAGGCCTAGGGCCGATGAGGGGAGTCGTAGCGATCGCCGCGGCCCTGCTGGCCCTCGCTCAAGCAAGCCTCGCCATCGCTGCGCCGCAGCTCGCCTCTCGCACCGAGGAGGAGCAGCGAACGATCGACGCCTACAAGCGCGCCAACCAGTCGGTAGTGTTCATCACCACCAAGACGTACGTGGTGGACCCCTTCGCCTTCTTCGATGAGCTAAAGCCGCAGCAGGGCACTGGCACCGGCACAATCGTCGACGCCCAGCGCGGCATCGTCATCACTAACCTGCACGTGATAGAGGGGGCGCTCGAGTCCGGCGGAAGCGTTGAGATCATGCTCGCCAACGGGCGCAACAGCCGCGCGAAGCTGGTCGGCCTCGACGCCGAGAGTGACATCGCGGTGTTTCAGCTATCGGACGTCCCAAAGGGGCTCGCGCCGCTGCCGCAGGGCGACTCAAGCGGGCTTGAGGTCGGGCAGCGCGTGCTCGCAATCGGGAACCCGTTTGGGCTCTACCGCAGCCTGACAACGGGCATCATCTCTTCGCTCGACCGCACGATGAAGACGCCGCGCGGCGCAGTGCTCAAGGACCTCATCCAGACAGACGCAGCGATCAATCCTGGCAACTCCGGTGGGCCGCTGCTCGACGCTGATGGGCGGCTGATAGGAATCAACACGGCCATCTTGAGCCAGTCGGGAGACTCGGCGGGAATAGGCTTCGCGGTGCCGATTAACAGCATAAAGCGCATCCTGCCCGAGCTGCTCGCCACGGGGCGCGTGCGCCGGCCAAACCTCGGCTGGTACCTGGTCGACACCGACCAGGGGCCCATGGTGCTGCGGGTCCTGCCCGCCGGCACGGCCGCCAAGGGCGGCATCCGCGCCATCGAGCAGGAGATCACCAACGGGGGTATTGTTAGAGGATTCCAGCGAGATATCGAAGGCGCCGACCTGATTTACAAGGTAAACGGGGAAAGAGTTCACAATCGTGACGAGGTGGAGGATAGTATCCGGCGCACCAGCCGCACGGAGAGCCTGCGTCTCACGCTGCGCCGCGGCGGCATTTACGGAAAGGAACGCGAGGTGTCGGTCGTTCCGGCGTGGGAATAGGGATGCGGATTAAGGTACTTCCGGACACGGTCATCAACCAGATTGCGGCAGGGGAGGTGGTGGAACGGCCGTCTTCAGTTGTGCGCGAGCTCGTCGACAACGCGGTCGACGCCGGCGCCACCGACGTGTGCGTCATGCTTGAGTCGGGCGGACACAGCCGCCTCAAGGTGCGCGACAACGGGTGCGGCATGAGCCGCGACGAGGCGATCCTGGCTTTTGAGCGCCACGCCACCTCGAAGGTCTCATCGATAGAGGACCTCACGACTATTCAGACTATGGGATTCCGCGGCGAGGCGCTCGCCTCGATAGCGGCGGTCGCAAAAGTTCGGCTCGTGACCCGCTCGCGCGAGAGCGAGGTCGGCACAAGCGTCACCTACCGTGGCGGCAAGCTGGCCGACGTGCAGAGCTGCGCCTGGAGCGAAGGCACCGAGATTGAGGTAGAGCACCTCTTCTTCAACGTCCCAGCGCGCCGGAAGTTCCTTAAGTCGCCGCGCTCCGAGATGGCCAAGATCCGAACATGGCTTGCGCAGTCGAGCCTCGCTCGGCCGGATGTTCGCTACCGCCTTATCGCTGATGGCGACGAGGTGCTTAACCTCCCGCGGGCGGGCTCACTTGAAGAGCGCGGGGCGCAGGTGTGCCCAGGAGACTTAATGCCAGTAAGCTTCACCGAGGGTGGCATCACTGTTGCCGGCAGGCTTGGGCACCCAGGCCAGGCGCTAGCTGACGCCACGGGGCTGGTTGTTCTGATTAACAATCGGCTGGTGTCGGACAAGATCGTGGTGCGCGCTGTGCGTGAAGGGTACGACTCGATGCTCAAAGACCGGGAGTTCCCGGTCGGCTACCTCGCAATCTCGCTCCCTGCGCCGGATGTCGACGTGAACGTGCATCCACAGAAGAGTGAAGTTCGTTTTAGGCACCCAAACCAGATCTTTGCAGTAGTGCAGGGGGCGGTGCTCTCTGCGGTGCGGCGCATTAAGAGGCCGATGCAGGTGCCGATGCAGATGAAGATGCAGGTGCCGCAGCCAGTGGCCGAAAATGCAGCAGTCGCTGCAGCCCCCGCGATAACGATGCGTGCCCAGCCGCTCTCCTTTATGCAGGCGGCGCCGGCCGAATCGTCCCGTTCCCTGCAAGACTTAGTGCGCGAGGCGTTCCCAGAAGGTCCGCGCTATCAGCCAGCCCCGCAGGCGGTTTCGTCGTACGTTCGGCAGGAGGATGTGGCACCTCAGGTGGCGGAGGCGCCGCGGATGCCAGTACTGGCTCCAGCTCCGGCTGCTCCCGTGGCTGCGCCGGACGAGGGAGAGTTCCGATTCTCAAGCCTGCGCTACGTCGGACAGGTGCTTAACTGCTACCTCGTGTGTGAGCTCGATGAGCGGCTCGTAGTGGTCGACATGCATGCGGCGCACGAGCGGGTTAACTACAACCGCATTCGAAGGGCGCGAGCCGAGCAGAAGCTAACCACCCAGAAGCTTCTCATTCCAGAGAGCGTAAAGCTCACCGCAGAGCAGGTCGCAGCCCTGATGGACCAGCAGGAGGCGCTCGCAGCGCTTGCGTTTGAGATTAAGCAGTCATCGCTCGACACAGTCGAGATTCATGGAGTGCCCGCAATCATCTCCCACCTGCGCTGTGGAGCTCTGCTCAAGGAGCTTGCGGCTGAGCCGGTCGTGGAAGGCTGGCGCGAGCGGCTTGAGGAGCGAATTGATCACATGGCGGCTCGCATCGCGTGCCACGCAAGCGTTCGTTCTGGCGACACGATGTCCCGCCCTGAGGCGTACGCCCTCTTTGCGCAGATGGATGAGGCAGAGCTCTCAGGTGCCTGTCCGCACGGGCGCCCCGTCGTAGCCGAGTTCAGCCGCGATGCGGTTGAGCGCTGGTTTGGCCGAGACCGGTAGCGCCTTTTCATGCTCAAGAAACCGATCACCACCGTGGCAGTGTGTGGCCCTACAGCTTCGGGCAAGAGCGACCTATCGATTGCGCTCGCGCAGGGGCTTAACGGCGAAGTGGTGAACGTGGACTCCGTGCAGGTGTACCGTGGGCTCGACGTTGGCTCTGCGAAGCTCTCGCTAACGGAGAGAGGAGGGGTGCCGCACCACCTGCTGGATGTGTTTGAGCCGAACCAGTCAGCTAACGTCGCGCAGTTTCGCACTCTCGCTTTGGACGCCGTTCGGGATATCCGCGAGCGTGGCAAGCTGCCGCTCCTGGTGGGCGGCTCAGGCATGTACTTTACGATCTTGCTTCACGGCTTGGCTGAGGTGCCGCCGACCCCGGCGGACGTTCGCGCCGCTGTCGCTGCGCTGTCTCCGGAGCAGATGTACGCAGAGCTGGCGCAAGCCGACCCTGACACCGCAGCGCGACTTAACCGCAACGACGTGCAGCGCATCTCGCGTGCCCTTGAGATCGTTAGGGTCACAGGGAAAAAGCCGAGCGAGCTTCTCGCCGCGCACGAGTTCTCAGGCGCTGACATCGTCTCAATTGTGCTCGTGCTGTGCCGCCCGCGCAGCGAGCTGTACGCCAGGATAGACGCGCGCTCGGCGCTGATGGTTGAGCGCGGATTGGCGCAGGAGACTCAAGCGATCCTTTCCAGGTTCGGTGACGTGCCGGCACTTGAGACCTTAGGGTACAAGCAGGCCAAGGCGCTCCTGGCAGGTGAGCTGCGCCACGAGCAGCTAGCCCACGAGATAGCGCTCCACACTCGCCGCTTCGCCAAGCGCCAGATGACCTACTGGCGAAACGAGCCCGCCAAGCGTGGCTGGCTAGTGCGCCCTGCAGACGATGAGCCGGGCGAGGAGATCGCAGGGTTTGAGAGCTTCCCGGCACGTGCCCAGAAGCGCATGAAAGGCTTCCGCGCCATGTGCCTGCCGGCGCATGAGCTTCTCGCCGCCCTCCAGCAGCGCCTCTCTCAGCCGCTGGAGAGGAGTGAGGTTTGGTTTCTCTCCGTGTAGATTGGCTCTTTCAAGCACCCTTGTCCTAGAGTCCTGACGACCCGTGCCATTTTTTCTTTTCATCATCCCCCGCCAGCGAGCACGTGCACCTGCTCGCAAATGTCCCCGCAAAAGGCGATATAAGCTCGTCGCCCTTTTTGTTACCTCTATAACGCACGGCTCATAAACCTCTCTTGAGCCTCTTGACAGATTTTTTCTGGAGGATTCATCTGGCCTGTATGAGCAACTCTCGTGTCCCTGATTACTGGCGCCAAGCCTGCCGTGAGCTAAGCCTCAGGGATCCCGTGATGAGGCGCCTGATCGCTGAATGTACAGACGCTCGATTTCGCTCCCGAGGGTCAGCCTTCGAGACGCTCTTGAGAGCCATCGTTGGCCAACAGATATCTGTTAAGGCAGCTCAATCTGTGTGGGATAGGTTCGCCGTTGCCGTGTCAGAGATCTCGCCGGAGCGTGTCCTCGCGTCGAGCAGCCGCCTGCTTCGGTCGTGCGGGCTCTCTCAGCAGAAGGTTTCCTACATCCAGGATCTCTCGCAGCACTTCATCTCTGGGAAGCTAAAGCCACGCGGCTTCCATGCTAAAACCGACGAAGAGCTTGTGAGGCTCCTGTGTGATGTCCGCGGTATTGGGCAGTGGACCGCCGAGATGTTTCTCATCTTCCACCTCAACCGTCCTGATGTGTATCCGCTGCAAGACATAGGGCTCATCCGCGCCATCGAAAAGACGTACCGCGGCGGGGAATCGGCAACAAAAAAGGAGCTTATCGCCCTCGGCGACACGTGGCGACCATGGCGCACGGTCGCGACATGGCACCTGTGGCGCAGCCTGGACCCGATTCCGGTGGAGTATTAGGGCGAAGGGAGACTCCTTTTTTCGTCGCCTGCCTTCAGGCTGGACCTTCGCCCAGGATTCTCTGTACCTGACCGAAATAGTCAGTATTGGCTAGATCTGGCGGGCAGTGGCTCGCGGGGGTTCTTGGAAAGCATTTTTGCTTGAGGTTGTTTTGACTAGGATCTGGGCGCTCCGTAAGCTTTGACGCGACTGTATTTCTCTCAACAAGTCGCACTACGAGGTAGCTTATGGAGCCGTTTGCCGCATCGCAGAATTCCACAGGGTTAGGGGAAGCCACCTCTAACGATCGACTGACAGTCCCCCCCAGCGCCTTTCAGCGCACGGCAGAGAAGGAGCACGACCTCTTCGTTGCTGAGCAGGCCTACCGCCGCTTCAAAGGCAAGGCAGAGAACAGGCCGTGGCTAGTGCGCTCTACGCTCGACCCGCTGCACGGGGTCGATCTCAAGCCTGGCAACCCGCTGCACCAGGTTATTAAGGGGCTGCTCGACGCGCCGGTGCTTCAGCGCATGCGCCACATAAGCCAGCTATCGGCGGGTTCGTGGGTATTTCCGGATGCTGTGCAGCCACGGTTCGGTCACGTGCTTGGCTGCGCGTACCTTACGGCGCAGCTCCTAGACGACCTTCGCCCGCGGGTATCTGAGGGGATACAGAAGCAGATTGACCAGTACGGCAAAGCCGTGGTGGCCTACGCGCTCCTTCACGACCTGGGGCACATCGCCCCCGGCTCGCACGTGGCGCAGTGGGTATGGTTTCCTCAAAACAGCGATGCGCACGAGATCATATCGCGCAAGATCATCGAAGAGGACCCCGGCTTCCGGGCGAAGCTTGAGGGTATTCTTGGGCGGCAAGGGGTTAACGACCTGAGCGCGATGCTGCGAGAGGACGGGTCTGTTCCGCAGTGGACTTGGCAGATGATCACCGGCGGCGGCTGGAACACGGACCGGGGAGACTGGGTGCTCCGAGATGGGCACTTCGCCGGGGTTAAGTACGGAGACTACGACCTCGCCATCATCCAGAAGTACCTCACGATCACAGACGACGGGCAGTTTGCCATAGAAGAGGAGGGTGTCGATTCGCTCGAAAGCTTCTTTAGGGCCCGCGCAGACATGTACCGCCAGGTGTACGGTCACCGCACCTGCAAAGTGGGAGAGCAGATGATGATCGGCCTTGGGCGGCGTGCCCGCGAGCTGTTTCAGGCAGGGTATGACCTTCCAGCCGATGCGGCGATGGTCGAGGTGCTGCGCGCCAAGAACGTAGAGGACCTCTCGCTCGCAACTGTCCTGCGCATGACAGAGTACTGGGCAAACTACCACATCGACGCGTGGAGCAGCTGCTCTGACCTTACCCTGCGCGAGCTTTCGACACGCATCCTGACCCGGCAGCCGTTCAAGCGCTTTCCGTGCGATGATGAGCGCCACAAGATTCTGCTCAAGCTCGTGACTGAGTCGGGGCTTGACCCGAACTACTTCCTCTACAGGATGGAGCCCAAGCCGATCGACCTCGCGAAGGACCTACGGAACGCCCTCAAGGTAAAGGTCGGCGGCACCCTAGTCCCGCTCACTCAGCACAGCGCAACCATGGAGGCTCTCGATAAGGTAGCGGTGCTTAAGTCAAAGCCGTTCCTTGCGGTTCCGATGGACTGCTTCAAGGAATACAGAGAGCCCTAATAGTAAGGGTGCCTTCGTGAGCAGGCTCGCCAACCCCGACAACGAACAAGGCTGCGCTTCAAGCAGTCCAGCGAAGCAGAGCGGTTCCGCTGCGCGAGTGTGGAGAGGGGGGCGAGAAGCTTGACTCTGCCGAAGCGATCCGAGGTGTCGTAGCGCTATCTGACAACGATTGGACGTTCTTCCAGAGCTACATCGCCGAGCGCGGCTACGAGGCGTAGGGTAGGGAAAAGGGTAAGGCTAACGGCAGCGGTCGCGCCTGAGGGGCTGCCGCTCCGGCGCTTTCCTGGTATCCTCGCGCCGTGGGAATAGCAACGGACCTGATATACATCATCCTGGCTGCGCTGGTGGGCGGAATGGTGGCGCACACGCTCAGGCAGCCGCTCATCTTTGGCTACATCCTGGCCGGCGTGATGGTGGGCCCTTACACGGGCGGGGTCACGGTTCAGCAGGTTGACGACATCAAGATGCTGGCGGAGATCGGGATCGCGCTGCTGCTCTTTGCGATCGGGCTCGAGTTTTCGCTCTCTGACCTGCGTCGGCTCGCCAAGATCTCGTTTATCGCAACGCCGCTGCAGGTTGTTATCTGCGCCCTTGGCGGATACCTGGTGGCTTTCGCGTTTGGCATGCCGCCGCAAGACGCGATCTGGTTCGGCTCGGCTGTATCGCTCTCTAGCACGATGGTCGTGGTCAAGGTGCTTGAGGCGCGCAAGACGCTCGATTCTTCGATCGGGCGGCTGGGAGTTGCGGTGCTTGTTGCCCAGGATCTCGCTGTGGTGCCGATCATGCTCATCGTGCCGCAGCTCACGCAGGAGAGTATCGGGTTGGAGCCGCTCGCTGTCGCTCTCGGCAAGTCGGCGCTGTTTCTGGCGCTCATCTTAGTTGCCGGCAACCGGTTCCTGCCGCGCTTCTTCCGATTTATTGCACGGCGTGACTCGAAGGAGCTGCTCTTCCTCGCCACCCTCGGCGTTGCGTTTGGGACAGGGGCTGCGTTTCACGAGATGGGATTCTCGTTTGCGCTCGGGGCTTTTGTGGCGGGCATGCTGCTCAGTGAGACAGACTTTCGGCAGCAGGCGCACAGTGACGTTTCGGGGTTACGCGATCTCTTTGCGCTAATCTTCTTTGCCTCGGTCGGCATGCTCTTTGACCCGCAGTTTTTTGCGGCGCATGCGTCAACGATTGTGCCCTTGGCGGCGACGATCGTGGCGCTCAAGGCAGTTGTCATTGGGGCAGTGGTGCTTATGTTCGGAAGCGCGCCTGGGGCTGCCGTCTCGGTTGGGGCGGGGCTCTCGCAGGTGGGGGAGTTTGCGTTCGTGATCGGGGGCGCAGGCGTGGCGCTCGGGCATTTCTCTGGGGAGTCTTTCTCTCTTCTGCTCTCTGTGACGCTGCTCTCGATGGCTGTCACGCCGATGCTGTTCGCGGTGGCGAATTACGTAGTGAGACGCGCCAAAGCGGCTGAATAAGTTGTTGTATCAGGTAGTTGTGGTGTGTCGGGGCGGTTTGACCACAACCCGCATTGTGTGGAATCATCCCCGACTTGTGTTCTAACTCTTTGTTTTTCAAGGTGAGAGCAGTATGAGCCCTATTGAGCATCCGCTTGAGTTTGAGCGTCCCCTGGTTGAGCTTGAGTACCAGCTTGAGCGCCTCAAGGACGAACTTGCGAGCGGCAATCAGTCGCGGCGCGCGGAGTACGCAGCGCTTGAGACCAAGGTCTCGAAGGTGCGCAAGGAGATCTACGGAAAGCTCTCTCCGTACCAGCGCGTTCTGCTCTCGCGGCACGTCGACCGCCCATTCACGCTGGACTACATCAAGTTTATCTTTACCGATTTCATTGAGTTCCACGGGGACCGTCTCTTTAAGGACGACGAGGCGATCGTCGGCGGCACGGCGCGCCTGGGCGAGGTGCCGGTCATGATCGTTGGCCACCAGCGTGGCCGCACGACAGCGGAGCGCCTCAAGCGCAACTTCGGAATGCCGAACCCAGAAGGGTACCGCAAGGCGCTGCGCCTGTTTCGCATGGCTGAGAAGTTTGGCCTGCCGCTCATCACGTTCATCGACACGCAGGGCGCGTTCCCAGGCCTCGAGGCCGAGGAGCGTGGACAGGCTGAGGCGATCGCGCGCAACCTGGCAGAGCTGTCTGAGCTTACCGTTCCTATCATCAGCGTGGTGATAGGAGAGGGCGGCAGTGGCGGCGCTCTGGCGCTGGGCGTAACCGACCGCATCCTCATGCTTGAGAATGCGTGCTACTCAGTAATCACCCCAGAAGGCTGCGCTTCGATCCTCTGGCACTCGTCGGACAAGGCCGAGGTGTCGACCGAGCAGGCTTCGACCGCCGCTGAGGCGCTCAACCTGACGGCCCAAGACCTCAAGCGCCTGAACCTGATCGATGAGATCGTTCCGGAGCCATCCGGCGGAGCCCACAGCAACCACAAGGAGGCTGCGGAGCTGCTCAGGGCGGCGCTCGTGAGGAACCTCGACCCGCTTGCCAAGCTGACGGTCAAGGACCTGCTGGCCCAGCGGTACGCTAAGTTCCGCAGGATCGGGGCGTTCACGGGAGAGAACTAGAAGGGGCGAGAGGCGCCGCGAATCCGGCGCTGGTTGCATAAGGGTTTAGGCGAGAGTAGTCTGCGGCGGGTTCCGGTTGCGGCAGGCTCTTAACAACGACGCAGAAGTAGGGAAACGGATTACATGGCAAAAGACGCGATTGAACTTAACGGTGTGGTGAAGGAGTGCTTCCCAAACGCATTCCGTGTGCAGTGTGACAATGGCCACGAGGTGCTCGCGCACCTGGCTGGCAAGATGCGCAAGTTCTACATCCGCGTGCTGCCGGGCGACAAAGTTATCGTAGAGATCTCTCCGTACGACCTGAGCAAGGGCCGTATCGTCAAGCGCATCGCAGAAGCTCGCGGGCGTCCGGGTGGTGGCGGAAGCTCAGACCCGGGATCTACGCCGGCATAGTTCCGTTTTTCATGCGGTATCTCGCGGTCCGGACGTAAAGGTGCACGTGAACGCACCCGCGCAGCAGCTTCCGCTCAGAGGTCTGGCGGTGAGAGCGAGGTTTCTTAATACGAAGGGCCGGCAAGCCTTCCCCGATGAACCGTTGCTTAGCAAGCCCTTGTTTCGAAGCTTGAGGGCCATTTGTCCCAAATGATGACCCGAGAAAACGAATCGGCTCTTTCGGGCACGTTCACGT
>OMIG01000143.1 GCA_900299035.1 Pseudomonadota bacterium
GCCTTGTCGAGTAGCGTCTCGAGGGTAAAAGCGAAGGAAGCCGGGAAGTCGCAATCAACACGGATCGCCAAGACTGAGCCGCCATTCGTCGAGAGTCGAGGAAGCTGGCGGGGCAGCGACAGAAACCCTGGCTCTTGAGGGTCGAGATCGCGCTCAATGTCAGACTTTGACGCGTTGAGGGATAAGAAAAGAGGCCGCACCGTGTGGCCTTCGACGAGAGCTGAAGTAGAGCGATTCCGACTGCTGTCCCAGGCGTCGATAGCCTGACAGAAGCGCCGATAACCGCGCTTGTCACGCCAACTAGACCAGTAGAAATAGAGCGCGAACACGGGAGCAACGACTATTGCGAACAGCAGCCCAGCGAAGAGCAAAAGGATAAATAGCTGAGTGTAGGATTCCATACCTTCAAAACCTCAAGATCGGCAGAACAGCCGCAGACTTGAGCATTAGAGCCCCAGAGACGGAGTGGTAAGAAGATGTCACGCGGCCCCCATCACATGCCAGCCCTGTCCGTAAGCGAATCTAGAAGGGGTCTCAGATTGAGCTGGACGGAGGCGCTAGCCTTCCTGAGGCCGCTATCCGGAAGAAAGCGGTTACGTCGAAACGCCGCGCAATTGAACTAGAAGCTTGTGGTCGCATATTGAGATGGTGTCGCCGTTTTGCACAACGACCTCTTCAAGAGAGGCGACTCGAAGGCCGTTCAGGAAGGTGCCGTTGCGGGAGCCCAGGTCACTAATAACCAGCGTGCCGCCTGCGAGCTTCAGTTCACAATGTTTGCGGCTCACAGACCCAGTCGACAGGCAAAGGTCTGCAGAGCTTTCACGCCCGATCATGAAGCTTTTCCCTGACTTGAAGAGGCCGTCCAGGGAAAAGCTTTGGATGGGTGTCCCGGTCGGGCTGATGAGCTGAAGCTGCGGCGAATTCCGGTCCGGCACTTTGTCGTACGCCGCTGGGTTTGGCGAATTTGCAGGAGCGATATCTGAAAAAACTGGCTTGCTGAGCGGGCCTAGAGCGCCCGAATGAAGAGGAGAGAGTTGGCGGGGTTCGGGATGGCCGGCGACTCGTGACCAGTCGTTAATCTTTGCTCCGGACACACTTCCGAGAATCGAGCGGCCCATGAAGGTTCCGTGATTATCGTCAGGACCGAAGTGCTGTTTTAAGTCTGCTGCTTGCAAGAACTGACGAACCGGATGGTCGGAGGGAAGTCGGTCCCTCAAGTCCTGAATTGCTGATTGGTCACCCGTTTTAGCGATCAGGCCGAGCAGCCATTGGTAGACCATGCTCTTTGACTCTTGAACGTCTTGAAGGTGCAGCCCTCCGTTGCTGGCATCTACCACCGATACTTCGATACCGATTTCAGAGGTGGGGCCGGCTTGAGCGGTGGCAAAGAGGCGCAGGTCGAGTTCTTTTGAGGGGTCCTCCAGCAATATCCCGCGCACCGTCTCCGCATATCCGCCTCGAACCCTAGCCGAGGAAACTGGGAAAGCGGAATTCGTACCGAGCGATTTCTTCGTCGGCACTCTGCATATAGAATAGGTTGCCGATGTGAGGTGATCAAAAGCGCCATAAGCCTGGAACGTAAGGTACGAGTCATGGCACTCGATATCTCGCGCCATTCTGGGGATAAGGCCCGAAAAAAGGTCAAAAGTGGATGCCGATGTATCGGACACCCGCTCGATTGGCGAGTGGGCCCATCCAGAGTAACCAGCGACGCCGGCTAGATGAACAACTCTTGAGAAATCGTACGACTCGCCGATTCCGCCCATGACGACGGCTGCATTGAGCTCTCGAAGCTCTCGAACTGCGCGCGGAGCGAGAACGCGTTCTTCGTTGTCGTGTCCGTCGGTCAGGAAAACCACTAAGGAACGCGGTAGATGCCCCAATTCTTTCCGGTCACGCTCGATGATCTCTTTTGCTTTTATGAGCGCTGGAGTGAAAGCTGTTAAGCCAGATGGATCGCACTCGGCGCTCTGCACAAGATCCTTGAATGCCGACAGGCTCTCCTCGCCTGGCCCGCGAACCTCGTGAGCCTCATCGCGAAGGGTAATAAGAGAGACCTTAGTCTCGGCCGGCAAGTAGTCGTCCGGCAGGTTACGTATACGGCTTCTGAGGTGTGAAATCTTCGACTCGCTTCTTCGCTCAACGAAGAGGGAATCCCCCATGCTTTGGGAGCAGTCTAGGATGAAAATGACCCTGGAGAGCTGGTGCCTTACTTGTAGTGCGCTGAAAGCCTCGTTCGCCAAATCAATCCGGGGGCTCGTCGGCGCGGCTCGGTTCGCTTCCGCCTGCATTGGAGCGTGCGCTGGCTGAAGAGGTGATGTGCCGACCAGCATTCCGCCTTGCCGTGCCAGTAGAGCCACTGGGCGAAACCCTCCGATTTTTGGTCGACCCAGGAGTTTAGAAATATTTTCTACTGAAGACCTTGATAGGTCTAGATCGCTCTCCGGATTGAATCGGATGGCGACTGGCGCGATGTGGTTATTCATACAGTTCGGTCCTTGTGTCCCGCACCTATAAGGATAAATAGAGCGGGGAGGTACGCAACTGAGGTCAGCTAAAAATCTCTAAAAACGCCCTAAAGCGCTTGGCATAGGGGCATACGTCAGCGTATAGCTCTGGAATGCTGAAAGTGTACGTCTATCCAAAATGTTCGACTTGCAAAAAAGCCCTGGCGTTTTTGAGGGATACGGGAGTGCCGCACGAGGCGGTCGATATCTCAAAAGAGGGGCCACCGACAGCGGCGCTTCGAGAGATGATTCGGCGCCGTGGGTCTGTGCGCGCGGTGTTTAACACTTCAGGCCAGAGCTATCGCAACGGGGGCTTTTCGGAGCAGTTGAGCGGGATGAGCGAGCAAGAGGCTCTTCAGGCCCTGGCAGCCGATGGAATGCTCGTAAAGAGGCCGTTTGTTCTGAGTGACTCGGCGGCCCTCGTTGGCTTTAAGCCTGAGGAGTGGAAAGCGTTGGTCAAGTAACGGTAGCGCGATTACTTACGCCCGACCACGTACGCCACCCAGACCAAGCAGGACTCGCCTCGTCTCTTTCGCGTGAACCGGCCGCTGCCGCGACCATCGCGAGCTGTTCCCTCCCAGTAGACATCGACGGACGAGAATCCGGCATCGAGCATGGCGTCGCGAATCTCAGGGATGCTCCACATCCTCCAGTCGTAGGAGAAGGCCCGCTTCTTGCGGCGGGACTTGCCGGGCTTAAAGTGGATATTGAACTTGGTTCGGTTGTTTATTGGGTCGAAGTGCTCCTGCTCAAAGTAGTAGACAAGCCCAGGGAGCTTCCTGGTGTCGAGAGATGCGTCACTGTGCTGAGGACCCCCGAAGGTATCCACGACGAAGAGCCCGTTGTCTTGCAGCGAACGCCGGCAGGAGCGGAAGTACTGGACTAACGTGTCGCGGGCGTGAAACGCAAAGTAGCTAAAGTTAAGTGCGCAGATGAGGTCTGAGCGAAGCAGGTTTCTCCCGAGCACATCACGCTCAAGCGCCTTGACGCGCTTGCGCTGGCTCTCTGTCAGCTTTGGCAGGTAGTGCTTAGTGCCGTAGGCGAGCGGCTCAGGGTCGATATCGAGCCCGATGGCCCGCTTCTTTGAATCGAGCTTCACCCACTCGCAGCAGATGGCGAAGGTGCCGCAGAAATCCTCGCGCAGAACCTGCGGCTCTGTGCCGTTGAGCTCTTTGTAGAGCGAGCGCAGAAAGCGCGCCTCGTTCTTGGGAACTTGAACGGCCTTACTGTAGGCGGCGTACTTATCGAAGGACGTCTTTGCAACAGCGGAACTCATAGGGACTTCGCTCTCGAACTTGGCATTACTCTTGCTTGGGGACGTGGAGAGTATCCCATAGGTTTGAATACTAACCAACTGATGCGGCAGGGGTGCGTGAGCGTACTGAAGGCTTGTCGGTGCCCCTTGTCACAGGAACAGACTAAGCCTGTGAAATCACGTCGGCTCAAATGAGACGTTTCGCTCGAGAGCGCCATATCGAAAGTCGAGACCGTTGGTGACTGCGCCCACAATTTTCTGAGCGCAGGGAATTTGCCATTGGGCTCGGCGCGCTCAATCCCTCACGAGTAAAAACTACTTCTGGCAGGATGGGGCGGAAACGGATGTAGGGATGGTAAAAATGAAAATAGCCTTGAGAATTATAGCTGTCACCGCGATAACGATTATCTTCGGGGCCGTGTACCTCGTTATGACGGGCTTATCGTCCGTAGCTGATGAGGCTGACATTCAGCGCATGAGCGACGACGCCAAGAATGAGGTCTTCGTCAAATACCTCTGCTCGACGGCTTTCTGGTCGTCTTGTGTCGGACTGTCGGCAGGAGACTGCGAACAAGAGATACTTACGCGGTATTACAAGTCATGCCCTGCGGTTGATGAGAGCCTAGGAGAAGGTGCGGCTGCCGGCCGCTTGGCGTGTGCAGGCCAATACTACCTGGTTACCCATCTGGCCGATCAAGAGAACCGTTCTGAGAGCTGCGCGAAGCCGTCACCGGTCGACCGGGCGAAGGTCAGACTGCTCATGCTCGAGAGGGTTAAGGAGAGCCGCGGCAAATCTAGCTAGGGAGATACCTAAGCTGCCGATGCAATGGGCGGGTAGGCAGCCCCAGTATTGAGCCAAATACTGGGGCTCCTCTTGCCCGCTGTAGCTTCAAAGGTAGCCGCGGACTGCGAGAGGAACCGGTGGCGAAAAAGATGACGTTAGGGTTAGAGTCCGCCTTAGGCCCGGCTTCAGCTACTTCGGGCCTTAGCCAGGAGCCAAAGATAACCGCGTGTCGCCCAAGTCAACTGTATACCACTTCTCGCTCGACATCTCAGACTTGGATCGGGGTGTCTACGAGCAGGTGAAGCTCCCTACGGCGCTTCATCCGTCTGAGAGCCTGGAGTTTATGTTCACCAGAGTCTTGGCCTACGCCTGCGAGCTGGAGGAAGGGATCGCGTTCTCACCCGGCATCGGGGCCCCGGATGAGCCAACCATAGCCGTTCGTGGGCTTGATGGCGCGCTAAAGACCTGGGTAGAGATAGGAGCCCCTCTTCCGGAGAGGCTGCACAGGGCTTCGAAAGCTGCTCGGCGGGTAGCGGTGTACTGCCATCGCTCTGCCGACCTAGTCTACTCGCAGCTTGTTGAGGGCAAGATCTTTCGGGGAGAGGAGATTCGCTTTTACTCTTTCGGTGAAGGATTAATTGCGGGGCTCGTGGCAGCCCTAGAGAAGCGAAACGAGCTCAGCCTCTCGCGCACAGAAGGCTCGCTCTATGCACAGCTCAATGGCACGAGCGTTTCCGGTGAGTTGCGAGAGCGCCGCTTGGCTTAATTGGGCTTTCCTCAATCAATAAAACCCCTTTCTGATTTTTTTTCCTCTGTTGCGACGGCGAATGAAGCTGCTTCAAGCCGGACTCAAGAGATCGTAAATCTCCCTTATCTTTAAGGGCTGATCTCGATCACAAGTCAGCCCTAGCCAATGACGCAAATCATAGAATTTTTCTTTTCGCCTTCGCTGGTGGCTTGGACGCAAGCACCGTACCTTGGTCTCAAGGGATGGAAGTTTCATCCTGGAGCAGTTCGGCGGTTCAAATTGGTTTAGCCGACGATTGTGAGTCGGAGGTTTTTCGGGCGAGCGCCAGCGTAGGCTGGCGCTCGACCGAGGCTTGTTTTTTTTGGTTGCAGCGCATGTTGAGAGAGTTTTTTTCGGTTTTGTTTGGTAGCCTGTTCACTGGCGAGATAAAGAAACTGTCTTCGGTTACAGCGGCGCTTGCCGCTGTGACCTTCTTTCTTTGCGGGGAGGCGGCAGCGCAGTCGTCGTCTCTGCCCGTCTTTCCCGGAGCCGTAGGCTTCGGAACCACTACTGTAGCGGGCTCAGGGCGAGGTTCCTCACCCGCCAAGACTACGATCTACAAAGTAACCAACCTTAATGACTCAGGCACAGGATCGCTCCGCGCATGCATGCAGGCGAGCGGTCCCCGAACCTGTGTGTTCGAGGTGGCTGGCTACATTAACCTGCTCACAAAGATATCCGTGAAATCCCCAAACCTCTCCGTGTTTGGTCAGACTGCGCCGTACCCTGGCATCCAGGTTAGAGACGGCTCAATAGTAGTGCAGGCTGATGACGTGCTGATTCAGCACATCGCATCGAGGCCTGGCGATCGAAATCTTCCAACCGATGGCGGCAACGGCGTCAAGGCGAGTGACCGCGACGGGCTTGGGGTATGGGGCATCAGCTCATCGGACCCCGTGGAGCGTATCGTATTCGACCACGTATCGGTGACGTGGGGCATGGACGAGTCGATTTCCACCTACACCGGAGCCAATGGCACTGCAGATGGAACAACGCCTGTGCGGAACTTTACTATTTCAAACTCGATAGTGGCCGAGGGCCTCAACAACTCGAATCATGGCGACACCGAAGGAAAGCACTCGATGTTTTCGCTGCTGGGCTCGAACACCAAAAATATTACCTACTACAGAAACCTCGTGGCGAACTCTAACGGCCGTCACATCCGAATGAAGTCAAATTCCGACGTAGAGTTCCTAAACAACTACGTCTACAACTTTGCGAACACGAGCACCTCTGGCTACAACCAGTGGAACATGGACTACAGTTCAGGCGGGGCGGCAAATCGCATTAACTTCATGAACAACGTGTACCAGCGCGGCCCGACGACTGGCGACACGGCCTCGCCAGTATTCTACTACAGCAGCCTGACACCGCTCTCCTCGAAGGTGTACGTGTCGCATAACGTCGGCTCTAATACTCGGCCAACAGACTCAGGCAGTGAATGGCTCATTGCCAACGCAAACGGCAAAGGGCTGCCTACGTCGATGCAGGCAAGCGCTCCCGCGTTCCCTCTTTCAAATGCTGCCGCGAACCTGCTGCTGCCGGGCAACTTGCTCGGTTCGCTCGTGGGCGATGTTGGCGCTCGGCCTTGGAACCGCTACCCCCACGACACCCGCATCGTGCGGGAGGTGACAAGCAACACTGGGCTGCACAAGGACTGCACGACCACGAAGACGTGTTGCGTGACCAATACAGGCGGCTCGGGCTACTGCCCGACTCCCGGCCGAATCCTGATCGATGGTTCGATTAAGGATCTCAATAATCCGAAAGACGCATGGTCTGCGATTCCCGCTGCAACTCGCGTCTTTAACGTGCCCGCAAACCCCACGGCGATAGCAAGCAACGGGTACACAAACTTGGAGAACTTCATCTTCTCATTCACAGGTGACGCCGGCGCTGGGTCTGGCCAAGCCACCGCAACGCCGGTTCCGGCCACGCCTACTCCGTCGCCGACAGCGACGATGTCCGCGACTCCAACAAACACGGCAATACCGACCTCCACACCGACGGCAACCCCGAGTGCAACGTCGACACCTACAGCGACTCGCACTCCGACGCCGACTATCACTGCGACACCGACGGCAACAGGAACGGCAACTCCGACCCCGACCCGGACTCCGACGCCGAGCCCGACGAGTTCTGCGACGCCGGTCCCAGCTTCGCCTACGCCAACGGCGACCCCGTCTGTGGGCGCGCAGAAGTCGTACAGCGTGATCAAGGTTACCTCGCTAGCCGACTCAGGGACAGGAACACTGCGCGACTGTATTAGCCAGCCGGTGCCGCGAGTGTGTGTGTTTGAGGTATCGGGGCGGATCAAGCTCGCGGATGACCTGGTCGTCAGTGAGCCAGACCTGGTTGTTGCAGGACAGACTGCGCCGTCGCCTGGAATCCTAGTGTCGAACGGCGGGTTCAAGGTGACTACGCACGATGTTCGGATAGAGCACCTTACGCTGCGCAGTGGTGATGATGCCGCTGGCACGGACCCAGCCTACCGCAGAAGCATAAAGCTCCAGGGCTCGGATGCGAACAACATCCAGCTCAACAACCTCTCGATGTCCTGGGGTATCGACACCAACATGCTGACAGTAGGTGCGGTGAGCGATGTTTCCGTCAAGGATAGCATCATCTCCGAAGCGCTGTACGACTCGATCCACCCACTGGGTGCGCGAGGCAACGGTGTGTTGGTTGGAGAGGGAGCCCGGAATGTGGTGTTCCAGGGGAATCTCCTGGCTGCCAATTACGACCGCAATATTCGTTGGAAGTACAACACCCGAGGCGAGATGGTGAACAACGTGATCTTCGGATGGGGCGGCACAAGCTCGTGGAATACGACTAACATCTCTGATCCAGACGGGTTCGACGTGGGCACCTACCTGGACGTCATCGGAAACGTGTACCAGGCTGGGCCGCAAGGGTATCAAGATGCCTACGCGGTCTACTCGAGCCGCACTCCGGCTGGCACGCGGCTGTTTATGTCGAACAATATTGCGCCGCTTCAGTCGAATGTTGAGAGCCAGTACCGGTCCTCGACGCGGCTGCTGAGTGGGCCAGTGGCGATGCCTGTGGCTGACGTGTTTGAGTCGGTAATGGCTAATGCTGGCGCGCGGCCCTGGAATCGAAATGCCGATGACCTAAGGGTTATCAGTGGCGTGCGAAAGGGAACGCTGGCCATCCGTGACGTGGTCGGCACATGGCCGTCGTATGCGGTCAACCGGCGCTCGGTCACTGTGCTCGAGGACCCCATCACGGAGGCTCGACTCAATGAGGCGCTAGCCCTTTTTGAGAGTAACTAGTTGGCGTCCTTACAGGACGTTTGGGCCCGCTGCGGTCGCCTGATTGGCGTTGCCCGGCGGGCCCCTCTCATTTGAGCGCTTCGCTAGTGCTCGGGAGCCACAAGTGTGCTAAAAGCCGAGGGCTTTTTGTGGTTCCCAGACATGACGATCACTCAGCAAGAGCAGGAGAGCATAGCGACCGAGGAGCGGGTGTTCCGCACGGTGCAGGACTCCATCACATCTCAGATCTCGAGGGCCAAGGAGCGACTCTCGTTTGAGAACAAGAGAGCGCGCGCCCTTACCTCCGAAATTCTGGAGACGCGCCGCGTCGATGACAAAGCTCTTCTGGCCTCGGATGAGGCTGTCTCCCACGGGCTGAAGGACGCAAAACGGGAAGAGGTCGAGCTTCTTAAGAAGCAGCAAGAGAGCCCTTACTTCGCCCGAATTGAGCTTGAGGAAGAGACCTCCAGCGGAGGCTCTCACGCGATTGAGTACAAGCTTGGATTCTCGGCGAACACTGACTGCCGGATTATCGACTGGCGTAGGGCTCCGATCTCGAAGCTTTACTACGAGTACAAAGAGGGCGAGGACTACTGCGAAGAGATCCTCGGGCGTGAGCGGGCTGGACGGGTGGTGACCCGTAACCGTCTGGAGATAAAGAGGGGAGAGCTGCTAGGCATTGAGAGTCGCTACGGGTCATTCCGCTGGAGCGCTCAGGAAGGCCGATGGGAGGCAGCCTCGGGCGCCCGTGGCGACAAGGGATCAGATGGACGGTTGCCTGAGATCCTCTCGTTAATTACCGCAGAGCAGTTTCGTTCAATCACTGTAGACGCAAAGAGCGCGATTCTGATCCAGGGCATCGCTGGCTCAGGCAAGACAACTGTCGCAATCCACCGACTGGCGTGGCTCCTGCACCATGACAATTCTCCGCTTAAGCCTCACGAGGCTTGTGTGATCGTGCTAAGCCCGGCCCTGCGGGCCTACGTCGAGAACTCGCTTCCGTCAGCTGGGATATCAGGAGTGTCGGTTCGTACCTACCACGAGTGGGCTGCGCGCACGCTCAAAGCTATTGCGGGCTCTACCGAGTTCCGGATCCAGCGAGGCGCTGGACAGGTGCCGCTGGCGGTGTCGCGCGTAAAGCGTTCGGTCGAAATACTCGGGTGTATCGACACCACAGTTCAGCGGCGCTTGGGTGAGCGGGTTGGGATTGAGGACCTGAAGAGGGAGCTGCTGCGAGTCCTCTCAAGCTCGGAGCTGCTCGGCGAGCTTGGCAAGACCCCAGGGTTGGCGCGGGAAGCAGTTCAGCAGGCGCGGGAGGCAACGGAACGAGATTTCGCAGAGGGTGTATTCGACTGGAACGATGACGCGCTGCTACTTCGAATCTTTCAGCGGCTGACGGGCTCTACCGTTGTGGAAGGCGGGAGCTTCGGCAGTTATGGGCACATCGTTGTTGACGAGGTGCAGGATCTATCGCCTGTGGAACTTGCAACAATCATTGGCGCAGTTAAGGACCAGAGAGACCTTACGCTGGTGGGAGATGTATCCCAGAACCTCGACCAGACCCAAGCTTTCCCGGGGTGGGAGGCTCTGCGAAAGCACTGGAACTTTGGGGATGAGATGTCTCACTACGTCTCGCTGGAGGTGAGCCACCGCTCGACGCTGCAGATCATGCGGCTTGCTGATTTCATTCAGCGACGGGAGCTTGTGAAGTCAGGAAGAGCTGGCAGGACCCCAATCTGGTTTAAGTGCCGCAACGAATCGCAGGGTATCGAGCACGTTCTCCAGTGGCTAACCAAGGCAGGAGAGCTCTACCCCAATCGGATCGCATGTGTCATCTGCTCCACCCCGCAGGAAGCCAAGTTTGCGTTTCAGATGCTTCAGCCGACGTTTGGGCCGCGGGTGAGGCTCGGTGATGAGTTCTCGTTCTCCTTTGAGGAGGGGATATTGGTGACTGACGTTCGGCAGGTAAAGGGGCTTGAGTTCTTCTCCGTTCTTCTCTGGAATCCGTCATCAAAGAGCTACCCGGCAGGCGGCCTGGAGCAAAATCTTCTGTACGTCGCTGTAACGCGCGCTGAAGAGAACCTCTGTATTGTCACCTGGAACCGGCCGTCCACCCTCCTGCCGGAGTTTGGAGCCTCTGGCCTTATCCGGCCCCGCGATGTTTCACCCCCGGAAGATGATGCTCAGAGCGATAGCGACCGGGATCCGCACCTCTCTGGGAACCCGTGGGCCCGTTTCGGCCGGGGAAATGGTGAACAAGATGGCTGAGGGTACACCCTCGCGTACTGGACTTCGTACAGGCAGCACCCGCGAGGGTCTGTTTCTGGTTGCGGTGCTCTCGATAGCTGCGGCTGCGGGGTGCTGTGACGAGAAGGCGCTCCCTCGCGCAATAGCAGCGCTTCAGAGCGACAGCGCAGCGGAGCGGAATAAGGCTCTTCACGTTGTCGGCCGTTGCGGCGAGCGATCGGAGCGTGCTGTCCCCGTGATAGCTGGGCTGATGTACGACAGGAACGTCGGCGTCGCCAGCTCCGCGGCGTACGCTCTGCGGCGAATTGACACCCCGTCTGCTCGTGCAGCGCTCAAAGCGGCGGAGGATGCTAGGGCGCGGAAGAGTCGTTAGGGGCTTTTGGGTCGGGCTGTCGTAATTTGTGGCGCGCGGATAAGCGTATGAGTTTGTTCGGGTGCGTTCACGTGCACGTTTAGGTGCACGTTCACGTCCGGGCCTCTGGAGTAAGAAGGTTCCAAGCGTGCTAGCGCTTGAGCAGGAGAATCTCAAGGGAGGTTTGGGTGAAGAAGAGTGGCTCGTAGCGGTAGAGCAGAATCAGTTGGGCAACAAGCATCGCGAAGGCTGCGAAGCGACCCGCGTCACTGGCTAATTTAGTTGGCAGTAAGAAGCTTGATATGAGAGCGCACGGGGCACCTCCAGCCACTGCAAGGAGGAAAAGCGCTGCCTCAGACGGGCGGGTTTGGTACGTCCAAGGGTGGCGCGCGACGATGAAGCAGAGCAAGAACGTCGTAAAGTTCACTGCGATCAGGTATGCGTGAATAATTGGGTACCCAACGGCCAGCCTAAGCGCGTACGTCGCAGCGACAACGAGGATTGGAGCGGCCACAACCCAGAACCACTCACCAGGACGAAAAAGCTTGCCGCGGAAGAGGCGGATATTGACGGCTATCAGGCCATTGGCGGTCTGAACTACGTCGAATTGAACACCCCGTCCAACGAGGGACTCGCCCTTTTGGGGGTGGTTGATGATGTCCCCCTCCATGAAAACCACTACGTGTGCAGAGTCGTCGATCCTAATGACCCCGGTCTTAGTGGTTTGCTCGTGACTGATGACTTGGCCGCGCAGGGACATTGTGCCGGAACCTCTGAAAGTGCCCCATATGAGGCTCTCGGTATACTACCCGGCGTTAGCGGGTTAGCAAGTAGGCTTGGCGACGCCCGGATAGGCACAGCGCCGAGTCGAAACGGGAAAAGTGCCCCGGTTGGAGCCTCCCTGTAAGACCTACTCCTTAGGCGCGGTTGAAGGGCGAACTTTTCCGTGTTTTATGGGTTGGAAAGAGAGGATTTCGTGCTTACATTTCGTAGAGTCCCTCAAGGAATACCCCGCAGGAAAGCACGTGAAATTTAGAGACTACTACGAAGTGCTCGGCGTTGAGCGCGGAGCCTCTCCGGAAGAGGTGCAGAAGGCGTACCGCAAGCTCGCGCGGAAGTACCATCCAGACCTCAACAAAACGAAAGAGGCTGAGGAGCGCTTCAAAGAGATAAACGAGGCTAACGAAGTTCTCTCGGACCCGCAGAAGCGCAAGCGTTACGACGCGCTAGGCGCGAACTGGAAGCAGGGACAGGATTTCCAGCCTCCGCCCGGTTTTGACCAGGATGGGGGCTCTTTCCAGTGGCGCTTCGAGGGCGGCGACATGGGAGGGTTTAGCGACTTCTTCTCCGCAATCTTCGGTGGAGGGGGTGCGCCTTACGGCGCCCAGGAGGGCTTTGGTGGTGCGTTCGGTGGCGGGCGGCGGGCTCGAGCTGGGGCTCGGCGTGCAGCGCCGGCTCAGGAGGCGCTCTTGGAGGTTTCCGTTGAAGATGCTTTTAACGGCGCCTCTAGAAACATCCAGCTTCAGGAGGCAGGCGGCCGCACCAGGACCCTAACGGTGAAGATCCCGGCAGGCTCGACTGAGGGGAGTACGCTGAGGCTTCCGGGAAAGGATGGAGAGGGGGATCTCTTTCTCAAGATAAAGATTCAGCCGCATGCACGGTACACAGTTAGTGTTGCTGACCTAACGGTGAAGCTGCCTGTGTCGCCGTGGGAAGCTGCGCTCGGGGCGAAAGTAGACCTTGTTTTGCCTGATGGAACGATAAAGTTAACGGTTCCGCCCGGATCCCAGAGTGGAGGCAAGCTTCGCCTAAAAGGGCGAGGTTTTCCGCTAAAGTCGGGCGGAAAAGGTGACGTCATTGCTGAGTTGAAGATCGTTGTCCCGGCTAAGCTTGCGGAGGGCGAGAAGGCTCTCTTTGAAGAGTTGGCGAAGGTTTCTAAATTCAATCCGAGAAGCGCAGCGTAGACCGGGGCGCTCGAATTCGGGTCACTTAGTGGTTAGTTAAGAAAGGTAACGGTACGTAGGACGCAAAACACAGATGGACCTGCAACGATTCACTCAAAAGTCACAAGAAGCTCTCCAGGATGCCCAAGCGAATGCCGTTCGGCGCGGCAACACCGAGGTCGACCTCGAGCACTTGGTCTCAGCCCTTGCTACGCAAGAGGGAGGCCTTATTCCTCGCCTCTTTGAAAAGATGGAGGTGCCGCTCCAGCCGTTCGTGGACGAGGTCGAGCGCGAGCTCGACCGCCGGCCTAGGGTTTCGGGGCCTGGGCTAGAGCCCGGCAAGGTGTTCCTGAGCAACCGACTCGGCCAGGCCTTCGTAAAGGCAGAGGAGGAAGCCAAGCGCCTAAAAGACGAGTATGTGTCTGTTGAGCACCTGCTGCTTGCGGCGCTGAGCGTCGACCCGAAGAGCGCCTTCGCTAAGACGTGCGCTCAGTTTGGGCTCACCCGTGACAAGCTCTTTGCGGCCCTCAACGTGGTGCGGGGAAACCAGCGCGTGCAGAGCGCAAACCCTGAGGCCACCTACGAGGCACTCGACCGCTACGGACGCGACCTCGTGCAAGAGGCACAGAAGGGCAAGCTTGACCCTGTCATCGGGCGCGACGGCGAGATCCGGCGCGTTATCCGAATCTTGTCGCGAAAAACGAAGAACAATCCGGTGCTCATTGGAGAGCCAGGAGTTGGCAAGACTGCAATCGTCGAGGGATTAGCGCAACGGATTGTTCGTGGCGATGTTCCCGAGGGCCTTAAGGACAAGACAATTTTCTCGCTCGACATGGGCTCGCTCATCGCGGGAGCAAAGTACCGTGGAGAGTTTGAGGAGCGGCTCAAGGCCGTGCTGCAGGAAGTCAAGAAGTCAGACGGGCGCATAATCCTCTTTGTTGACGAGCTTCACACTATTGTCGGCGCCGGGAAGAGCGAGGGCTCGATGGACGCGGGCAATATGCTCAAGCCGATGCTTGCTCGCGGGGAGCTGCACTGTATCGGGGCGACTACTCTCGATGAGTACCGGAAGTACCTCGAGAAAGACGCCGCCCTTGAGCGCCGCTTTCAGCCGGTGATGGTGGACCAGCCAACAGTTGAGGACTCGATCTCTATTCTGCGCGGAATCAAGGAACGATTTGAGGTGCACCACGGCGTGCGCATTCAGGATAACGCGCTAGTCGCCGCCGCGACGCTTTCGCAGCGCTACATCTCTGACCGATTCCTGCCGGACAAGGCTATCGACCTCGTGGATGAGGCGTGCGCCACTATCCGCACCGAGATCGACTCGATGCCTGCCGAGCTGGATGAGATTACTCGGCGGATAATGCAGCTCGAGATCGAGGAAGCGGCGCTCAAGAAGGAGACCGATCGTGGAAGCAAAGACCGGCTGAAAGCGCTCACCGAGGAGCTAGCTGAGGCGAGGCTTCAGGCTGACGGCATGCGCACCCAGTGGCAGAAGGAGAAGGGTGCGATCCACAAGCTGCAGGAGATCCGTGAGCAGATTGAGCACGTTCGGCGTGAAATCGAGCGGGCTGAGCGCCAGTACGACCTCAATAAGGCAGCCGAGCTTAAGCACGGCAAGCTTCCGCAGCTTGAGAAGCAGCTTCAGGAAGAGGAGAAGGTCATGGCGAAAGACCCATCGCACCGGCTCCTGCGGGAAGAGGTTACCGAGGGCGAGATTGCTGAGATCGTGTCGCGCTGGACTGGCATACCGGTCACTCGGCTGGTTGAGGGCGAGAAGGCAAAGCTCCTGAAGCTGGACGAGATTCTTCATGAGCGGGTGGTTGGCCAAGATGAGGCGGTTAAGCTCGTTTCAGATGCTGTCATTCGCGCGCGCGCCGGCATTAAGGACCCGAAACGGCCGATTGGCTCGTTCATTTTCCTGGGCCCCACTGGAGTGGGCAAAACAGAGCTGGCTAAGACGCTGGCAGAGACCCTCTTCGACACTGACCAGAACATGGTGCGGATCGACATGAGCGAGTACATGGAGAAGTTTGCGGTTTCCCGCCTGATCGGAGCCCCTCCGGGCTACGTAGGCTACGAAGAGGGCGGGCAGCTTACAGAGGCCGTACGCCGGAAGCCGTACAGCGTTGTCCTCTTCGATGAGATCGAGAAGGCGCACCAGGATGTCTTTAACGTGCTGCTGCAGATCCTCGACGACGGGCGGGTTACGGACTCCCAGGGCAGGACAGTAGACTTCAAGAACACGGTCATCATCATGACCTCCAACATCGGTTCTCAGTACCTGCTTGAGGGGATCTCCTCTAAGGGCGAGATTACTGAGAGTGCTAGGAACCTGGTCATGCGCGACCTGCGAAGCCACTTCCGGCCAGAGTTTCTTAACCGAGTTGACGAGATCGTGCTGTTCAAGCCGCTCTCGATTGAGGAGACCACGAAGATCGTTGACCTGCTGCTGCAAGACGTTCACTCGCGGCTCGAGGGCCGCGGAATTAGCCTTGTGGTTTCGCCGGAAGCGAAGGAGCTCATTGCGAAGTCGGGCTACGACCCGGTCTACGGCGCTCGACCGCTCAAGAGGTTTATCCAGCGCGAGCTAGAGACTAAGATTGGGCGCGCCATCATCGCCGACGAGCTGGGCTCTGGGTCGGTGGTTAGGGTTGGGGTTAAGGACGGCGAACTAGTCGTCGAAGAGGGAGAGAAGGCGCCACAGAAGGTAGCGTAGCTACTTAGGGAGGCCCTGAACGATCTTCTTCAGGTCGAGCACCTGCGAGGCGGAATAGCCGATATTAGAAGACCAAACGATACGGCCGGTGCTGTCCAGCAGGATGGCATGGGCGCTCTGGGGGCGCTCGTTCCCGATGGCGGCGATTATCTTGGGCGCGTCTCCGTAGACAGTAACCACCGAGGCCCAGTCAGACTTCGGGATCCCGCTGCGCATGCCGTCGTTAATGAAGCCCTGCACCATCTCCGGCATCATGCCAGCGATAGTTGGCACTTCAACGATCTGAACAGGCACATCCGCTTGCAGCACTCCGAGGATCCACCTGTCGATATCAAACTGCGCCTTCTGGAGGTAGCCAACGAGGATGAGCGTTGGCTTGCCCAGGTACCGGTCTGGCAGCGTAATAGGCTCCTTAGTAAGGCTTTCGCCCTGCACGGTAGGAAATCGGGAGTTCTGCATCGATTCCGGGGCTGCTACCGTCCTGCCGCAGCCGGCCACCAGAAGCATCGATAGGACAAGGGTCAGGGCATTTTTCATACGGGAGCGCCGTCCTACGCTGGGATTTCGACATCTGGAAAGTTGTCCATCAGGCGATTCTCGGTGAGAGCACCGAGCCTGCTGAGGAACTGCTCTTTCGACATCGATAGCTGGTCCTTGACGCAGTAGCGCCGCAGCGTGATCGTGCCCGACTCTGCCTCCTTATTGCCAACGATCAGGATGTTTGGGACCTTGCGGGTTACCGCATTTCTGATCTTCTTGTTGAAAGAGTCTGACGACGCATCAACTTCTGAGCGGTAGCCCTTGGCGTTCATCTCAGCGGAGAAGGCATGGGCGTAATCGTTGCAGCCTTCATTGACCGGAACAACTACAGCCTGCACCGGCGCAAGCCAGGTGGGGAAAGCCCCGCCGTAGTGCTCGATGAGGATCGCAAAGAAGCGCTCCATCGAGCCGCAGAGCGCCCGATGGATCATGTACGGACGCTTCTTTGCCCCGTCCGCGTCGGTGAACGACAGGTCGAAGCGCTCTGGCAGGTTAAAGTCAAACTGAATGGTGCTGAGCTGCCACTGCCGATCGAGTGTGTCTTTGACGCAGATGTCGATCTTCGGGCCGTAGAACGCGCCGTCTCCCTCGTTGAGAGAAAACGGCAGGCCACTGCGCTCGAGGGCGGCCTTGAGCGCCGCTTCGGCAGCGTCCCACTTCTCTTCAGCTCCGACTCGCTGTGGCGGGCGGGTGCTCAGGTAGAGGTGAAAATCTTTTAGGCCGAAGTCACGCAGCAGCCCCACGCTAAAGGAGAGCACTCGGTCTATCTCTTCTGGCACCTGGTCCTCGCGGCAGAAGAGGTGCGCATCGTCTTGGGTGAAGCCGCGCACTCTGGTGAGTCCGGACAGGGTGCCGCTGCGCTCGAACCTGTACACCGTTCCCCACTCGGCGAAGCGCTTCGGGAGGTCGCGGTACGACTTGGGCACTGCGTCGAAAATCTTGCAGTGGAAGGGGCAGTTCATCGGCTTGAGGTAGTACTCCTGGCCCTCGACCTCAATCGGGGAGAACATCCCCTCCTTGTAGAACGAGAGGTGTCCCGAGGTCTCCCAAAGGGTTGACCTGCCGATGTGAGGCGAGTAGACGAAATCGTAGCCACCCTTCAGGTGGATGCGCTTCGCGTGCTCCTCGATCAGGTAACGGACGAGTGCGCCTTTCGGGTGCCACAGGATAAGCCCAGAGCCAACCCCATCGTGATCGATGCTAAAGAGGTCGAGCTCTCGGCCTAGCTTGCGATGTTCACGCTCTCGCGCTAGCTCGCGCTTCTCAACGAAGGCTTTTAGGTCATCCTTGTTTTTAAAGGCGAGCAGGTAGATGCGGGTAAGCTGCTTGTTTTTCTCGTCGCCGCGCCAGTAGGCCCCGGCGAGGGAGTCGATCGCGAAGCAGTCGGGCGGAATCTCGCCGGTGTGATTTAGGTGCGGACCGGCGCACATGTCCTCGAAGGGCCCATTTGTGTAGAAGCCGATCTCGGACTCGCCCCGCTCAATTAGCTCAAGGCAGTACTCAACTTTGTAGCTCTCACCACGTCCCTTGAGATACTCCACCGCCTCAGCTACCGACCGCTTTGACGCAGCGAACGGCTGACGC
>OMIG01000144.1 GCA_900299035.1 Pseudomonadota bacterium
ATCAAGACATTCGCTGCGGCGGTGCATGCAGGAACGGTTGGTCCGCGGCCAGGATTGAAGTTTTCTCACCTGCTCCTCGTGGGCATCGGCGGCTCTGCCCTCGGGCCTCAGTTCGCCAACCAGGCGCTCAGCACCCCCAACGACCCGATCCGCATCTCGTTCTTCGACAATACCGACCCAGACGGCATGGCCAAGACGATCCTCTCGCTCCCCAAGCTGGACGAGACCCTCGTTGTTGTCATCTCAAAGTCTGGCGGCACGAAAGAGACCCGCAACGGACAGCTCGTGGCGAAGAGCGCGTTTGACGCGGCGGGGCTCGACTTCCGCAAGCACTTCGTCGCCGTCACGGGCGAAGGGAGTGAGCTCGACAAGACAGCCGTGTCAGAAGGTTGGCTAGACCGCTTTCCGATGTGGGACTGGGTCGGAGGCAGGACCAGCGAGTTCAGCGCCGTCGGGCTCCTGGCGCTTGCTCTCCAGGGGGTAGACATCGACCGTGTGCTCAAGGGCGCGGCCCACATGGACCAGCTCACCCGTTCGCGCGACACGCGCCACAACCCGGCGGCGCTGCTGGCGCTGGGCTGGTACCACTGCGGATGCGGCAAGGGGATGAAAGACATGGTGGTCCTGCCGTACAAGGATCGGCTTGAGCTATTCAGCCGCTACCTGCAGCAGCTCGTCATGGAGAGCCTCGGGAAGGAGCTCGACCTCAGCGGCGCTGTCGTCAACCAGGGCATCGCCGTGTACGGCAACAAAGGCTCGACCGACCAGCACGCCTACGTGCAGCAGCTCCGCGAGGGGCTCAACAACTTCTTCGCGGTGTTCGTCGAGGTGCTCAAAGACCGCTCTGATCGAACTGTGCCGCAGCCGCGGCTTGAAGGGTTTGCGCCGGACAAGCTCGAAGTGGAGCCTGGCATCACGAGCGGCGACTACCTCACCGGCTTCTACCTTGGCACCCGCGCCGCGCTCTACGAGAAGGGGCGCGAGAGCATCACTGTTACCGTGACGGAGGTGAACGAAGAGTCCGTTGGGATGCTGATAGCGCTCTTTGAGCGCGCGGTTGGCCTGTACGCCTCACTGGTGAACATCAATGCCTACCACCAGCCTGGGGTGGAAGCTGGCAAGAAAGCGGCGGCGGCCGTGCTGCAGCTTCAAGCCAAGGTCGAGAGCTGCCTGCGGAAGGGCGCGCAGCCGATGTCGGCGGACGCAATCGCCCAAGCGATCGGCGAGCCCTCATCAGCCGAGACGGTCTTCGCGATCGCCCGGCACCTTGCGGCGAACGGCCGGCTGAACGTGCGCAAGGCAGAGCGACCGTGTGACGATCTCTTCTCAGCGGCGCAGTGATTGCAATGGCGAGAGCAACATCCAGCAGCGGGGAGCACTGAGCCAAGATGAACTTTGAGGTTTTTGGCGCGGCGGCGCACTCCTGGGGGCTCCTGATCGTGATCGCCGTCATGATCGCCCTGTTCATCACCGAGAAGCTGCCCGTCGACATCACGGCCATGGCGGTCCTGGTCTTTCTCTTGCTCGGCAAATACGTCTCGGCCGAGGAGGCCTTCAGCGGCTTCTCGTCGCCAGTTGTAATCGTCATGGTCTCGACCCTGTTTGTGGCCGGAGCACTGCGAGTGACGGGCGTGAGCGACGCCACAGCTCGCTGGATACGCGGGTACGCCGGCTCAAACGAGCGCATCGCGATCGGAATCGTCATGCTCGTGTCCGGGCTCCTCTCAGCGTTCATGAACAACGTCTCTGCTGCGGCCCTGCTCATGCCCGCTGTCGCAATGCTCTCGCACGAGACGGACATCCCTCCGTCGCGGCTCTTCATTCCGCTCGCGTTCGCCGTGTCGCTGGGCGGAATGCTCACGCTCATCGGAACTCCGCCGAACATCCTGGCCGCTGACCTCATGAGCCACCACGACATGACCCCGCTGTCGTTCTTCCAGTTCTTCCCGTACGGCATCACCGCGCTGCTCGTGGGCACGGCCTTCATGATGACCTACGGCGTCAAGCTGCTGCCTGTGCGAAAGACGCACGGCGTCACGCGCCGCATAACAGACCTGCGCGTGCTCTACAGGCTGCAAGACCGGATCTTCTCCGTTAGGGTTCCAGAAGGATCGCCGGTGTTGGGCAGGTCGCTCAGCGAGCTGCGATTCGGGTCGCTCGTGTCGGGCGTTGTCGTGACGATTATTCGGGCAGGCAAGAAGCTGCTCTCGCCCAAGCCGGGCGAGCGGCTGCAAGAGCGTGACGTGCTGCTCGTGCGCGGCAATCCGGAGAGCTTTGCGGAGCTCCAGGCCTTGCAGGGCCTTGAGCTGCGCGAGATCTCCCGAGAGGCAGTTGAGTCGATAGCAAAAGGCTCCGACATTCTGAGGCTGTCTCTGCGTGAGGTTCACACCGAGAGCCGGGTCATGCTGCTGCGCGAGCTGCTCAAGAGCACCGGGGTCGTGCCGCTCTCAGTCGAGCGCGCCTCGCGTGAGCACGCCTGGGAGTCCCGCCCGCCTTCGTGGTTTCTTGACTCAAGCGTGCACGATGGCGACGTCATCATCGGCTGCATCACCGGCAAGTTCCGCGAAGACTCGCCGCTAGTAGACATGGACATGCTCGAAATTGAGGATCCAAGGAAGCTCCTTGGAAGCTCTACGTTCACGGTAACTGTCGAGAAGGGGCCGTGGCAGGGGGCACCGCTGCACCGCCTGGCTCACGAAACCAAGCTGCCAATCTTGGCGCGCATCGGGGATGGCGGCGCCGTGGAATGGCTCGACGTGCCGATCCTTGAGCCGAGCGGAGAGACCGGCCCGAGCAGGCTCTCAGCAGAGCACGTCCTCAAAGAGGGAGAGGTGTTTCTCATCAGCGGCAGCATCGAAGAGGCAAAGCGCAGGGCAGCGCTCGGAACGCTCGTATTTGAGGCCGAAGCCGCGTCTTCGGAGATAGAGTCGCCCGATGTCGGAATCATAGAGCTCGTCCTCACTCCGCGCTCAGAGCTGATCGGCAAGACGATCGCTGACCTGCACTTTCGCGAGAAGTACGACGCGCAGGTGCTAGCACTGTGGCGCGACGGAAAGCCGCTCCTGTCGCTCTCGTCGGCGTTGCCGCTGGTGTACGGCGACGCGCTGCTCGTTCAGGGGCCGCGGCACGTGTTTCCGCTCATGGCCAAGGACCCTGACTTCCTCCTGCTGTCGGAGCACCGAATATCGCCCAAGCTCAACCGGAAATCGCTCGTCGCAATTCTGGCGCTGCTGATGTTGATGGTGGTTCCGATAGTGACCGGACTCCCGGTCCACGAGACGGCTTTCTTCGCCGCGGCGGTGGTGGTGTTCAGCGGCGCGATCACCATGGAGCAGGCGTACCGGGAGATCGACTGGAGAGTCGTGTTTCTCCTTGCCCTCATGATTCCCCTAGGGCACGCCGTTGACCGCGTTGCTGACGTAGAGCACATGGCCCAGGGGCTCGACAGCCTGGCGAGCTCGGTGCCGCCCATGGGCATAGCCGTCGTCCTCATGGTGCTCGGAAGCGTCATTAGCCAAGCGATCGACAGCTCAGTGGCCGTGATCTTCCTCGGGCCCCTGGCCCTCTCGTTAGGCGCAAACCCCGGCAGCTCTCCTCACGGGCTTCTGCTGGCCGTGACTCTCGGCAGCTCGCTGGCCTTCATGCTTCCCACGAGTTGCCGGTCAAACTTGCTGGTTTCGGGCGCAGGAGGGTACCGGTCGGCAGACTTCATGCGGGTCGGCCTGCCCCTGACGGTAGTAGTAGGGGTGGCGCTGCTTGCGGCGCTCTACCTGATCAATTTCTAGCCTCGAAGATCCGCCATAACCCCTTCGTATCTCTCCCTCGGGTGGCGGTGCTGTGTGCCGACTGACCCGCCCCATTTGCATCCACCTCCCATCAGCGATACAGTCGGCAGCCGTTAGTGCCCGTAGCTCAGTTTGGATAGAGCGCCAGCCTCCGAAGCTGGAGGTCGTAGGTTCGAACCCTATCGGGCACGCCATTCGCCCCTTCTTTCCTTAACCGCGACTACTGGTATGCAAGTGAAGCACGTAAACGTGCTCATGCACGTAACCGCAAACGTACCCGATCCAGTAAGGCTGCCTTCATGCGTGAGACGATGCATCGACCGGCCCGGACTTATTTTTTCGGGTGTGTTCACGTTCACGGTTGCGAGCACATTCACGGCCAAATGAGATAAGATGTCGCCACCAACCGTCTGCAAGAGCCTTCTTTTTTATTGGGTGCCAACATGAATCTCGCCGAGCTTGAGAATTTGCTTTCTGCCTCCGGTGACGCGCCGGTTTCGTTTACCCTTCCTGATGGCTCGGCGGTCCCCTCTCACTACCACCTGACCGAGGTAGGGCATGTCCGCAAAGAGTTCGTCGACTGCGGTGGCGTCCGCCGCAGCGAGGAGTACTGCGCCCTGCAGCTCTGGGTTGCAACCGACACAGAGCACCAGCTCCGAGCTTCAAAGATCCTGGCGATCATCGCCCACACTCAAGGAATCCTTCCGAGCAAGCAGCTAGAGGTGCAGGTCGAGTACCAGCGAGACTCGCTGAGTGTCTACCGAGTGGC
>OMIG01000145.1 GCA_900299035.1 Pseudomonadota bacterium
CAGGCATCACGATGGTGGCGTTGTTGCCGCCTAGCTCAAGCACGCAGCGCCCAAGCCGCTCTGCAACAGTCTTTGCAACAGCACGGCCCATCCGGCAGGAGCCAGTGGCAGACACAAGCGGCACCCTTCGGTCTGCGGCGAGCTTCTGTCCTAACTCTGGGCCATCACCGATGATGAGCGAGAACACCCCCTCAAAGCCTGAGCCCTTCGCAACTTCTCTTGCGATTGAGTTCATAGCCACAGCAGTCAGCGGGGCAAGTTCGGAGGGCTTCCACACTGTCACGTCACCGCACACAGCGGCGATCATCGAGTTCCAGGCCCACACCGCCGCCGGAAAATTGAACGCAGTGATGACGCCAACAACACCCAACGGATGCCACTGCTCGTACATGCGATGGTTGCGGCGCTCCGAGTGCATAGACAACCCGTAGAGCTGGCGAGAGAGGCCCACGGCAAAGTCAGCGATGTCTATAGCTTCTTGGACCTCACCCTCCCCCTCCGGTAGGATCTTCCCGGTTTCAGCGGACACCAGCCTCCCGAGCTTCGTCTTTGAGTCGCGAAAAGCAGCCCCGATGCGCCTAACCAAATCCCCCCGCTCGGGCGCCGGGACCTTGCGCCACTCAGCGAAGACTTCTACGGCCTCGGCCATCACTCGCTCGTACGATGCGGCATCGGCGACCTGAACGCGGCCGATCTCTTCGCCGTTAATCGGCGAATGGAGTGTCAGCTCGCTAGCCGAGCCGCCTGTGACTGTAGATTTTCCAAATGCCCCCGGAGAGACCGAAGGCAAGCCGAGAGAGGAGAGAATGTCGCGCATGGCAGCCACCTTAAGAAACGTGGCTGGATCCTACCACCCTGAGCAGAGGGGGCGCGAGGGCGAAAAGAGCCCGGGCTAGTGGATGACCCTGGTAGGCGCCTTGATAATTGCATCAAGGTACTGCAACACGAGCGCGAGCTTCGTGTCGCCCTGGCAGGAATCCCCCTCAAGCATGCGCTTAAATTCCTCGAAGAGCTGGTCGCGGGTCTGTTCGTGCTTCATCATGTGGTCCCCCTAGTTTTAATTTTTTAAAATCTGCTCCGCTGTACTTCACTCGCGGCGCACCCTCCTTTTCGCGGGTTCTCGGCGCTGTAACAAGAGCTGCCGAGCGTTTCCGAATCCTGACCTGAAGGGGCTCAGAAGACAGCGCCTGTTCCCTTTCTGACTGGGTCGAACTCGATCGATCCCATGGATGACGGAAAGGCCCAGATTCTCTGCACTTATGGCGTACATTTCCCTTTACCCTGCGCCGCAGCTCTGGCAGAAACGCCAGTAGAAGTATGTTCCAGGACCAACCTACCCTCGCGCCTGAAAGCGCAAGACTCGCCGCACGAGTGATGTTAGTCACGCCCGAAGATGTGAAGCGCCAGGCTCTCCAGCCGGGGCGTTGGCTCGATGCTGCGGACCTGGTTTCATCGCGTTTTCAGAAGCTCGTCAAAGAGGCGCGCCTGGACGAGGCTGAGCAGTACCTTCGCCTCGCTCACTCTGTATTTAACGAGATCGGACTTCGAGGCCCCTGCCGAGCTGCTCTGAGCGGCCTGGCTCATCTTGCTCTTGAGCACGACCGGCCGAACGGCTTTAAGGCTATAGCGGCAGAGGAGCTGCGAAAGGATCTGCCCATTCCAGCCGACTACCAGCCGTTCTTGCAGGTTGCTCTTGGCGCGCAAGAGCTACAGAGCTGGGTTGCCGCCAGTCGCACTATTGATCTGCTGCCAGAGCTAGTGACTCGCCTCTCAAAGACCCTGCACGGGCTGCTCAAGAACGCTCAAGTGGGATGGGTTGAGCACCCTGCCCCTATCGATGACCTTAAGGAGATGAGGGCCGCTGCGGACACGCTTACTGGCTTCAGCTCCCCCTATATCGAGGAGTGCGGAAGTGACGCCGGGCGGGTATCTGCCCTGGCGCGCTACCTGGGAGACTCTGTAGTCGCCCTGCTTGAGCGCACCGACCTCTCAGCCGCCGAGCCTGAGTCGCCTCTGTGGTCCCTAGAGTACTCGCCCCAGACGGCCCTTGAGCAGTACCTAGACCTAACGATCGAAGAGCGGTACTCAGATCTCGAGCGTTTCGCTATTGAAGGGAACCAACAGAATTTCATGTCCGTCGGCCTGAAAACCGCCGATTGCCTTGGGCGGCTCGCGGCCCTGACCGCTTCGCCCACAGAGCTAAAAAACCCGATTGTTCAGCTGGTGGGTTTCTGGGTGCGCTGCTGGAAGCTGCTTAACGATGCCCCAATGTCTCTCAGGGAGCGGATGCTATCGGCGCAATCTATGGTCGCAAGTACCGTGGTGGATGGGATCTTAGCGGGCCTACCAGAGATGGACGGAGCACAAGCAGTTGAGGATCTGGCAAAGTGCGTTGACGCTATTCTCGACGCACGAGACATGAAGGCAGCTAAGCCGCCCCCATCGGGGCTCGCGCCACTGAAGCTGCTCGCCAGCCGGCTCTGGGAGCGCGTGTCGCAGCTAAACGACGACCAGGATGCTGCGGAAAACGCCCTCAGTCTCAGCCTTGAAGCCTGCCGCCTCCTGCTTCAACAGAGGCACCCAGTGCGTCAAGTAACAGCCGATGCCGTCGCAACTATCTCACGCCTGATTGGCATTCGAGATCTCGAGTCTTCAGAGCGCGGCTACCTTGAGCGCGCGAAAGGCAACCTTGCGTTCCGAAACAGCGACTGGAGGAAGTCGGTGGGGCACTTCACGGAAGCTGCGCTGCTGCTCAAAGACGCCGCGTCAAACCCATCTCGGCCGGGGATACAGAACATCGCGCTCTCTTCCGCCCGCTCGTTCAAGGATGCAGCCGAGGCAGCCATGCGGCTTGGAGACCTCGACTCGCAGGTATCGCTGCTCAATCAGGCCGCCAATGTGCTTGAATCTGTTGCGGTCGGCTTCGTTATCCCGGCATCACGAGAAAACCTTCTTTCCTGGGCGAAGAAGCACCGGCTTGAGGCGAAATTCGCGACTCAACAACGAGACTCTGTCTCCCCACTCCGCTTTCCCCCGACAACCTAGAGCCGAAGCTACCGAACC
>OMIG01000146.1 GCA_900299035.1 Pseudomonadota bacterium
CATTCAGCTTGTAAGGCTGACGCTCTACCAACTGAGCTAAGCGCCCTCAGAGGAAGCGCAAATGTAGCGACCCCGTTACGGAATGTCAAATCCCGCCCAATCCATTTCTCAGGTGTATTTCTAGCGAGTTAGGCAAAAAAATAGGGCAGCCAGGCCATCTCCCTCAGCTTTGCTGAGGGCGGCCTGAGCTGCCCCATTTCTAGCGGCTTAGTGCGCCACGATGCCAGGAGAAGGGGCCTTCTCGTCGCGCTGCGCGCCGCCGGCCTCTTCTTTCTTTTTCTCTTCCGAGTAGAGCAGCTCATCACTAACGCCCTTGGCCTCTAGCAGCATCGCAAAGTCCTCAGGCTTGCGGCAGCGCAGGGCCTCGTAGAGAACCTCGTCGACGTGCGATACGGGGATCAGCTCCAGCTCGTTGCGAACTGTTGCCGGGATCTCCTCGATGTCGTTCTCGTTCTCCTTCGGGAGCATCACGCGCCGGATGCCTCCGCGGTGAGCCGCCAGAGCCTTCTCCTTGAGTCCGCCGATTGGGAGCACATTGCCACGCAGCGTGATCTCGCCGGTCATGGCTATGTTCTTGTCGATCGGTATGCCCGTTAGCGCAGAGATCATCGATGTCGCCATCGTGATGCCCGCTGAAGGGCCGTCCTTCGGAATCGCTCCTTCAGGAACGTGCACGTGGATGTCCACCTTGTCGTAGAAGTAGCGCGGCAGGCCGAGCATTCCAGCGCGAGAGCGAACGTAGCTCAGGGCTGCCTTGGCAGACTCCTGCATCACGTCGCCGAGCTTTCCTGTTATCTGCAGGCGCCCGCGTCCCGGAAGGACTGTGGTCTCGATCACGAGCAGCTCTCCGCCTTTGTCCGTCCAAGCCAATCCGGTTGCGAGGCCGACCTGGTCGAGCTCCTCAGACTTGCCGTAGCGGAACTTCGGCTGGCCGAGGAACTGCGGAAGGTTGTCTACGTTGATGTCAACGAGCGTCTCAGGCCCCTTGTCCACAACCTCGATCGCCGCCTTGCGCGCCAGAGTCGCAATCATGCGCTCAAGGTTGCGCACGCCCGCCTCGCGGGTGTGGCGGTTGATGATCTCGGAGTACACCCCGTCGCTAACCTTGACGTTATCCTTGCTGAGGCCGTTCTCCTGGAGCTGCTTCTCGAGCAGGTACTTCTTGCAGATGGCGATCTTCTCCAGCTCGGTGTAGCCGGAGAGGCGGATGATCTCCATACGGTCCATGAGCGGCTGCGGGATGGTGTGGAGCGAATTTGCGGTCGTTATGAACATCACCTTCGACAGGTCATAATCGCAGTCGAGGTAGTGATCATTGAACGAGTCGTTCTGCTCAGGATCAAGCACCTCGAGCAAGGCCGACGAAGGGTCTCCACGGAAGTCCGTAGACATCTTGTCGACCTCGTCCAGCAGGAACACAGGGTTGCTGGTTCCGGCCTTCTTGAGCGACTGAATGATCTTGCCTGGCAGCGCCCCGATGTACGTCCGGCGGTGGCCACGAATCTCAGCCTCGTCGCGCACGCCGCCGAGGGCAACTCGCACAAACTTGCGGCCAGTCGACTTCGCGATGCTCTTGCCGAGTGAGGTCTTTCCTACGCCGGGAGGGCCCACGAGGCACAGGATTGGGCCGCGAATCTTGCCCACGAGCTTCTGCACCGCCAGGTACTCAAGGATGCGCTCCTTGACCTTCTCAAGGCCGTAGTGGTCCTCATCGAGAACCTCGCGCGCCTTCTCCATGTCGATCTCTTCCTTAGAGACCTCGTTCCACGGTAGGGCGAGCATCCAGTCGACGTAGTTGCGCACAACGGTGGCCTCAGCCGACATCGGCGACATCATCTTGAGCTTGCGAATCTCCTTCTCGGTCTTCTCGCGAGCCTCTTCAGGCATGTCTTTCGCCTTGAACTTGTCTTCGAGCTCCTGAATCTCGTTTCGGAAGTCGTCCTTCTCGCCGAGCTCCTTCTGGATCGCGCGCATCTGCTCGTTGAGGTAGTACTCCTTCTGCGTCTTCTCCATCTGCTTCTTGACGCGGCTGCGGATCCTCTTCTCAACCTGCAGGATCTCGATCTCGGACTTCATGTGGCCCAGGATCTTTTCGAGGCGCTCCTGAGGGTCAATCGTCTCAAGGATCTCCTGCTTGTCCTCAAGCTTAATGTTGAGCTGCACGACGATGGCGTCTGCCAGGCGTGACGGATCCTCGATCGCGTTCACCTGCATAATCATCTCGGGGTTGACCTTCTTGCCGAGCTTGACGTAGTTGTCGAAGGTCGTGTTGACCGAGCGCATGAGCGCCTTGAGCTCCGTTGAGACCTCCTCTGGCGGAAGGATCTCTTCGACGTCGACGAGCATGAAGTCATCTTCCCGGACGAACTTCTTGATGCGCGCACGCACCTTTCCTTCAACCAGGACCTTAATCGGGCCGTCAGCTAGGCGAATGAGCTGTACTACCTCGCCGAGCGTTCCAATTGTGTAAATGTCTTTCGGCCCCGGGTTGCTCGTGCGGGCGTCCTTCTGGGCAGCGAGCAGGATGTACTTACCCTCGCGCTGAGACTCCTCGATCGCCTTGACGCTCTTTTCGCGGCCAACGAAGAGCGGCACAACTTGCTGTGGGAACACGACAAGTTCTCTCAGTGGGAGAAGAGGGATCGGATTGTTTGGGGCTGATTTCATGTCGTTCTCTTGATTCAAAAAGAGCTGTTGTAACCTTTCTTTCTTGCCTCGCGCTCGTCGAGGGCAAGAGAGAACCGAGATAACCTGCCGCGAATACTGCTGGCGACGACTGGCTATGGCGGCGAGTACTTCTCCGCCTATATCCGTATGATGCTAGTCGAGCCCCAGGAAAATCACAATAATGATGCTTCCATTAAATAAGTAACTTCGGGCACTTCAGCCTGCTCACGAGTCGCTCGGATCAGGCCGGCGCGCGGCTGTGTCTGGCGCGGGAAGAATCTCTGCGAGTGCGCGAGCTTTCGCAGCTTTTCCACATGCGCGTGCTCACATCGCGAGCCGAGCGAGGAAGACAAATTTGGTACAAATGCAGCAAGCGTAAAACGACGCGAACTTGAGCCCACGAGCGCTCGTTGACGGAGGTGTGACTGCAGGAGCGGGGCGTTGGGCCGGTAGAGGACTAGGCAGACTCAGCGTGCTGGTAGACGACCAGCGGCTTCTCGCCCTTCGCGACGGTGTCCTCTGACACGATCACTTCCTTGATGTCTGGGTCAGAAGGAACCTCGTACATCACGTCGAGCATGATGGCCTCAAGAATCGCGCGGAGGCCGCGCGCCCCTGCTTTGCGCTCAATGGCCTGGCGGGCGACTGCGAGCAGCGCCCCCTCGGTGAAGCGCAGCTGGACGTTCTCCATCTCAAATAGCTTCTTGTACTGCTTGGTGAGCGCGTTCTTTGGCTCGACGAGAATCTTGACGAGAGCGCCCTCATCGAGGTCGTCGAGCACTGCAATCATCGGGAGTCGGCCAATAAACTCTGGAATGAGGCCGAACTTGAGCAGGTCTTCTGGCTGGACCTGGCTCAGGAGCGAGCGCTTCTCTTCTTTCTTGGCTCGCTCGCTGTCCTTTGCCTTGTGGGCGCCGAAGCCTAGCTTCTTCTCTCCCACTCGGCGGCGAATGATGTCTTCTAGCCCAACGAACGCGCCGCCACACACGAAGAGGATGTTGCTCGTGTCGACCTGCAGGAACTCCTGCTGCGGGTGCTTGCGGCCGCCCTTCGGCGGAACGCTGGCAACCGTGCCCTCTAGCATCTTGAGGAGCGCCTGCTGAACGCCCTCTCCTGACACGTCGCGGGTGATCGACGGGTTCTCGGCCTTGCGAGAGATTTTGTCGATTTCGTCGATGTAGACGATGCCGCGCTGGGCCTTCTCCACGTCGTACTCAGCGTTCTGGAGCAGGTTGAGGATGATGTTCTCGACGTCCTCGCCCACGTAGCCCGCCTCGGTGAGGGTCGTAGCATCGGTGATAGTGAACGGCACCTGCAGGATGCGCGCGAGAGTCTGTGCAAGCAGCGTCTTGCCCGTGCCGGTTGGCCCGATCAGGAGGATGTTCGACTTGGCGATCTCGACGTCACCCGACTGGGACTGCGACTTGGCCTCAAGGCGCTTGTAGTGGTTGTGCACAGCCACGGCCAGTGACTTCTTGGCAAACTCTTGGCCCACGACGTACTGGTCGAGGAACGTGCGGATATCCTTGGGCTTGGGGAGCTTCGACTGCGTGGGCGAAGGGCTCTCTGAGTCGACCTCTTCAGCGATGATGTCGTTGCAGAGGTCGATGCACTCGTCACAGATGTAGACTGAGGGTCCGGCGATGAGCTTCCGCACCTCTTCTTGGGAGCGGTTGCAGAAGGAACATACTAGCGTGTGCCTGCCTTTGTCGCCGGACTTGCTCATGGTTTTACCCTCTACTTGGCCTCAATATGACGCCGTTCAAACACATCGTCGATCAAGCCGTACTCCTTCGCCTGGACCGCCGTCATGAAGAAGTCGCGGTCGGAATCCTCCGCAACCTGAGTGACTGGCTTCCCGGTGTGGTGAGCCAAGAGCTCTGTCAGCTCCTGCTTGATTCGAATCATCTCCCGCGCATGGATCTCTACGTCGGACGCCTGTCCACTGAATCCGCCGAGCGGCTGATGGATCATGATTCGCGAGTGCGGCAGCGCCGAGCGCTTACCCTTCGCGCCGCCAGCCAGGAGCACAGCTCCCATGCTTGCAGCCTGACCGACGCACACTGTCGCCACGTCTGGCCTGATGTACTGCATGGTGTCGTATATGGCCATGCCAGCTGTCACGACGCCGCCCGGGCTGTTGATGTAGAGGAAGATGTCCTTCTCGGGGTCTTCGCTCTCAAGGAACAGGAGCTGGGCGATGATGAGGTTCGCCACTACGTCGTTAACGTCCGTGCCTAGAAAGATGATGCGCTCCTTGAGGAGCCGTGAATAGATGTCGTATGAGCGCTCGCCTCGTCCGGTCTGCTCGATTACGAATGGAATGTACGCCATGAAATCCCCTACGTCGTTTGTTCAGCCCCCGCCTTCAGCGGCAGGCTCGTTGCTAGCCTAGACCGTACCAACCCGGACCTAGTGAAGCAACGTAGGTCTTTCGACCTTCGAGCCGACAGCTGGGACTACGCGCCCTTCTTCTGCTTCTTTGGCGCGGCGTCCTTCGGCCCGTCTGTGAGCTCGACCGTAGTTTTGCTCATCAGGTGGTCAAGGATCTTCGTCCTGCGAACTTCGAGGAGGAACGACATGATCCGAGACTTGTCGAGAACGGTTTTCCGCGTGGCCTCCACCGTCGAGCCGTTCTGTTCAGCGATGCGCTGAATCATCTGCTCGCGATCGGCATCCTCGACCTTGATGCCCTCGGCTGCCCCGATGCGGTCGATGATAATCGCACAGCGGATCCTATTCAAAGCAAAATCAGCAAATTGCGGGCGGAAGGCGTTTACGTCAATGGAATCAGGATTTGCGCCCTTGCCGGCAAAGCCGTAACGGGCAACGATTCCTCGGATTTCATCGTCCACCATCGCCGCCGGGACCTTGAACTCGTTCTCCTTGACTAGCAGGTCTAGGAGTGCGCTCTGGGATTCAGACTTAGTCTCCTCCTCAGCATTCTTCTTGAGCTGGTCCAGCACCTTCTCCTTGAGCGCGGCAACCGTCTCAACCTCAAGCCCCAAGGTCTTCACAAAAGCGTCGTCCAGGGTCGGGAGGTTCTTCGTGAAGAGCCCGTGCAGCGTGCCCCGGTAAGTAACTTTCTTGCCGCGCAGCTCTGGGTTCTGGTGGTCCTCTCCGGTCGTGACCGTGACGTCCTTCGTGTCGTTCACGCTCATTCCGATAAACTGCTCCTCGGCCTCTGCCGACAGGCGTCCTGAGCCAAGCTCGTCAACGAACGGCTCGCCGCGAGAGAACTCTCCGTCCTCAACCTGAACTGCCACTGAGAGCGCGACCACGTCGCCTTTCTTCGCTTCTTTGCGGTCTTCGACCGGCTTGAGCTCGGCCTTCGACTCGCGCAGCCGCTCCATCGACTCCTCGACCTCCTTGTCACCAACGCTGCGCTTTGCAACGGAGACGTTGCGGTTGAGGTAGTTCGACACGGTGGGCTGTGGGTACAGCTCTACTTTTGCCGTAAATTCGAGCTCTTTTGCGATATCCATCTCCTTGAGATCGATCTCGGGCTGGCCAACAACCTCAAGCTTGTGCTGCTCGAACGCGCCGCGCAGGGCCTCGTTGATCAGGCGGTTCGTGACATCGAAGCGGATGCGGTCACCCATCAGCTTCTCAACCATGTGGCGCGGAACCTTGCCCTGGCGGAAGCCGTTTACCTTCGCTGAGCGGCCGACCTGCTGGACTGAAGTCTCGTACTCCTTAGCCACTCGCTCCTTGGGAACGGTAACCGTGACCTGCTTCGTGATCTCGTCGATGTCTTGAACTGAACTTTGGAAATCCATCTTTACTCCGTCTGTACTTCTTTGAACGGGACTGGCTGGGTCCTGTGCCTTCGACCGTGGTTCTCAAAGTAGCCTGCCTTTGCTGGCGGCTCGGCGGAGAAGCTTGGTCGTGGCGCGGGAAAACTCGCAACCCCTGGACAAAACTTGAGGTTATACCTTACTGAGGCTGCACTTATGATTGCAACCGCAGGAGCGATTATATATGCTCGCCGCCGGTTTATAAAGCCGATGGCCGGTTTTTGGGTCAGCGCGCGGCATGCTCCGAACAAGCCGCAACATGCTGTTACCAATAGGCTTTTCCCTGTGCGGGGGTGGTGGAATTGGCAGACACGCCAGACTTAGGATCTGGTGCCGCAAGGTTTGGGGGTTCAAGTCCCCCCTCCCGCATTATTCTCCCCTAGTATACCTCTGGCGTTTGCGGTCACAGCAGGGCATCACGCACCTGAGGCTCGCGTCAGTCCTAGGACCCCCTCAGCCCTCATGCACCGCTGTTGAGAGAGTCGCTACCGCTACTCGCGCTGGCGCAGCGCGCGACGAAGGTAGGAGTCGAGCCCCGAGACGCCAACGTCAACGAAACGGACTACACCACTCCTATCTACAACCACCGCGTACGGGATCGTGGTCCCATACAGGGCTATGAAAGCTTCGTCTTGCACGTCGTTGCCAGAGAAGACGTGCTGCACCGTTCGAAGATCCTGCTCCTGAATTCTCGACTCTAGGACCTGGTAGTCCTCGTTCCGGTCAATGCTCACGGCATAGAACGCCACGTCGCTCCGGCTGCTGTACTTACGGGCCAGCGCTTCAAAATCCTCTATCGCGTCCTTTGAGTAGGGGCACCAAGTAGCCCAGAACAAGAGTACCCTCATCTTGCCATCATCAGGCCGGATGGCGATATCGTCGCCGCTGAGCAGCATGAGGCGCCCGGTCGGAACCTGGTTGCCTACCATCGCTTCGGCTCCTGGAGAGATCGCCGAACAGCCTGTTGTGAACCATGACACAACGAGCGTGAGGAGCATGCCACACAGGCGCTTCTTGTTGTTGCTTAGTGATTTTCTCATCCTTGCTCTTGCCACCACGTTACCTTCCCGGACCCTGCTGCCGCTTAGGCTTCGGGCTAGGAGTTAAGGAACTGCTCGTACTCTCGGCGCACATCACCGTCTCGTTCGTCATCGTACATCTGCCGCACCAGCGCGTACATCGTCGCGTCGTTGAAGTTTCGCAGCCTCTTGAGAGCCTCAACCCTGACCTCTTTCGACGGGTGCTTCAGGAGGTCGAGGTACACCGGTGCTTGCAGCTTGTCGCCAGAGGACTCTAGCACCTCGAACACTACACGCGAAGGGGCGCGCTGAAGCAAGACCGAGATCAAGCCTGGCTCTGGGGACCCCTCTCTCGTCAGCGCGAATCCAGCCGAGAACTCATCGTCTGTCAGGAGGTCGCTCAGCCCTGCCGCAGCAAAAACCTTGGAGTAGCGGTCTCGGTCATTTGGGTTCTTGCCCTTGATGTAGTCCGCGACGGCTTGCAGGCTCGCATCACCAAGGGGCTTGGCGAAGAGTCCGTCCATAGCTGCCTCACGCGTGGCCGGATCTGGTGAAAGCCACAGCACGGCAAAGAGCGCCCGCGCGGCGCTCGGATTGTACGAAGACGTAAGCGCAACCGCCTGCTCCCGAGAGGGCGTGCCGGCGAGGCACGCAACGAAGACAGCCCGCTCCCGCGGGCTTAGCAATGTTGGGGCTGTGAGCGCCTCTGCGAACACTCGCTGAGGGCCCTGGAAGGTGCCGTTCTTAAGCCCAAGCGCAGCAACCGACTTGAGGTTCGGCTCGCCCTGCTCGCCCAGCCTCGCCAGAAGCCATATGACATCTTCCTTGCTCAAGCTCGACTCATCGACAAGATCAACTAGGTACAGGCCTCGCACTGGCGCAATCGCTGCCATGACGGCAGCGGTTGACCTGCCGTTTGTGTCAACGACCCGCCCCTGGTCCCTGGCGGCTACTTCAAAATTCTGCCTGAACAGCTCCTTGTTTTGCAGATCGAGGCCAAGCGCTGCCGCGAGCTGCGCGCCCGCAGCCAAGTCAGCTTTCATCACCTTTGCAACGAGATCGACTCGCGACATATCTGGCAGCGACGGATTTATGGCCTTGAGGGCGAGCGTGGCCACGGAGGAGTCTTTCATCGACCACTGACGCACCAGGTCAGCCGCGCGCGGAAGACCGAGACGCCGAGAGCGGCTCAGCAGGACATCGATCACAATGCTGCGCTCGGCAGACCTGACTTCGTTAGCCATCCGCAGCAGCGCCTCGTGGGCCATCGGATCATCAGAGCTGGACAGGGCACTTAGCTCCTCCTGTGACAGAGCTCGCGCCGGCATGAGCGACGAAAAGATGCGAGCCAGGCCTCCGGCTCCGAACGCGCCAGGGCTTAAGGCCACTAGGCCAAACAGGGCGCCAAGCAGGACAGCAGCTCCCACTACGATGGCCGAGCCTCGGCGCCTTGAGCTTCTCGGATGCTGCACAAGAACGGAGGTGCTGCTAGTTTCAACTTCGGGCTGCGTGCGGGCTTTCGACTGCACCTGACTCTTTTCAGTCACCTCGGTTCGCTCGCGAAGCAGCGCCTGAATTAGGGCGGAGGCGTCTTGAGGCCGCTCTTCCGGAGCGCAAGCGAGCGTGTGCATGACTACAGTCGGAAACCAGGCCGGGGCCCGCTGAAGCTGCGGGAGCGTGAGCACTCCTGAGGAGCCCGGTCGTACAGCCGACTGCGCAAGAGGCTTCCCGGAGAAGAAGCGGTATGCGAGCCGCGCCAGAGCCAGCACATCCGTGCTCAGCGTCGCAGCCTGCCCTTCAAGCTGCTCGGGCGCAAGGTACAGCGCCAGCTCTTCGGCTTCCTCCTTCGGAGCACCGGAGAGGAAGCTGGCCGGTGACGACGCAACTCCAAGTCCGCCGAAGAACCGAACGTCTCCGCCATTCATCATGACGAACGAGTCGATCCCTACGTCTCCGCAGGCGATTCCGGCTTTGTGAAGCCGTTCAACGGCCCGTACACAGCCCAGCCAGCGCCGCTCGGCTTCCGGCAGGTCGAGCCGCCCCTCAATCACGCGACGGCCGGACAGCAGGCGAAAGAGCACCCAGCCGTGCCGCATCGGGTCAAGCCCGAAGGAGCAAGCTTCTGGCTGCCCCGCCAGGCCTGCCAGCTGCCCCGCACGCCTGAGAAACAGGCTTGCTTCGGTGTCGCTGAATGCTTTGCGCGAGATCCAGAGGGCAACACTTGACCGAGTTGAGCGGTCGATCGCCTTGAAAACTTGGCCGGCTGCCGAGAAGGCGAGCCGCGACTCTAGGGTAAAGCGCTCCTCAATCGGAACGGCGAGGTCGCAGCGTTTTGTCTCGGAGTGAGCCTCTTCCACTTCCTGTCACCTGCCTAACGACTCACGAGCCCCCACGAGCCAATCTGCTCAACGGGGATTGCCGGATCGAGCTCGCCAAAGGTCAAAACAAAGAGCCTCTTGGTGGCCCCGCGCGTCACAGAGAGAACCTTAGCCTTGAGGTCCTCTGTGCACAGTATCGCAACGGGGACGACGCCGTGCTCAAGAGCTGGCTTGAGAACTGCGCTGAGGCCGTTGCTGAGCGAGTCGTACACGCTCGCGTCGAGCGCGAGGGGCAGCGACTTTCCGCCGAGTTCGGCTTCTTCGAGGATCTGCTCGACTTCTTCTGAGAGGGCGATTACGCGGAGTGACTTCGCGTTACCCATAAAGCGGCGAAGCACCTGCCTGCGACGGCCACTACGGATGTGGTCTACGACACTGGCAGCGCTGACAGAGCTCTCGTTGTCGAGCGTCACGCCATTGCCCGAGCAGTAAGACGCAACTCCTTCGGCCACAGCACGGAAGTCTCGCACACTGATCCCCTGCCGAATGAGCTCTTGCAGAATCTCTGTCAGCTTGGGAACCGACACGAATTCGCGTCCGAACCCCTCGCCGATCAGCCCAGGGTGGCGCTTCTCAACCTGCCTCAGAAGTGAGTGCACATCTGTGGCAGACAGGAACTCCTCCGGGTGCGCTAGGCAGAAACCGGCGATTCGGAGCCCGATGAATTCGAAGAAGTCGTAGCTCTTGATTGCTGCGGCATCGAGCATCTTGCGGACTCTTGGCGAGTAGCTCGTCCAGAACACCCGGTGGCCCGAGATTGGGTGGTCCTCTGCTTGCAGAAGGTTTAGGCCGAGCACGGGCGCCTGCGATGACGATATCTCTACCAGCAAGGCATCGGGCAGCACTCGGCCAGAGAACATCTCGACGCCTTGGTGCGTAACTCGGTACGACGAAGCTGCTCCCAGCTCATCGGCTACGACCCTGACGTTTGGCACGAGCAGCCCCATGTCCCCAAAGAGCGCTGCCCGAAACTGGGTCCACCAGCCGACGTAGCGGGGAACACTGGCACGGTACGAACGGAAGAGGACAGCGCTATCGAGCCACACCTCGATGCTCTCTCCGTCAGACTCAAGCTCTCCGGCGACTCCCTGCGGCTGCGGCAAGCCTGACATCCGAGCGAACTCTGATGGCTGTAGGGCCATCCCGCCCTGGCTTCTCAGTCGGCGTGACAGAAACAGCCCTGCCCCTGCTGCGACCACTCCCACCGTCATGAAAGGCAGCGTTGGGATCCCTGGCAAGAGCGCAAAGAGCCCCAGAATGCCGGCGGTCACGTACAGCACGACTGGCTGGGCGAAGAGCTGCTCCCGGAGGTCAGCGCTGAGGCTTGATGACTCTGAGGACGAGACTCGGGTGACGATAATGCCGGCGCAGATCGATGTAAGCAGGCTCGGGATCTGGGTCACGAGCCCGTCACCAACCGTCAACACTGTGTAGGTCTGCACGGCGTCGGTGACGGACTGGCCCGAGGACACTCCCATGAACATGCCGCCGCAAATGTTCACCAGGATGATGAATATTCCCGCAATCGCGTCTCCCTGGACAAACTTCATCGCTCCGTCCATCGAGCCGTATAGCTGGGACTCGCGCCGCAGCTCGTCGCGCTTGCGCCGCGCCTCCTCGGCCGAGAGGAGCCCGGAGCGCACATCGTTGTCGATCACGAGCTGCTTGCCCGGAAGAGCGTCGAGGGCGAAGCGGGCGGCAACCTCAGACACTCGGTAGGCGCCTTTTGAGATGACGATAAAGTTAACGACCGTCACGATTGTGAAGATGATAATTCCGACTAGGACCTCGCCCCTGATGAGGAACGTTCCGAAAGCCTCGATCACCTGGCCAGCGTTTCCTTCGCTCAGGATGAGGCGGGAGGAAGCTACGTTAAGGCCAAGCCGAAACAGCGTGCTCAGGAGCAGAATCGTCGGGAATGTGTAGAGAGCTGCGGAGTTGGCGACGTACAGCCCGACGAGCAGGAGCAGGATCGAGAACGAGAGGTTAATGACAAGCAGGATATCGAGCAGCGGCGTCGGGAGCGGCACGATCAGCATCGCCGCTATGGCGACCACCAATCCCATCAGCACAAAATCTGAGTAACGCACCCGGCTCTGCATTGTGTGACCCCAGCCGCCTCCGTCGGCCTACGCTCGTACTACATCACATCGCTGTCATGATCTGAAGACCGAACCCGATCAGCAGGATGACTAGGTACCCGAAAAATACCAGCGCCACTGGACCCGTGGCAGCAAGCTCCAGCTTCTTTATCTTCTCCTCGATTTTGGCTTCACGCTGAGAGCCGACGCTGTCCGCCAGATCTTGCAGCTGCTTTGAGATCTCGCCTCCATGCTTCGCCACCTGCGACAGGGCGATGAAGGCATGCTTGAGGTCGTGCTGGCCCTGCAAGACGCCCACATCTGTGAGGGCTTCCTCGAGGCTGGCGCCCGACTTGATGTGGAACTGTGCGTACCGCAGCAGCTCGGTGACAGGGTTATGCGTGTCTCGCTCATCGGCCATCTGCACGATCCGGACAAGGCACGGGCCGATATCGAGCGAGCTGCTGACGCCAATAGACACCTGCTCGAGCACCAGCGGCAAGTAGAACAGGATCTCATCTTGCCTCTGCTGGATGCGCCGGGCGAGAACGTAGAATGGCAGGTACAGGCCAAGAATTAGCCCGATCAGGGATACGAGCAGAAGTAATTGGCCGTTGCCCAGAAGCCGGCCGAGAAACGCAAAGAGGGCCACGCCGATTAGTGGAGCCATTACTTGCAGGCGCTTGAAGTCTGCCTTCTGCTTGGCGGAGAAGACCCCTGCGCGGAAGAGCTTCTCCTCGAGTGAAGGCTCTTTGCTCTTCTTCTTCTCCTTGGCCAGAGACTGCCGCAGCCGATCGAGCTCCTCACCAGACTCATCGTCCTGAATGCGGCGCCGAAGCTGCGCCATGGATGCCGAGTACTGCTCGGCTGCCATGAGCCCTTTGAACCCTCTTCTCGATGCAGAGGCGCGCCCTATCACCAGGTACAGTGCGGCTGCTACCGCAATCACCCCCGCAACAACTGGCACAATCACTGAAGAATCCATCTCTCTACACCTTAAGCTTGGTCACCTGCCGAACCCAGAATATTCCGAGCAAGATTCCTATCACGCCACCCTGAGCCACTTTTCTTCCGGTTGGGTGTGTCCACGTGAGGATGATGCACTGCGGCCAAGTCATGTACAGGTACAGCTCAAGTGCCATGAGCACCACGAGGATGAACCAGATAGATCCTCGCTGCATTCCTACCGCTGCTGTGGCTGACTGGCGAAAGTGCTGTCGCCTGCGCACCTGGCGGGCGAGGCGATCCAGGGTGTCAGAGAGGGTTCCACCCACTCGCCTGCTCAAGAGAAGCGCCTGAACGAAGAGCTCAATCTCAGGATGGTAGATGTCTTCTCCGAACGAGCCAATCGAGCGCTCTTCTGACACTCCCATCCGCAGGCGCTCAAGCATCAGGTCAACTTCATGCTTCACGAGCGAGTCCTCATCCAGGCCGCTCGCAGCAGCCTGCAGCGCCTGTGTCGGATTTAAGCCCGTTTTGAGCATGCCAACGAAGCTAAGCAGGAACTGCGGAAAGTCGGTGTCAAAGCGCAGAAAGCGCTTCTCTATTCTCCTGTTCAGCAGCCAGTTGAGAAAGAGCGGGCCCGTGAGGAGAGACACCACTTGGAGCGCTGCGTCGAAGTACATGCGCACGATCAGGAACGCCACTAGGCTCACAACGATTTGGGCCAAGCTGAAGGCGTACGGCGGGATGTGCGATAGCTCGGCGAACTTCAGGCGCTTCCGGATGGTGAGCTGCGTGCTCGTGACTTTTTCGACAGCGGCCTGCTCCAGAGCCGTCTCTGTCACCGATGGGCCCTCGTCCGCTGGCGGCTCCCCAGCATCCGCCCGCTGCGAGTCGACGATTGACCTCATCTGCTTGCGAAGTGTCCCTGGTGACACAGCCCTGCCCGAAACTGGCAAGCGCATGACCAGCATTGCGGCAAGCGCCACTGCCATGAGCCCAGCAAGCAATGCTACTATCGCCATGGTATCCATGCCTGCTGCTCAGCCCCCCTTTGCGCTACCGATCGAGAGCGGCGAGAAGGTGATCTCTTGGGGGGAATCTCCGAGGAAGATCCCTTCTGCTTTTAGCTGCTCATCGAAGTTGCTCGACCAGGAATCGAGTCGCCAAATCGGCTTCGAGCCCTGCTTGATCAGCGAGAACATCGGGCGAACCTGAATCGTGCCCTCCACGAAGTGCCCTACCTCTATCACCTCGGCGATGCGAGGCTTGCCCGTACTCTTCTCACGAATGAGCCAGACAATGGTGTCAACCGCCAGCGCAATCTGCTGTCGAATAATGTCTATCGAAACTGACTTCTGCGCGCGCCCGAGCAAGCTCTCCAGCCGCACGAGGGTCTCTCGGGCGTTGCGCGCGTGGATCGTCGACATCCCGACGTGCCCCGTCTGCGCGCTTTCCAGGAAGGCCTCGGCAGCGAATGGCGTGCGCATCTCCCCCAGGATCACGCGAGTCGGGGTCATTCGCAGCGTAGTCTTGATGTGCTCCTGCAGGGTCACCTCGCCAACACCCTCGGCATTTGGCGGGCGCGAGACGAGCGAGCGAAAGTACGGGTGCTGGAAGTTGAGCTCCGGCGTGTCTTCGACGGCGACGATCGACTCGTTTGCGCCGAACTGGGTCGC
>OMIG01000147.1 GCA_900299035.1 Pseudomonadota bacterium
AACGAATGCAAACGGGGACTTGAGAAACGAAAGCCAGAAGACTCAAGCGGAACGCCTCAAACCTCAGCCCGAGAACTGAAATCATAAGCCTCGCATAAAAGTGATAAGTCGCTACATGCGCGGAAGTAGTACGGGGTCCTGAACATGAGTAGCGCTTTACTTACAAGCAAGTGTTCCTTGCCCGAACGATGCGCACTCCCGGAACCCCGCGCGAGATCTGCCGCAAGTACTCGACGCGCGTGTCAGCTGCCCACGCGTCAACCTCGGGCGACCCACCGACCTTAAACGGCATCCAAAATGCGGCCGCCTCGGAATCCCCCCGCCGACGCGCCCGAGATTTCGCCTGAGCTGTCTCGGCCGTTCGAGCATATTTAACAGCCCCATGGATCAGCCGTTCGTTCCCCTCACAGACACAAGTAGATTCTTTTCCGGGTACCGAGTCCCTGAGCTGCTTCCCCAGGGCTCCCCAGCGCGGTACGATGCCAAGCTATGCAAGACCTTCATCAACCGATCGGATGCGTCGGCTTCGGCATCATGGGCTCCAGCATGGCGCGCAACCTGGCCAAGAGCGGCTATCCAGTTTTAGGCTTCTCGCGCACCAGGTCAAAGGTGGAGGCTCTGGCAGCAGACGGAATCTCCATGAGCTCGCCGGAGCAGATCGGAGCCAAGTGCCACGCTCTTCTCCTCTCCGTCTCGAACGGGGAGTCTGTGCAGGAGATTCTCTTCGGTAATGATGGCATCGCGCCACGCTTGGCAAAAGGCTCTCTCATCATCGACACCACTACCATAGCTCCGGACGAAGCCGTGCAGCTCGCAAGCCGGTGCTCAGCCCTCGGGCTGCACTTCGTTGATGCCCCAGTAACAGGCGGCGACGTGGGCGCTCGCAACGGCACACTGACTGTGATGTGCGGAGGCTCCGCGGAGGCCATTGAGCTCGCACAGCCTGTGCTGCGATGCATCGGGAAAAAGATCGTGCACGTGGGCCCCTCGGGAATGGGGCAGATGATGAAGGCCGTCAACCAGGTGGCGATCGGGCTGGGAATCGTGGCGATGACCGAGTCTTTGCTGCTGGCGGAGCGGCAAGGGATCGACTCAGCCCTCGCCCTTGAGGTGCTCCAGGGCGGCGCGGCGGGTTCGTGGGCCTTCTCTAACTACGCCCCGCGGCTCTTGGCGGGCGATCTTAAGCCCGGCTTCGATGCGGCTCACATGCTAAAAGACCTCAAAATAGCCCTTCAAGCCTCATTGGAGGTGTGCGAACTGCCGGGTCTTGCCCTAGCGACTGAGCTGTTCGAGAAGCTCGTATCGGCTCGAACCGGCGTTGGGAACCACGCCCTGATCGAGGCCTACAAGCGCTAGCCTGGCCCCTTCTTGGCGGGCGAATCTGGAGTGTGTTACCTTCCGCTCGTCTTGTTGGACGTAGACGGTTTTGCAGCCCCTTCCGGGGCGAATCGTGCGCCACGCTGTTAGAGTAAAGAACGTATGACTGCTTCCCTCTTTTCCGAAGTTCCTGCTGGAATCCCTGACCCCATTCTTGGCGTAACGGAGGCGTTTCGCGCTGACGCCCACCCAGGCAAAGTGAACCTCGGCGTCGGCATCTACCAGGACGCGCTCGGCAAGATCCCGATGCTTGAGTGCATTAAGCGCGCCGCATCGAAGTGGGCCGAGACAGAGGACACCAAGACCTACCTTCCCATCGACGGCGTGGCTCCCTACAACACGGCCACCCAGGAGCTCCTGTTCGGAAAGGACTCCCCGCTCCTGAAAGAGAAGCGCGTCGCCACCATTCAGTCAGTAGGGGGAAGCGGCGCCCTCAAGCTCGCAATCGAGTTCATCCTGCGATTCCTCCCAGAGACAACCGTCTACTTGAGCGACCCGAGCTGGGAGAACCATCGGGTCATCTTCGAGGCCGCAGGCGCCAAAGTTGAGACCTACCCGTACTACGATCCGAAGACTAACGGCCTGCGCGCTGCCGACATGCTCGCGGCGCTCAGAAAGCTCAAGCCGAAGAGCACAGTCCTCCTGCACGCCTGCTGCCACAACCCGACTGGAGTCGACCTCGATGCTGACACCTGGAGAGAGATCGCTGGAATCTGCGCCGAGCGTGACCTCATTCCCCTGATCGACTTCGCCTACCAAGGGTTCGCTGAGGGCCTCCAGGCCGACTCAGAGCCGATCAGAATGTTCGCAGACAAAGGGCTCACCTTCTTTGTGTGCAACTCGTACTCAAAATCGTTCTCGATCTACCGGGAGCGCTGCGGTGCCCTATCTGTAGTCACCGGCTCAGCCAAAGAGGCAACAAACGTCCTGAGCCAGCTCAAGCGCATCGTGCGCATGATCTACTCAAGCCCACCATCCTACGGAGCGCACCTGATTTCGATTGCCCTCACCACCCCTGAGCTCCGCACCCTCTGGGAGAAGGAACTCGATGAAATGCGCAGCCGCATCCTCGACATGCGGAAGCTCTTCGCAAGCAGGCTCGCTGACGCGGTCCCAAACCGTGACTTCTCGTTCATGCTCAAGCAGCGCGGAATGTTCTCGTACTCTGGGCTCTCGGTTGAAGTAGTGCGAGAGCTGCGCGAGAGGTACCACATCTACGCGCTGGATAGCGGTAGAATCTGCGTGGCCGCCCTCAACCAGGGCAACATCGACCTCGTCTGCGGGGCCATCGCCAGCATCCTGAAGGAAAAGAGCTGATGGCTTACCGGGGAGTGCTCTGCGCCTGCCTTGCTCTGTGCGTATCAAGCCAGTGCGTGGCGCAAAGCCCTACAGCGGGCGAGCCCCCGTTTGAAGCCAAAGCGCTCTCCGACGACCTGGATCACCCGGTCGCGCTCCTGCCGTCCCCCGATCAAGATGGCGTCCTCTACGTCGTGGAGCGAGACGGCACGGTTGAGGCACTGCGCGACGGGCGGTTGGCGGAAGACCCGCTGCTCGACGTCTCGGGCTCAGTGAGCAGCTCTCAGCGCCACCGGCTCATGGCTGTCGCCTTTCACCCGGACTTTAGGAAGAACCGCCTCTTCTACGCCTACTTCGTTGACGTTCAGGGTGACGCAATCGTGGCGCAGTTCAAGGCGATGCCTAACGAAGCCGCCGATACTGACTCGCTTGTCGCTACGATCAAGTTCGCTCAAACCTTCCCTTCACAAAACGGGGGAGGCATGACCTTCGGGCCAGACGGCTTCCTGTACGTGGGCACCGGGAACGGTGGCGAGAGAGCCGATGCAGCAAGCCCAAACACCCTGCTCGGCAAGATCCTTCGTATTATGCCGAACGAAGCCGGCGGCTACAGTCCGGGGCCGAGCGACTCCACCCAGGCTCGCTCCGACGCCAACCCGGAGGTTTGGGCGTCTGGCTTCTTTAGCCCGGAGAGCCTCGCGTTCAGCGCGGCGCCAGGAAAGCTGTTCGTCCTAGACTCTCGTGGCGATGCTGGACCGTCAGTGTTTCTTGTCAGTGCAGGCGGAACGCCGGCGTCTGCTCCTAAGTACACCGCTGCGCGAGGCGCTGCGCTCGTGGGTGGCGTGGTTTGTAGCCCGTGCGCCGCCTCTTCACTCAAGGGGCACCTAGTCCTGGCGGACTCGGCTTCCGGACAGGTGTTTGCGCTGCGTGAGAACGCGGGAACGCTCGAACGAAAAGACGTGACTTCAGTGACACGCGGCAAGGTTACCGCCATCGGGCTAGACCGAACGGGCAACCTTTTGGCGGCAACAGACCGCGGAGAGCTTCTCGAGATAGCTGAGCGTTCAGCTACCGCCTCGAAACAGTAATCTCTACATTCACCCCGCCACAGAGCATCGAAACGATGCTTATCACGATGCTGCCAAGAAACGCGGCTCCCCAGTCCGCAACGGAGAAGCCCGGCACCAGCCACGCTGTCATCTTGAGAACTGCCGCATTGATCACCACCAAGAACAGCCCCAGTGAGAGCAGGATGAACGGTATTGAGATGACCGTCAGCAGCGGCTTCACGAAGGCGTTGAGCACACCGAGCACCAGGGCCGTCAAGACGATCGTCTGCCACCGGTCATACGAAATGCCAGGCACGATCTCAACAGCAGCCCACACGGCGAGCGTAAGGATGACCCAGCGCAGCAGCACGGCAGGCCTACTTCGCCGGGAGGTCGAATGCCTTTACCTCAGACTTGAACTCGCACCCGCTGTGGCTGCCATCGCAGAAAGGCTGCTTCTGTGAATGCCCGCATCGGCAGATGGAGACAGCCGCGCGGCCGCCTAGGCTAAAAACCTTGCCCTCTGAATCGCACAGCTCAAATGCGCCGCCCTCAACCCTGATTGGGCCGTTATTCTTGATCGTAATCTTCACCTTTGAGTCGCTCACAGTCTTCACCCTCCCGCTAGAAGAACTAAACACCCCTAACTGCTGGGAGCCTAGCACTTGATAGGCTCTCCTGCCACTGCGTGACTCGGCTCATGCAGCGCCAACTCAGCCTCGAAAAAATCTGTGGTGTCGGACTGCCGCGTCGGCTATCTCTAGGACAAGATACTTACCGTACGGCGGCCCGCCGCTGCCGCTTGAGGCCTGCCATGAAGAGATCGATACTCGCCGCCGCACTGCTAACCGCTGCAACCGTTCTCCCTTCGAGCGCTCACTCGGAAGAGGTGAAAGACAAGATGCACTCGCTGATCGGACCATTCCGGGGGATCCAGCCATATCTGGCCGACGAAGAGTCATTCTTGGACAAAGACAACCACGACAAAATCGAAAGCTTAATCCTCAGTCTGCGTAAAAACTTCCATACGGTCGAAGATGTCCCGAGTCGTTACCATGACTTTCCTGGCTTCGACACCAACCTGCAGCTCGTCATAGATCTCCTCAACGACTCCAGCCGCCGCTTCTCTGAGGGCAAGACGTCGTATGCGTGGTGGCGGCTTCGGATGCTGCCGCCAAGCTGCTTCGCTTGCCACGCCACCTACGGCGTTAAGAGCTCCTACTCCAATCAGTTCGCTGTCGACCCCTCGCTCGATCCGCTCGACAAGGGGCGATTCCTGCTCGCCACTCGACAGTTTGCTGAAGCGAAGAAGTCCTTCTTGGCTGTTTTGCAGGACCCGGAATACACCTTCAACTACGACGAGGTGTTGCGGAGCTTGCTCGTGATTACAACGCGCAACCAACAGACGCCTGCCGAAGGGGCGGAGATGTTTGAGGGGATACTTGCAACGGCCAAGCTGCCCGAGGAAGACGCTCACCTAGTCTCGCTCTGGATCAAGGAGCTGAGGGCTTGGAGCAAAGAGTCGCAGAAGCCGGGCCCAGACGACTTGGCACGCGGGGAAAAGCTGATCGTGTCAGGGGCGAGCACCGGCATCGACTTCTACCAAAACGACGTGGCACTCTTACGCGGAACTGCGCTCGTCCAGCAGCAGCTAGACCAGGGCGCCGTACCGCAAGGAAAGCGCGCGCACGCCCTGTACCTGCTCGGATTCGCCTACCTGCAGATGCCGCTGTTCTTCGCCGAGACCTGGGCTGAAATGTACCTTGAGCAGTGCATATCTGAATTTCCAGGTTCGAAGGACGCCAAGCAGTCATTCATTCTGTACCGCAACCATGTGCTTGATGACTACACCGGCACCGCTGGCACAGACGTGCCAGACGACGTGAAGCTGCGACTTGAGGAGCTGCGCAAGAAAGCGTACGGGGTCAGGAGCTTTTCGGGCCAGGTTTAATAAGCCCCTGGAGCTGCAAGCGGTACTCCTTGAGCAATGCAAGCTGCGGCACCCATATGTTCCTGCTGCGGACCAAGGTGCCCTCTTCAAGCTCCCATCGACGCTGGTCTGGGGCGATTCCCGAGATAAGCTCGCTGAGTGGCCGCTGCGTGTTCAGCTCGTACGGGTAGCGCTCTTCGACCTCCTCAACCACCTGGCCGAAGGGCACCCCAGCAGCAGCACGCCGCCTGCACAGTGCGGAGGTTTCTTCTGAGTCTGCAATTCTTCTTTCGAGGCGAGATATTGCCCGGATTACGCGCTGAAGTTCGCCCGACAACAGAGCTTCAGTATCAAGCAGCGCTTTCAGCTCTAGCTTTAGAGACAGCGGGAACTGCTTGCCCTCTCTTTCAACGAGCCTCTCGATGCGCTCACCGTAGCTGCGCAGAAAAGACACCACAAAAAGAAATTGGCTTGCGCTCGTGGACTCTCGAATCCGGGTTAGCCGGCTTGCTTCCTCCAACAGCCCTAGCCTCGTAAGCCGATACGTTGGCGCGCTTTTGCCCCGCACCTTCCGGGAGTACCCCTCCTTTACCAATCCCTCTAGGTGCCTAAGCACCTGGGTGTTTTGCAGCGCCTGAGAAGCCCCACCGATATCCTCGGCCCAATTTAAAAAGAGCTCAGCAAAGAACCTCACATCGCGCTGCCGAAATCCGGAGTCGTCCGAGCTGGCGTGCGCCGCCAAGGTGGCAGCGCTGACAAAAATTTGGAGCTGAGCAGACGCAGTAGGATACCTCATATATACATTGTAATTGTTTTAATGCCCGACCTACCACCCATTTTCATATCTAGCTTACGGCTAGTTATCTAGCTTTGGGCTTGTTTTGTTACAATGTAACTTTTAACAGCCCGCATTTCTCTCTCCTTCCAGCCTATCCTGAAGATCAAGCAAGAGCCGCCGTGCGGTTCGCATACAGGAGGAAACATGAACGTAATCAGAAGACTCACTACCGGAATTATCTCAAGCTTTGAGGCTCTCGTGGGCCAGATTGAGAACCACGAAGCTCAGATCACTTGCGCCATCCGAGACGCAGAAGCAGCTGCTGGCAGGGCCTCAGCCCAACTCTCCCGCGTCAGTAAGGATGGCTCAGCAATGCGCCGTGCGATTGAAGAGAATGTTGAGAAGGCTCAGCTGTGGGAAGAGCGGGCTAGGCTGTGCGCAGCTTCAGACGAGGCCAAGGCCTTGCAGTGCGTCAAGCTTAGGCAGCAGCACCTAGCCCGCTCGAAGTCACTTGAGGAGCAAGCCCTCTCTCACAGCCGTCTCGAAAAGCAGCTTACTGCAGACCTTGCTAGCGTTCGCGAGAAGCTGACCCAGCTCAAGACGCAACGCAATCTGATGCGCACACGGCAGAGCCGAGCAGAGGCATTTCTTCAGGTCAACAGCGCCGACTCCCGCATGATTGGAGAAATCGACGACATCTTCGACCGATGGGAAGCCCGCATCTCTGCCTGTGAGCTACACGCTGAAGCATCGATGCCGAGCCAAGCAGCCGACTTTGAGCAGGAGTTCAAAGATGCGGAGGAAGAGACCCAGCTAAAGGCCGTGCTCGAAACGATCAAGAGCGGCTCGTAACCGAATAGAACCTTAAAGGAGAATGTATGGACACAACACAGGTCACAAACACAGCAATTGAGAGCCTAGAGTCCGTCGATGCCGCTCTGCGGGCAGAGACGGAGCTTCAGGCTAAGCAGCGCTCCCAGGAATCACGAGCTGAGGCCTCACGCCAACGCCGGGCATCAAGCATCGGAACAGCCCTGCGATTCCTGGGTGTAACAAGCTTGCTGACAGCCGCAGGCATCTTCCTTTTCCAGCGCTGGGACGGGGCAACTCACCTCAGCCGCTACGGGATGTTCTTGCTTTCACCACACTGGTTACCCTGGCCGGAGTGTTTTGCTCGCGTCAGCTCCACGAACAGAAAGGGGCGAGAACATTTCTTGGCGTGGTGCTGATGTTCCTCCCGGTGCACTTTGCCCAGCTCGGAGCCATTCTCTTTTCGCGCTTCGGCCGAGTGCCAGAGGACGCCGCAGGATACTACCCGTTCTACCTCTACTGGGAGGCACCCTCAGTGGAGTCTGCGTGCATCGCAACTGCTGTAGGGCTGCTTGCTCTCCTTCCGATGTCATACCTGGCTTTCTCCGCTCTAGCACGCAGGCACGCTCGCGACATATTGGCGACGAGCTTTGTTGCTGGCGCGATGCTGCTTGTGCCAACGCGAGATCCCTCGAGCGTGGCGCTTATCGCCATCCTCACGTGGCTTTTCGCTATCGCACGCGACATGCACTTCTCCGGCTGCCCGGAGATGCGCACTCTAGAGGGGCAGGTGGCGAGGCTAGTGCCTTTCGCCATGGCTGCAACCGCTGTGGGACGTCAGTGTGCCTTGTACGAAACAAACCAAATACTCGCTGGGGCCTTCTTGGTTGGCGGGAGCATAATCGCGTTGCGGGCCCGGCCAACGGCTCATCCGAGGGGAGGAACCACGGCTTTTTGCGAGGTGCTGGCGTGGGTGCTCGCGGTGCCTGGCATGCTGCTGATCAATTGGCAGGTTGCTGAGACCTTCGCTTTCCTTGAACCCATCCATCCACTGGTTGTTGGCGTTCCGCTGGCGATTGTCATGATTCATTTCGACCGAAGGGCGACTCTTTGTAACCTGCTGTTCAAGGTCACCGCTGTCATCACTGTTGGGCTCTCGCTGCTCACGCAGTACTCAAACACAGACAGCTTCCTGATCTGTTTGTTCGGCTTGGTGCTGGGAGTGATCGGCGTCGTCATCGCCTCAGCCCGAGAGAGCAAGATGCTATTCTGGTCTGGAGTCGCGGTCGCATCGACTAGCCTGATGAGGCTCGCTTGCATCTCGATTGAACAGGAGATCTTCAACAGCTGGATAGTGCTGGGCACGCTCGGTGTAGTCGCTGTGATGGCCGGCTCCTACCTCGAAAGCAACTTCCACCGCCTCGCCGAGCGCCTACGAGCGCACCGCACCACCATGAGCCGCTGGACCTAGCCCCCCTTCGGGGCCGGCACCCCCGGCCCCGAAGTCTCAGAGAACTCGCGGTAGCTGCGCACGCAGGCCGAGCAACATCGCAGCGAAATTAGGTCAATGCTGCTAACAACTTAGGCCAATCCCTACCCTAATCCCTCTACACCAAGCCCGCAGCAACCATGCGTTCAACACAGCCCCCACACATGGTCGCCAAGCCGGACTACCCCGAACTCTCTGAGAGTTCGGGGCAAGGCTTAGCGCACGCGCTTCGGCATTCCCTTAATAATGCAGGGCGAACGGTTTGTAGTTCGGTAGGAGAGAGTTTCATGCAAGACGAGAAGCAGAAGAAAGAGGAGCTCCTTGAAGTGCTTCGCGCAGAGGTCGCGAGGCTTTTGTGCGCAGATGATGTGAGCGAAGAGGAGAAGCTGTCTCGTATCAAGCTTGCTCAAGCGATTATTGAGAGTGGAGAGGTGTAGTATGAGTTCGTTTCAGGCAGTTGCGGGAAAGGCGGCTCAAGTCGCCGGTCTACTAGCGGGCGTTGTTTACCAGGGCGTTTCAACTCTATTTGGCAAAGCTGAAAAGAGCTCCTTCGATGAGATGTCTCGCCGATTAGACGGGGCTTTGCGAGCGCTGCGAGGCGAATATGTGCCTACATCAGCTGGAGTCGCCACCCCAGACAAGACCTATCATCAGACAGCGGAAGGGATGGTGAATAGCTGCGCATCCGCGGGGAAGATGGGAGCCTCTACATTCATCGTTCCCGCTGGCGTTACATTCACCGTTCCCGCTGGCGTTACATTCACCGTTCCCGCCGGCGTTACCGATGTTGCGGCGATGAAGCCCCTTGGCGAAGAGGTGTCTACATCATGTGCAGTCGCTACTACAAAAAAGACCTCTCGTCAGACAGCGCAAGATATGGTGGATAGCCACGAATTCGACAGCAGGACGGGAGTCTCTACACTCACCGTTCCCGCCGGCGTTACCGATGTTGAGGCGATGAAGCCCCTTGGCGAAGAGGTGTCTACATCATGTGCAGTCGCCACTACAAGAGAGGCCTCTCTTCAGACAGCGCAAGATATGGTGGATAGCTACGAATTCGACAGCAGGACGAGAGTCTCTACATTCACCGTTCCCGCCGGCGTTACCGATGTTGCGGCGATGAAGGCCCTTAATGAGTTATTTTCTGTGAGGTATGGCCTCCAAAGAGGCGCGATCTTTGCGGGAGAGCTTACTTGGTTTGAGAATCTGCCTAGAGAGTTCTCGGCCTATTGTGAGCAGCGGGACTACTTGCAAGCTAGGCAGATCAAGGTCATTGGAGTATTTAAGGGTACGAAGGGAGTGCCTCTCGCCGGACAGGAAAGGAAACTCCAAAAACACTCCTGTGTTTTCTCCGATCCTAGAGATCAGGCGCTTGCAGCTGCGATCCATGCTTGTAAGCATAATCAAGCAGACCTGTTTGGCGGCTCATGGGTACGCGGCTCTGTCCCTGGATTCGCGCTGCACACCGACGATGAGCACGGTGTCTTCGTCTTCAGGCAGGACGGCCGAGCGGAGCCCGATGTCGCTGCGTCCGGCTCTCCGCGCGCCGGAACCAAAATAAGTTGATCTTGGACTATTGGTTTCTTGACCCCCTCCGTAAGGAGGGGGAGGCTCAGTAACCCGCTGATATGGCGCCTATTCTTTTTGCTTACGAGGTCGAACTTGCGGCAGGTGCTCGCGCGTCTGCTTCGCGCGGTCTCTGAGACAAGAGCGGTTGGAGGCCGATGCGGCGGCGGGCTTCGGCGCACTCTGGGCTGCCCGCCTCGAAGGCTCGGCACACGGATGGGCGCGTGTCGTACACCGAGCAGCTGTCGTCGCCGGAGAGAAATGGGCAGCCTCGATTGAACGGCAGCGGATGGAGGCGGAACTCCCACTCCTGGCTCCGTTGCCACTCCTCTATCCTGAGCGCCTCAGACTCGATGCGCGGCTCACGGCGCGCGTCACCTATAGAAACCAGTATCGGGAAAGTCCTGCAGCATGCCCCGCACCTGTCACATGCGGCAGCAGTCATCGCCTCTCCGTTTCCTGCGACATTTGCGACAGCGAACTCTTGAGCCGATGGGAAACGACCATGTGCGGAAGCGTCAGGCCAGCAATCAACACGATGCTGGCAGCGAAGAGCTGGTTGATGTCAGAGAGGTCGAACCGCAGCGCGAGCGGCGCTAGCAGGAGAATGGCCAAAAACGAGATCACCACAAAGTCGCGAGGCAGCCCCATCGTGCTGCCTGAGAACAAGCCTTTGCAGTGCGCGAGGTGCTGACGAGAGTGCCGTCCCACGAACCAGACACAGAAGCCAGACAGGGGCGGCAGCACAAGCCACGCCAGCAGGCACACGGCTCTCTCAGTAGCCTGCTGCCTGTTACCCGACACTACGTCTCGCGCGACGAGCAAAATGGCCGCGGCAAACAGCAGTATCGCCGTCCAGAGAATGATCTCGCGGCTATCTGCTACAGACTGAGCATCCCAAAAAAATGAGAGGTACGGTGCCGCTTCCCTTACGTGCAATCCGATCGGGAAAAGTATCGCTCCAGCGCCAAACACAACCGCAGTCACCTTGCTAGAGCCTTCTCCCTCGCCCTCCGAGAAGTGAATTGCAGATATCAACAGAAAGAGCGCCAGCCCAAACCCAGGCCACGCGAGGCAAAAGGCGCTCATGGCAGTGCCAATGGCGACATACACCCCTGCCACCACAGCCCGGGGAAGCCTCGGCAGCCACGCCGCCTCAGCGACTCTCAAGTCGAACGCTCCGTGAGGAATGCCTGCAACGATAATCAAGCCAAGCGCCGTCCACTCGGCCCAAGCTGGCTGAACGGCTACCAGAGAGCCGAGCAGTGTGGCTAAAAAAGCAACGAGAACGAGACCCATACACCCCCTCACCCGAAGCACAGCGTGCGCAGCATCGGCCCCTTAGGGACACACCACATCACCTTCAGAGCCTCGGAGAAAGACGCCCTGCCAGAGAGAAAAGCCATCAGCTCCTGCTCAGGCGCATCGCGCAAAAGGCTTTCCATGAGCAGGCTACCCCGCTCGGGAACCCGCGCCAAGGTGCCTAAAAACAGCCTATCAGCCCAACGCATCCAGGTCGGAAAGGCGGGTGGGCAAGCCAACGTGTGCGAAGCGCCTGCGCGAAAGCGGGTCTCAGCGACGCCGGCGACCCATTCCGCCTGGGCCTGTATAGCCTGAAACGCATAGCCAGTGCTGGCCCGAATAGCTCCAGCCGAACTGCCTACAGAGAGCCTCCCGTGCTGCGCTGAAAACTCAGGAAGGCCCATAGGAATCGCTCCCTCCTCAATCTCTTTGACCGAAAACTTCGGAAGCTGCCGCCTCGCGATCCACTCGAAGCAGCGCTCCAAGTGCTCCTGCTTGGGCTGTCGTTCGCGGCTGAAGGTGGTGTGCTCAACTAGCGCCGCCCTCGATGACGTCGGCAGCACGTACACAAAACTCACGGGCGAGTCCGCAGAACTTGCTCCAAGATCCATGAGCAGAGCTTCGGTCGGGTCGAAGAAGTCACCGTCTAGCTCGATCCAAACCCCCGCAAAAGACTGCCAAAGCGTTGGCTGCTGCCGCTCTGTGTCAAACGCAGCATCGACAACCAAGTCAAACTCCCGCGCCTCTCCATCCACGACAAGGCTCCCTGTAGAAACCTCGACGCTGTGGCACTCCCAGCGCAAGACCGCGCCCCGGGACTCAACTTCTGCAAGCACCTCCGCAAAAAACCGCTCCCCTCTCAGCAGCGAGTACGGCGCCTCCGGACACTCGACCACCCGCGAGAAGTCTCGCCCTGAGAACTTTACTCTCTGCCACACGTGATCCGGGCTAACCCCTCGCGGCAGCCCGCCGTAATCGAAGAAGCAGAAGGTGCGCTGCGGATGCGGCAGCCGTGCACGACGATCGAAGATGGATACCTTTGCCTCGGGAACACGACGCAGCACATCTCGTGCTACGCTCAGCCCAGCTGCCCCTGCCCCTCGAATGCCAACAGAGAACGCCACAAAATCCCTTCGGGTTAGGTATTGGCTCGAGCCAGCCCTCGTCCTCGCGCCGCTCTCACAGCCAGGCCCACCTTCTCGAATAGCGGAACCACCGCCCGAGTGCGGACCAGCCGTCCGTTGCGGACAACGCGCGAGCCGATGGCAGCGTAGCACTCAGCCGCAACACGAATCGCAAAGCGAGAGCGGGCAGGAAGCCACGCCAGCCCCTCCAGGCCGCTCGCGTAGAGCTCTGCTCCCAACGACAGTAGGCGCTGCACCGCGGCAACGACCGACTGCTCGATCGCCTCATCTCCGCGCAGGAGCCCGCGAATATCGTCCTGAATGAGCCAATCGCTAGGCAGGTACAGCCGACCGTTGCGAAGGTCCGCCACAACGTCTCGCGCAATATTGGTGCACTGCATCGCCATGCCGAGCTCGTCCGCCGGCTGCAAGCCACGCGGGTCCGCGCCACCTAGAATCGGGTACATCAGGAGGCCCACGTTGCCAGCCACCCCATGCGCGTACCGAAGCAGGTCGTCCTGCGACTCAATCACAAGCCCCGGCCCATCGGCGGCGCAAGCCTCAACGAGCGCAACGGCCGGAGCCTTGATTCCAGGGAATCGGCGGATTAACCCAAGCAGCCCCGCAGCCCTCGAATCGTCCGCATTCTCATTGAGCAGCGCATCACGCAAGGCCGCGAGCGCACGGGTGCGTTCCAACCCTATCGGCTGCTCATCTGCGATGTCATCGACGGTGCGACAGAAGCTGTAGGCGACTGCAACATCTTTTCGAATACTCTGGTCGAGCCAGAGAGAGGCGAAGTAGAAAGTCTTGCCTGCGCGGCTCATGTGCTGAAGTTCGCCCATCAGGCAACCTTCGCCTCCACGCTCCCCAACCGAGCACGATCGGGCGCTGCGAGACCAAAGTCACGCCGCACGAGCCTCTCGACCACTTTCGCAGAGGTCACCACACCAGGGAGCCCTCCGCCCGGATGAACGCCTGCCCCACATAGGTACAGATTAGGCACGCGGTCTGCCTTGTTGTGGAAACGGAACCACGCCGACTGCCGCAGAAGCGGCGATATGGAGAATCCGGCCCCTACATGGCTAGAGAGAACCTCGCGGAAGTACCGCGGATCAATAGACTCAGCAAAATCGATGCTGCGCTCAATCCCCGGAAGAACACGCTCGCCGAGCGCTTTCAGCACGACTCCTTTAAAGCGGTTCTCCTGCTCGGCCCAGTTCGAGAAATTCCCCAGATGAGGCACCGGCGCGAGGACGTAGAATAGGTCGCCACCCTCACGGCTAAAGCCCGGATCCGTCGACGCGGGGCGGTGAAGGTACAGGCTCGGGTCCGGAGGGAGCCGCTTGCCCCGGAAGATCTCGCCCAACAGCTCCTCCCAGCGGCGCGAGAGCACGATCGTGTGGTGCGCGACATCCGGGTAGGGCTTGGTGCTCTTGAAGTAGAGCACGTAGAGCCCCATCGACGGCTCAATCGTGCGAAGCCTCAGCCGTTCGGTGAGCGAAAGCCGCGCTTTGCCCAAGAGCCCATACGCCCCCACCGGGTCTCCTCCCCACACGCACAGGTCACAAGGCACCGTGCGCGGTCGGCCTGCGCCCACCACGTTCACTGACGACACAGCTCCCGAGCTGTCAGTTTCGACGCCGGTTACCTTCGAGCTGAAGCTGAACCGCACACCATGTCGCTGCGCCAGGCTAACGAGTGCACGCACCAACGCACCGGTGCCACCCCTCGCAAACCAGATCCCGCCCTTGCGCTCCATCGCATGGATCAGCCCATAGATAGAGGTCGTGGTGAGAGGATTGCCGCCAACCAGGAGCGGCTGAAGCGAGAAAGCCTGACGAACTCGACGGTCCTGGAAGAATCGGGCGGTATGGGACCAGAGGCTCCTAAACGCGCCCAGCCGAAGGAGGTGCGGGAGCGCTCGCAGCATCGAAGAGAACGACGAGAAATCCGCGTCTCCCAGCTGCTCGTACCCCACCCGATACAGCTCTTCGCTGTGCCTCAGGTACGCTCCGTACTGTGCAGCGTCGCTCGGAGAAAGCCGCTCGATATTCTCCCGCTGTCGCTCGACTCCCGAGACAAGATCGAGCCGAGAGCCATCTGCATATTCAAGCCGGTACCAAGGGTCGCACGGAAGGAACTCAATTGCGTCCTCGCGCCGCTCGCCAAAGAGGGCGAAGAGCTCGTCGAAGAGCCACGGCGCCGTTATGACAGTCGGTCCTGCGTCGAAGGGCTCCCCGTGGAAAGAGAGCGTACGGGCCCGACCTCCCGGGTCAGCGCAGGCTTCCAGCACCTCGACATCGATGCCTAAAGCGCGAAGCCGTAGCGCACTGGCGAGAGCCCCAAAACCAGATCCGACAACAAGCGCCTGCATGGGCGGTACCGTAACAGGAACCGATGTTTGGCGGAACGAGTTTCTTCATCCTCGCAGGCGATATCCCGCGCCCCGAAAGGCAAAAAAAAGCGGCGCCCGGGTGGGCGCCGCTTCACTGCCAGATAGCAGTTGAGTCAGGACGCTTACGCGTTCGACTCAGACTTACGGACGGCGATCATCCAGATGTAGACGCCGAAGGCAGCCTTCGCGAGGATGTCCGCGATGGTGTAGCCAACCTGCACGAAGACGTACGACTTCGAGCCGGAAACGCCGAGCATCGGGAACATGAACACGATTGGGTAGAAGCACCATGTAGCCAGCGTGATGAAGCGAGCATTGCTCACCAGCTCACGAACCGACTCAGGCTGAGCGTTGATGGACTTCGAGAGGCCAACAACGAGCTTGAAGACGATCATGGTGAAAGGGATCATCGAGAGAACCCACCACTGCCAGCGAACGTCGTTGCTGCTCGAGATCTCTCCAGGGTAGCCGAGGGCAACCATCACCGCCGCCAGGAAGGCGAGGTTCGATCCCTTCTGCACTGTCTCCTCTCGCGAGAGCCTCATAACGAGGATGAGCTCAAGGAGGAGCAGGGGAACGGTAAGGAGCCAATCAACGTAACGGTACGCATCGTTGAATACGCCAGTCAACTTTGCGCCAGTAGCCGACACCGTGAAGGCAGCCTCGAAGCTGTCGAAGATCCTCCAGTAGTGGTAGAACGCAATGAGGGTCACCAAGCCGCTCAAAGCCACTGCTGTCTTGTACTGGTGAGCTACCTGAGACCTTCCCAAGAAAAGGAAGACAGTAGCAGCGCCCATCACTGCGATTGCGAACGAAAAGGCATTGTAGATCAAGTCATACTGCCCAAGCGTTAATTCCATAGTTTACCTACCCCGTCGAAACGTTTTAGTTGCACTCAATAAAAAGCTGCGCGACACGATTGCAGCCCACCGACGACGGCGAACACGCACAGCCCCTTCCCTGTCTTAGTGTTTGGAGTAATGTTGTGGCAACACAGTAACGACCCAGCTCAACTCTCGTTTTGGTGCAGCAAACAATCCTAGTCGCAAGAGAATGAATAAACGCTTCGCAATCATCTCCCCAACAGAAGCGGTAACCTCCTGAAGATGCCCGGTTTATGGGATTTCATGCCGACTGTCGGATGCGGCTATCTCTGCTCGACTAGCTGGATCACAGGACGCACTTAATAGCACCCGATGACGTGTTAACGACGTTTCACTTAACGCTGAGCTTTGCGAGTTAAAGTCAGCATCGGGAAGAACGGAGTGGCGCGCTTGTACTGCTCAAACCTGTCGCCGAAACGCAGCCGATACCGCGCGTCTTTTCGGAGCGGTCCCACAACACAGTAGGCACAGAACACCACCGCAACGATCACATGGTCGAGCGTCCAGATCGGGCCCGTTATCGCAACTAGCGCCATCGCGAAGTACACCGGGTGGCGGCAGAGCCTGTAGAGTCCGCTCGTTGGAAAGTCTCCGTAACGAGGCTCCTGCCCGCGCCAAACCGAGAGCCAACCCAGATACCCCATCTGGGTCGAGAGCCCGGCGTTCCACATCGCAATCGCAAGAAAAATCCACGCTCCAACGTACACGGCAACCCATGCCGCTCGCACGACACCGGACGGCTCCCAACGAAATCCACCTAGCGGCGCCCAAAAAATGAAGAGCGCCATGAGCTGCAAGCTCGCAGCCACCACGAAACTCGTGCTGATCATTCGCTTGCCGAGATCGCCCGGCAGAAGACGCTCCAACGCCCGCCTCCCCTTGCCGCCCAGCAGAAACGAATGAAGCAGAGGAAACTGAAGAAGAAGCAGCAGGTCAACCACGAGGCTGCTTCGAGACTGAAGCCTAAGCGGCCCTAAGTCCATGCCCCCATAGAGCCAAGCTGCCATAACTCCTACCGCCCCCAAAAAAGAGAGGTGGCAGACTAAACCAAAAGTGAGAGCGATAGCTCGGTGCATCATCAGCAAGTACGCTTCGAGTCTACCTCTGCGCCTGGGTAACCACAATTAGCCGGCCTCTCTGGAAGACCCGCGGCGAGCAAGCCACGCCGGCCTAAATACCTAGAATCAAACCGACCCGGGTTGTTCTCTCGACAAATAAAATACCCCTACAAGTTGCTCTTTGCTGCCGGCGGGAGTTTAATCTCACCCAGCTCTAGCCGATAAACTAATGCGCCTCCTATACTCACTTTTCTTCTGTTTCTGCTGCCTGTTTGTAGCTCCTAAAGTGGTCGCCGCTGAGGCTTGGTCTCTTCCCTCCACCATCAATGACACTAACACCACCGTGACCTTTGACGTCGATTCGACCTGGCATGCCGTCCACGGCACGACCTCTCAGGTGACAGGCACGATTCGTCAGCGAGATCCAGCCGACCCGCTTTCGATCGAGGTCGACCTCACTATTCCGGTGGGCTCGTTTAACACTAACTGGGAGTCGCGAGATGAACGGCTTGCTCAAGTGATTGGAGCCGATCAATTCAAGCAGGTTCGTTTCACCTCTTCTAAGCTGCTTGCTACTTGCCATCCGCTGCGAGTGCAGAACGAGCGGCACTGTAGCGGCACCCTCGCCGGCACACTCACGATTCGCGACGTTACTCGCCCCATCGCCCTCCCGGTAGAAGTAGTGCGATCACAAGGCAAAGACACGATCACCGGAAAGCTCGCAGTGCGCTGGGCGGATTACGACGTTGAAGACCCCTCCATCCTCATAGCGCGCCTTGATCCAACAGTTACCATCACCTACTCCACAGAAGTTCCTCTCCGATAAAGCCATGACGTACATTGATTCCGTTTCGATAGGACTCCCAGAGCACCACTACTCCACAGCTGACATCGTCCGCGCGGCTTCGGAGTGGCTCAAGGCCGCCCCCGAGCAGCGCGCGCTGTTCGATCGACTATCGCACTCCACTCAGATTGAGAGCCGCGCCTTCGCGATACCAGTCGAACAGATCCTGTCCCTCAACGGCCCCGGAACACGCGCAAAGATCTTCTCAGAGGTTGGCTCACAGCTTTTGTCTGACGTGATCTCTAAAGGACTCTCAGCTTCGTCTCTGCAGGCAAATGACGTTGGGGCGCTGCTCTTCACCTCATGTACCGTTCCGTCCATACCAGCCATCGACGTGAAAGCCATAGACGCCTTGAAGCTTCCTCCGGGACTCATCAGGCTGCCGATCTTCCAGCACGGCTGCGCTGGCGGGGCTGTTGGCCTCTCGCTCGCATCCCAGCTCGCGCCCCCAGGCAAGGCTACCCTGCTCGCTTCGGTAGAGCTGTGCTCGCTAATCTACCAAGCGCAGGACCTCTCCGGCGGCAACCTCGTGGGCTCTGCTATCTTCGGCGATGGGGCTGCCTGTGTGGTGCTCAAGCCTGACTCTGGCAAGCTTCGAGTGGTCGCAACGTCTTCGCACCTCATCCCAGGCACGAGCCACCTCATGGGGTACGACATTTTCGATGACGGCACGCACCTAAGGCTCGACCGAGAAGTCCCACAGTGCCTGGCACACCACGCGCCAGAGCTCATCCCCTCGTTTCTCGCCCAACACTCCCTCAAGCCCGAAGACGTGCGCTGGTGGATCTTCCACCCCGGCGGCGCAAAGATCCTGCACGCACTCCAAGAGTCTCTGAGGCTTGAGCCAGAGCAGTGCCGCTGGGGCTGGGAGTCCTTGCGCAAGCACGGCAACATGTCTTCTGCGTCTGTCCTCTTCGCTCTCTGCCAGTTCCTCGATGAGCGGCCGTACCGCCCCGGTGACAAGGCCTTCATGCTCGGAGTCGGTCCAGGGCTGATGCTACAGCTCAACCTATTCGAGTGCGTCGCATGACCGGCCTCTTCCTGGTGATTTTCGGATACGCTGTCGGTGAGCGCATCGGCGAGCTCTTCTTGTCGCGCAGGAACCGCGCCGTCATGCGGTCTCGGGGCTTCGCCCAGCGCGAGCCGCTGAGGTCGCTAGCGCTCATGGCTGGCATGCATGCCCTGTGGTTGGCATCATCCCTTGCAGAAGCGACGCTGGCTCCAGTGGAGCTGCCAATCTGGGTGGCCATTGCAGCGGCAGTGCTCTTCGCCGCTGCCCAGGCCCTGCGATTCTGGACTCTGCGCACGCTGGGGTCACACTGGAACGTGTCGGTCATGACGGGAGCGAAAGGGGCTTCCACGTTCGTCTCAAACGGCCCCTACCGCTACATCCGGCACCCGAACTACCTGGTGGTAATACTAGAGATCGTTTCGCTGCCGCTCATTGGCGGCGCAGTCGTGACTGCCACGTTGTTCTCTGTGCTCAATGCAATCGTGCTCTTTTCTCGCATCAAGATCGAAGAGCAGCACCTCCGCGCCGTTCCGGGATACTGGGACACGATGCAGTCAAAGCCGCGCTTCATCCCCGGCCTCGGCTGACGCCGCTCTTGTTAACCCCGATCATAGCCGTCCACGGCTCCCTTCCCTACTCTGCCAGCAGGAAACGGAGGAGCTATGGCAGAGTCTTCAGAAACAACACAGCCCAGGAAGCCGCGCGGATTTGCGGCGATGGATCCCGAGAAACAGCGCCTCATCGCGAGCAAAGGCGGACGAATTGCGCACCAACGCGGACACGCCCACGAGTTTACGCCCGAAGAAGCACGCGAGGCCGGCCGCAAAGGCGGCCAGTCAGTGAGCCGGGACCGCAAGCACATGGCCGCGATTGGCAAGCTGGGCGGAGAAGCCCGCAGCCAGAAAGGCCAGCCAAGCGGCGAGCAGCCGCCTGTGGTGTAGCAAGGCGCCTACAAGCTGCCTTCGAATACCTTTGCGCCCATGGCCTCGAGCTTCTGTCGAGCCAAGGGGCTGGCCTTGCCCCTAATCTTGATTTCGAAGCTCGTGAACTTGTCGTCCTTGAGCGCCCGAGCCCGGAAGTCTTCCAGGATGCCCGCTACCTCTCTCGTCCAAAAGAGGTAGTCAACTGAGAGCGGGAGGTACAGCAGGCCATCTCTGGTAAGAGCCGCAGGGATGTGCTGCCCACTCACAATCTTTTTGAGCGGCCGCTTCGTATGCAGCTTCTGCATAGCGTCGGAAACGGACACGAAGTACAGCGTCGAGGGCTCATTCTCGGCCTTCGTGGCGAGCTGAACGAACTTGTTGTGCCCCTCGACCTTCGGTCCGATCTCAAATAGCGAATTTGCCACGAAACGCTGGGTCCACGGGTTGTACGCCTTGTTTCGGAGGAAGGCGAGCGCATTCTCTTCGCTAACGCCGAGGGCCATAAGATCTGACTTGTTCTTCTTGAAGATGCCCTCCGGCTCCTCGTACAGCGAGAGCTTGTTGGCGCGATCGTACCAGGTGTTAAACGTGTTGATCTGGCTCAACAGCGCGACGGACGGCACGAACTTGAACGCCACCCCAACTGTTGTCTCGATGCTGACAACTCGCCGCACCTCGCTCTGCACCTGCTGGTTCGACGTGTACGGGTTGCACTCAAGCTTCTGGAAGAGCTGGCGCTCCCGTTTGCTGTAGCCGAGGTAGTCTAGCCCAAGCTTCTTTCCCGCCTGGAGCGTGCTGCCGCTTGAGTACCCGCTGTCCGGAGCCGGAGTGGAGCTTGAGAACTGGTCACCGACTGCCTGCGCGCCGCTCTTCGCCTGCTTGTACATCCACGAGAAGAGCCGCTCCGCACCGTCGGGGATTCCAGCCACGGTGTCCTGGACCTTCTTGGGATCAGAGACCGTATCGACCACCTGCCCCACTGCCTTTACCGGCGCCGTTACCACCGCTTTGCCGCCCTCGTATGCAGAGTCTCCTAGCACCTTCGAGCTCGACATCTTGTCGAGCTCCGCAACGGCGATCAGCTCGCCGATGCGAATCTCAAGAAGCTGCTGCCCCTCGACCGTCTCGTTTCCGAACTTCGACTCAATCGTATAGTTGTTGAAGTAGCCGTCGCTCGTCACGCGCGGGTTCACCTTGTGGAAGGGGCCCGACAGGTCAGCCTTCGGCAGCAGCTCAGCGGCAGAGAGCACCGTTGGCTCTTCGAACTCCGGCGCACCCTTCGCCTCGAGCAGTGGCAAAGCGGCGGCGCACAAGAGAGCTGAGATGAGGGCGAGAGAACGGGTGTTTTTGCACATCTTCATGGCTGCTGTTCCTAGGACTCAAAAGGCAGTGGCGTTTCGACCGAGAGGTATACCAACCCTGTCACCCTCTCGGCAAACGCTAACTGCCGAGCGATTCGTGGTACTCATCAACCGCAGCGGGAACCTCGCTGATACAGGATATTAGCTTCTTCGGGCGGTGCACGAGCAGCCGCTCCGGGTGGGTTATTCCGTTGACCTTACCTAGCCTGAGGCTAAAGCCCACATTTCGCGAGCTGCGCAGGTCGTCTTCCGAGTCGCCCACCATCATCGAGGCCTTAGGCTCAACCCCGTGGCTCTTGCACAGGCCCCTGAGCTGCTCCTCTTTGTCTTTCCACTCCGTGCCGTAGAAAGTGGTGATGCATGACACGTGTCGAAGCAGTCCCGATGCGGCGAGGTGCTCCCGCATCTCATCGTGGCGAGTGACCCGGGCCGTGGCGATGGCTGTCTGTAGCCCGCGCGACACTACTTCTTCGATAGTGGCTAGCGACTTGTCGAACAAGCGAACGGGAGGGCACTCGCCCTCGGTGTAGTTGTCCCAAAACGCTGCCCGCTCCCCTGCGCTGCTGAAAAGAGTGTTGACCTTGTGCTCTCGAATGAGCCCCAAGATCTCTGCCTGTGGCGGACAGAACAGGCTCATCCTCTGGAGGGTGATCTCGATGCGCTGCGCCAGGTGCTCGTGCTCCAGCTCGATTAGCGTTCCATCTAGGTCGAATACGGCTAGCTTAAGCACAATCCCTCCCGCGCCACACCCAATTCAACTACAGGCGATCGCGCTACTCAAGTCGCCGAGTGGCCCCAAGCGCTGCTCGGAATCCTTCTCGGTTGCCCTGGAGCCCGTCATCGGCCTAAGCCCGCTCACGCCCAAATTCCTTCCGGGCACGTATCCTGCCGGTCACGCAAAGCACCCCTTTTTGCAAGGAGATAAAACGTATGAATGTCAAAGAAGTCATGACCAAGAGCCCTGCCTGCTGCCTGCCAACTACCAAGCTAGACGAAGTTGCCCGGATGATGGTTGACCATGACTGCGGCGAGATCCCCGTGATCAGGTCGAAGGAGAAGCCCGAGCTAGTCGGCGTCATCACCGACCGCGACATCTGCTGCCGGGCTGTAGCTAAGGGCAAGAGCACCAGCACAACTACCGCGAACGAGTGCATGACCTCGCCAGTCTTCACAGTTACCCCCGAGACAGACCTCGCCCAGGCCTGCAAAGTGTTCGAGGACAAGGAGGTTCGCCGCCTTCCCGTGATCGATTCCAAGAGCCACGTCATCGGAATAGTCTCCCTCGCCGACCTCGTCGAGCGCGCGCCCGAGCAGTACGCCCGAGAGGTGCTACGCTACGCCAGTAAGTCCGGCGGCGCTGGGGCCGCAGCGCACTAGCGAAAAACGTGTCTGTCCCCTTTTTCGCCTGCCAAACTCGCCGTAGAAAAAAAACGAGGTTCACGGTATACTGCTGGGATGCCCACGCGCTGGGCTAACCGGTAGTTAACCGGCTCTTTTTTCGGGGGTGTAAAGGTTTCGACTTGATTCAGGATCGATACGTCTGCATGTCCAGGGTCCGCTGGCCTGGTAAAAAAGCGGAAACGAATAACTGCTAAAAACGTTATTCACGTTGACTTCTCACGGCCTCAGTACGCTTTGGCTGCGTAAGTTAACACTAGGCTCGCCGCCACAAGCGCCGAGCCGGCCAATACGAGACGCGCCCGTAATTTCGTAAAGGCTTAACTTTCTCGGGCTCTGGAGCAGCGCGCGCTACGGCGGTGTTCCGAAACAAACAGGAGCTGGTCGGGGTGGATTGTGTGTGTTGAATTCCCTCCGATGAGACTCTCAACACACTAAGCATGTAGTGGATGTATTGTGACGCTTCAAGGACGGGGGTTCGATTCCCCCCACCTCCAGTTTTCCATCGATTCGAACTTGGCTTCGCCAAGATTCGAATTAACGACCAGGATTGTTCCTGGACACCCGTCGGCCTGATTGGCCTCCTCCCGATTACTCCGCGCGGTTCGAATTAGCAGAGACCACCTCCACCAGCCGTAGACCCGAAGGAAGCGTAGGCGGGTTGTTCGCAAGCCCAAGGCTCCCCGCAACCCTACTCCCCCTTCTCCCGACCCGTCACAAGCCGCCGTACGGTATCCCCCAGGGAGCGAAACACGGAGCCGATAGCCTCTGGCCAGCCGCGCCTACTAAAGCGCTCATCGTACAGATTGCACACGGCGTCCTGCCTGTGCTCGGCGATCCAGGCTTTTTCGAGGTCATCAAGGAACGAGGCGCCGTAAACACGAGCTAGGCTCTTTTGAAACTGATCTTTATGGGCACAAAGCTGCGGGTCGTTGAGCGGGGCGTCTGAGAAGTAGACCTGCAGCAGCGGCGATATATCCACTCGCCTTGCGACTCGCTGCATCACCTCAGCCATCCTGGACCATCCGTGCACGCTCACGCCTATCTTGCCAGCGCCTCGCCCTATCTCTTGATTGAGAAATTCGGTAACCCCTTCGTTTAGCCACGTGTAACTCTCTGGCTTTCCGTCGTATGCCGCTACACCGTAGCGCTCCCACAGGAAGCTTTCGTTGACCGCTGATAGCAGCTGATCGTTCCCAACATCCGGACTACCGGCCCGCGCTACTATTGGGGCCAAACCGGCAACGGCGTGGAGCAACTCGTGCCGCAAGATCGGGGCGTAGTCCGTTTCGCACAGGTCGTCACTGATGAAAATCGCGTGAGAGAAGCATGAACAGAAGGCGATATCGGTGAATGACTTGCTCAGGAGCGGATCGAACACTTCGAGCGCCACCGCATCAAGCCGCTTCTCGATGTCGTGTAGAGGGAGGCCAGAGCTACCCATCTTGAGCCGAAGATTGAGCGCTGCAAGCCCCTCGATGACCTCCTGCTTAAGCTTCGGAAATAGGGTCTTTATTCCTTCCCGATTAGCCTCCTGCCTCTCGTTGCGCCTGCTCAGCAGTCGGCGCAGCTCTCGATCTGAGACGAAGTCGAGATGCTCAATGACAGATCGAATACGGACTTCAGGCGGCGCATACGAGTCTTCACGCAGCAGTGCTGCGACCGCAGGAAACTGCTTTAGGTCCTCGAAAGCAGGCGCTAGCAGCGCCACTAGGCTGTTGAAGCACTTCGACCGCTGGGCAATAACGACTCTCCAGGTAGGCACGTCAATCGGCGCTGCTGGCAGGCGACTGCGTGCCAGATCGGCCGACGCTCCCTCGTCGCGCTCGACCGATCGCCGGAAGGCGCTGCCGATCTGGTAATCGTCACGCTCCAGACGCCTGGTCGTACCGAGTCGTGGTCCTTTGAAGATCTCCTCACGAGCAACCCCCTGCACTTCAGAGGATGAAAGCTGGGAGAGCTGTTCGCGAACTTTGTAGTGTAGAGACTTCTCTCTCATAGTGCTGATCGCTGCCCTGCGTGGGCTGGTTGACTGGGGGCGCACGCAGCGGCTGTACGACACCGTGGTTGATATGGCGCTTAATCAGCAAGGGGTAGCTTAAGCGGTCACCTTAAGGATATTCGCTCCGTTGGCTCAGTAAGGGGCTTCCACGCCTCGCACATGAAGATGCGGAGCAGCGGAGGAGCTCATGCACCCTACCGCCTACCCCCTCTTTTTTGGGGCCGCCTAGGCTTGCTCTTCACCGGCAACACCGACGTCGCTGAGCGAAATCTCCAACCGTCGATCTCAAAGCCCCCCATGCGGCGAAAGACGTGCTGCAGCAGCTTCGAGATGCTGCTGAACGACTGCTGCTGGACCGAAGCTTGAAATAGACGAACAAACTGCTTGTCGCCAAATTCCTTAATCCCGTAATTGGCCCGAAAAATAGGATCCCGGAAGTACCGCTCGAGCTTAGCCGGCGGACTGACTTCCGCACCAAGATAGCGGCGGTACGTCTCAAGCGCTCTGTTCAGTAGCAAGTGGTGTGCGTGAGCGTAGAAACGTGTCTTCTTGGCTGACAGCTCTCTCAAGTCATCAAGACCATCCCACAGGAAGTACTTTCCAGTCTCTATCTCCGCCTTCGACAGCTTCCGGAAGCTCTTTCGTAACTCTCTCCTGGAGCTGCGCTGAATCCTTCCGAGAGTTCCATCGGTATCGAAGATGATGCGGCCCCTGGCAAACATCCGGGCGTCGCAGCGGGTAAATGCCGCCACGTCTTTTTTCCGGTACTCTTCGTACTGCTCCACCGGATTACAAAAGTACTCAACCAGGAATCCAGCTACGCGACAGTTCCCGCGCTCTCGCCACGTGATGCCGCTCTTAAGGATGATGTGAACATCGATGTCCGAATTCGGGGTGTTGGTTCCCTGCACTCTGCTGCCGGTGACTAGCGCACCTATGACTTCACGCTTACGGCGCCATGGCCGCAGAAACTCCTCAAGGGCAGCCTCCCACTGCTCACGCTGCCGCGAGTTGGCTTTCATCTCTCCTGTCGCCATCTTTTCGCCCATCCCCTCATTTCCTCGCCCTACTCATCTCACGAGATATCTCCCGCTCACTCTCGCGCTTCTTGATGTCTTGGCGCTTGTCGGGGGCTGACTTTCCTTTTCCGAGGGCGATCTCTAGCTTCGCGCGGCCGCCCTTGAGATGGATGTTGAGCGGCACGATGGTGGTGCCCTTGGTCTCAAGCTCACGGATGAGCTTTGCTATCTCCCGCTTGTGCATGAGCAGCTTGCGCGGGCGGCGCGGGTCGTACTCCTTGTCACCGCTGTGCGAGTAAGGCTTAAAGTAGGCGTTCAACAGGTACAGCTCGCCGCGCTCCGGGCGCACGTAGGCCTCATTGATGGTGACCTCGCTCGTGCGAATCGACTTTATCTCAGCACCCGTGAGCACCAGGCCCGCCTCGAAGGTCTCCAGGATGTGGTAGTTAAACCGCGCCTTGCGGTTTTCAGTCACTATCTTCGTCCCTTCAGCCATCGCGCGCACGTACCGCTTACTCTTCGGAGCGAAAGCCTACCACGAGAGGGAGAGCCACTCCAACGCGGAATTCCCCTGCTGCGAGCGCTCTTTGACCCGTCGCACCATCCGCGCTAGGTTTGCGGGGCTCTATGGGACCGAAGAAGAAGCAATCCCTGATATCTCACCTAGCGGACCTCTACCGGGACCCACGCTCGGAGCTTAACTTCTGCGACGACTACCAGCTCCTCATTTCGGTGATGCTCTCGGCGCAGTGCACCGACAAGAAGGTCAACCAGGTTACGCCTGAGCTGTTCCGAAGCTACGGGTCGTTTAAGGCCTTGTCGAAGGCAAAGCTTCCAGAGGTCGAGCGCATCATCCGCCCCATCAACTACTTTAAGACCAAGTCGAAGAACATCATCGCCACCGCGCAGCAAGTTGAGGAGCGCTTCGGCTCCCGGGTTCCAAAAACGCACGACGAGCTTACTTCGCTTCCCGGCGTGGGGAACAAGACCGCTAACGTGATCCTGAGCGAGAGCGGCGTAGTGCCGGCCTTTCCAGTCGACACTCACATCTTTCGCCTGGCTCACCGGCTGGGGCTCTCTGAAGGAAAGAACCCGGATGCAGTAGAGCGGGACCTGCGCGCAGCCTTCCCCTCCTCGGAGTGGCGAGGCTTGCACCACCGCCTCATCTTTCATGGCCGACGGGTGTGCAAGGCCCGCAATCCGGACTGTGGTGCGTGCAGCTTGAGGGCGCTGTGCCCGTCAGCCAAGAGCCAGGGAGTGCCTCCAAAGCGCTCTCCTAAAACTTCCCCTAGGAAGTGACGCCACGATTGCCGATGCTCAAGAGCCAATCACTGGCTCTAGCATCTCTTTGACGAAGTTTTTCTGATCCTCAAGTTGGCGCGGATTGTTGCGCTCCTTGTCAGTGTACGGCACGAGGCACTGGCCCTCGATGAGGATCACCTCTCCGTTTGGCTTGAGCCAGAGGTTGTTCGGCTCGCAGTCCCAGAGCCGATACTTCCGATCGTTGATCTCTTGGGCGAGTTCCAGCGCCTTCCGGAGAGCCTCAGCCGGCTCGATCTGTCCGCTCTTAATAGCGTCAGCTAAGGGCGTGCCTTCAATAAACTGCCGCAGCACTCCAACCGTCTGCCCCTCCGCGACGATCTCGCCGATCAGCTGAGGGGTCAGTCCGGTAGCAGCCTTCAGCCCCTCGTACTCCTGCTCGATCGCTCCCTGCCGAATAAAGGCCTCAAAGTAATCAGGGTGATCTTCCGGGAGGTGCTCCCCGGCGATCTTCGAGATGCACTCACGCCCGTCTACGCGAATGTGACCAAGAACGCCGAAGGGGCGCACGCCTGCCGCCTTCATCGAGATGAGCTCCACGTCGTGCCCCTGAGCTTGCATCGCCGCTATCAGCTCTTCGACTGTGGCCGGGGAACGCTCCATCTCAATCCGCAATCGGACTTGGGAGATCGACTGGCCAGCGAGTGGGTCGCCTTCCAATTTCGGGTCGTAGCTGAGCATAAAACTACCTTTTGACAGAACTCACTGCTCTTTTAACCGATCCAACCAAAGTGCCAAGGAAAAAGTGAACGGCCTCTTCAACTAAGCGCGGCAATTCCGGCTTTATCGTTCCGATCGACTCCGAACAATTTGCTCCCGAAAATGCCAATAACCTCCTGTTTTGAGCAACAATTTCGGCGATCTAGGAGCGATTCTTAGAGCACACGGCACAAGCCCATCCGCATACCGAGGCAAGTGTTCCTAAACAGGTTTTTTGCGGAGGTCAACAATGCGCACCGTGATTAAGGTTTCCCTTGCTCTTCTCGCCCTGGGCTTCTCTAGCTCGGCGTTTGCTCAGTCTGGTCCGATCTGCACCGACGAGGTCCCAGGTGCAGTGGCTTTTGATTCGCATGGACGGCTGTATACAGGGCAACGCTCCGAAGACACGGGCGACTTCCTATTGAGCGACCTCTCGCTCGTAAATTCGAACAACCTGTGCCAGGTATACAAGGCAAGAGCAGTTATGCGCCGGAAGTGTACCGAGCTCCTCGCGGACGATCCGCCCGCCTTCACCCTCCCCGGCATCGGCCCGGTCGAACCAACGTCGTGCGAAATCGAGCAAGGAGTAATTTCTGAACTCTCAAAGGAAGTTGCCAGGCTGCGCCGCGAGCTGCGCAAGCGGAAACTCCGCAACTCACGATAGGACTGCACCGGCCTCTCGGGCTGCCCGAGAATCCTACATACCAGCACGCTTTCGGAGTGACGCCTCGAATGAGAGCCCCTCATTCGGGCGCGTCCACCGCCGAGGAACGCCACGGTTGCCTGCTGATTTGGGCGAAGGTCCCGAATTCTCTGCAATCCGACTGCTAGGCCGGATTAAGGCGCGAGAAGAGCTCGTCTAGCTGCTCCCGAGAGGCTCGCCGAGACTGCTCCGAGAAGCCAAAGCCTATCTCCTCCTCACCAGCCAAGAGCCGCGCGAAGGTCGCGTCCGCGAACTCCTCCAAAGGGGCACCGTCGTCGTGCAAGCCCTTGCCGCCCA
>OMIG01000148.1 GCA_900299035.1 Pseudomonadota bacterium
AACATCGCCGCAGCGACGCAGAGCATGGCTGAGGTGTTCTCAGCGATTAAGAACGAGAAGGGATTCATCAATCGGCTCATCTACTCCGAACAAGACGGCAAGAAGCTGATGGACAGCGTCAACGCCACCTCAAGAGACTTGAGCGCTATCGTGAGCGAGGTGAAGTCTGGCAAGGGCGTCCTGCACGCCCTGGTGTACGACGAGTCTGGAGGAGAGGCTGTTTCCGAAGTCGTAAAGGCTAGCCGCGGCGTCTCGCGGGCCAGCAGCAGCCTCGCTGACGTGCTTGACGCTGCCCGCGACGGAAAGGGCCTGCTGCATGACGTTATCTACACGGAGGTGCCGCCTGGAGTGGTCGCCAAGCGGCTTGAGACGATTATGCTCTCGCTGTCTGAGAGCGCGCAGAACCTAAAAGTTGCAACTGACGCCATGGCCAACGGCACCGGCACTCTCGGGGCGCTGCTTGTCGACCCGCGCTTGTACGACAACTTGATTGAGATTACCGACGGAGCCAAGCGCAGCTTCCTCCTGCGGCAAGCAGTCAGAAGCTCGCTCAGCCAGTAAAGCGCTCGAGCAGAGCCGCCACTCGCGGGTCTGCCGGCACTCCTGCAAGGCTCCACGGGCTTATGGCAGACACCGTGGCGCAGCCAGCCTTGATGAGCGAGCTGTCGCAGTCGTCGCTGGGGTCGACGACCAGCTCAATGTGCGAGTGGCTGAAGGCACTAGCGGCAGCGCCGTCGGGCGCCCCCTGCTTGTGGAAAACCCTGCCGTACCGCGTCATTCCCAGCGGCGCTGAGCACAGCACCCGCGGGTCGGTTAGCTCGAAGGGGAAATTGACGTTCCAGGTCACTGGGCAGGCGAGCGTTTCGGCTCTCGATGCTTCCGACAGCAGCGCCGAAGTCAGCCGAGCCATGACCTTGTTGCCGCCCTCTCGAAACATCGCTAGGCGGCTTGGCTCGATCATGTAGTCGGCGGTGTAGGCGTTGCGCGTGGCCGTGTCGAAGGCCTGCGAGAGGGCGACGGCTGGTATTCCGGCGAGGTTCGCCTCGAGGCAAGCTCCCACGGTGCCTGACGAGAGGATGAAGCCCAGCCCCATGTTGAAGCCGGCGTTGATTCCAGACACCACCAGGTCAGGCTTCTTTTTGAGCAAGTTGTAGACGCCCAGGTTTACGCAGTCTGCCGGGGTGCCTGACACCAGCGTCGCTGGGCGCCCGAAGATCTCTGCGCTCTCAACCACTACACTCTCGAAGCGTGTCATGCTCTTGCCTGTCCAGCTCTGCTCGTGCAGCGGGAGCACAAGCGACACATCTCCTAGCTTAGAGAAGTGCTCGATTGCGAACTCCAACAAGGGAGAGCGGTGGCTGTCGTCATTCGTGATGAGTATGTGCATAGCGTGTTACCCCAGCGCCCGGCATGGCTCGATGCCTGCGGCCTCTACGTACGACTTAAACTGTCGGCCCCGCTCCCTGAAATCCTCGAATTCATCGAAACTGTGGCAACCAGGGGATAGCAAGACCACCGCGCGCTCTAGGGAGTGCAGCCTTGCGAGCGCTAGGCCTGTCGCCTCACGCAGGTTCGCAGCGACCTTGCTTGCGACTCCGTTCGCCCTACAGTGGCTCGCTAGAAGCGTTCGGTCCTTCCCGAAGCAGATCAAGGGCTCTACTAGAGGACCGAGCGAGCTGACTTCGCGCAGAAGAGGCTCCCAGGCTCCAGCCTTTGATAGTCCCCCGAGCATGAGAATGACGGTGTGTCCGGGGAAATGGGAAAGCACGGCTCGAAGCGCTGCCCGCGACGCGGCGACTGTAGTCGACTTAGAATCATTCACCACCACGCGAGCCTGATTGTGAGAGATGATTTCTAGGCGGTGCTCTAGCGGCTTGAAGCTCGACACGGCAGCCTGCACGGCGGCGGCTGGCGCGCCGAGAGCCCTCGCCGCCAAAACTGCGGCAGCGATGTTGGAGCGGTTATGCTCGCCGAACAGCGCGGTGCTTGTCAGGCTGTACGACTCGACAGCTCCTCTTATCCGCGCCTCAAGCCGCGCCTCGCTGGTGTTCTGATCGATAATCGTCGCTGCGCTCTGCGCAGACTTTAAAAGCTCGCTTAGAGGCTTTCTTCCGAACAGCCAAGTAGCGGCTCCGCTTGCGGCGGCAAGGCTTAGGGCTGCGGGGTCGTCTGCGTTGGCAACAACCACGTCGTTTTTTTCTTGTAGCCGCACGCAGCGCGCCTTGGCTGATGCGTAACGCTCCATCGAGCCGTGGCGCTCTAGGTGAGATTCGCTCAGGTTGAGCAGGACTGAGACATTGGGCTTGAGGATCGTGCACGACTCTAGCTCAAAGCTCGTTGCTGGCAGCACCAGCACAGCTCCGTCTGGGCCTAAAGCGCCTTCTTGGCCGCTCGACGCAGAGGCTGCTGATAGCTCCGGCGACGGAGAGCCCTGCACCGATCGCCCCGCGCAGCGCAGCGCATGGCTCACCAAAGCGGCAGTGGTGCTCTTTCCGTTGCTGCCCGTGATGACCGCGACCTCGCCCTTGTGCAGGGCAGCGGCCAGGTCTAGCTCGGAGATGAAGGGGATCTTAAGCCTAGAGAGTGTCCCCACGACCGCTGATTCAAGCGACACTCCTGGGCTCAACACCGCCAAGCCCACATCGCTTAAGAGAGGCAGAAGGCGCTCACCGTCTAGCCCAAAGTGCACTTCGATACCGAGCTGCCTCAGGCTGGTGCAGAGACGCTGAGTAGCTGGCTTCCTCGTTGCAGCGGGCTCGGTGTCTCTCTCTGCCACCAGCACCGAACAGCCCTGCTCAACGAGTAGGCTCGCTCCTGCCGCGCCGCTGCGGCCGAGGCCCACCACGAGCGCCCTCCTGCCCGTCTTCGAAATTGAGTCGAGCAACGACCGGAGCTGCATGGCTACCGGAGCTTGAGCGAAGTGAGGGCGATGATCGCCAGCACGATAGAGATAATCCAGAAGCGCACGATGATCTTCGGCTCTGCCCAGCCCGCAAGCTCAAAGTGGTGGTGAATAGGCGCCATGCGGAACACTCGGCGCTTCGTGAACTTGTAGTAGTAGCGCTGGATGACGACCGAGGCAGCCTCCATCACGAAGATCCCGCCGGCGATAACGAGAATCAGCTCCTGCTTCACCAGCACCGCAACGAAGCCGAGCGTTCCTCCGAGCGCCATAGAGCCGGTGTCTCCCATGAAAACTTGCGCGGGAAACGTGTTGTACCAGAGAAAGCCTAGGCCCGCGGCGAACATGCTCGCCAGAACTATCGAAAGCTCGGCCGCTCCGGCCTCTTGGTGGATGCCGAGGTACTCAGCGTACTTTGGGCTGCCGGCAAGGTACGCAAAGATGGCGTATGTGCACGCCACCGTCATCACGGGCCCGATCGCTAAGCCATCGAGGCCGTCAGTGAAGTTGACCGCGTTTGAGGTGGCGGTGAGCACAAAAGAGACGAACAACACGAAGCCAACGACTCCGAGCGGAAGGACCAGTTCCTTCGTGAAGGGAATCACTAAGTCAGTTGAGCCGCCCAGAAGGCACAGGACTACCGCAGCTCCAGCCCCGAGCCCGAACTGCACTATCAGCTTGCCGCGCTCAGAGAGTCCCTTTGAGTCCTGCTTCTCGATCTTCTTCCAGTCATCGATGAAGCCCAAGTACGCGAAGCCGACCATGATAGCCAGAGTGAGCCAGACCTTAACGTTGCTCAGGTCACACAGCAGAAGCGTTGAGAGAAGCACCGCTACTACGACTACCATGCCACCCATGGTGGGGGTGCCGCGCTTCCCCTCGTGGGCCTTCGGGCCGTCATCGCGAATCGGCTGCCCCTTGACCCCCCGCTCCTTGAGCCAGGCGATAAACCGGGGCTGAACGATCAGCACAAACACGAAGGTAAAGAGGAAAGCCAACATGCAGCGGAACGTGACGTACTTGAATACGTTGAGCCAGCTCACATGCTCTCGAAGGCTGTAGAGGAGTTCGTACAACACAGGCA
>OMIG01000149.1 GCA_900299035.1 Pseudomonadota bacterium
ACGTTCACGTTTACGAGCACGTTCACGGCTGGATGCCGTAGGACACAGGTTTTTGTTGTGTCGACCGGGCCGCTCTGCGACACTTTGATGGCATGTCACGAAGCCCCTTAGCCCCAGCATCCCTATCGGAGAAAGAGCGCCAGTTCATCGTTGCAGCAACCCTGCACGCGGACTTAAGCGCCAAGGAGCTTGGCCACATGACGGGCCAGCGAGAGCATGCAATCCGGTACATCCGTGACGGCCTGGTGAGCCGCGGCATCATTCGCCCCGTCTACCACATGAACTACTTCATCATCGGCCTCAATGACTTCGGCATCTACTTCAGCCGCGGAAGTGAGAACTCAGCCAGCAGGAAGCGCTTCGAGGCGAGCCTTGAGAAAGCGCCGGGGGTCTTCTGGGTAGCGAAAACCGGCGGGGCTTTCCAGTACGCTGTCAGCTTCGTGACACCAAAAACCCACCTGCTCGGCGATCTGTTCACGCGATTGCGCCCCTCTGAGACAGGAACCCACTTTGAAAAGTGCTTCGGCATTCGGCTCGACTGGACAATCTACGCCCCGGCCTACCTGACCGGAGATGTGAAGGGCCGCAAGAGAATAACCCTCAAGGCGAGCGACTCGTTCGTTGAGATCGACGATACCGACCGCAAAGTCTTGCGAGTGCTGAGTGACTTGCCGGAAAAGCCCATAGCAGAGCACGCGCGGGTGAGCGGCATGAACGCCTCGTCGTTCAGCTACCGCGTCGAGCAGCTCCGCAAGCGTGGCGTCATCTACGGCAGGCGCTACATGCTCAATACGCCCGCGCTCGGAATCAACAACCAGCGCCTGCTCATAGTAGACAGGGGACTCACGGCAGAGCAGCGCACCGAGCTGTTTGAGCTTTGCTCCCGCCATCCGAGTGTCGTTGCGTTCCTGTGCTGCACCGGAGACTGGGACTTTGAGCTTCGGTTCGAGTCGGAGTTCCCAGGCGACATCGACATCTTCTGCCAGCTCCTCTTTGACACCTTCGGAAACGGAATCGGCTCGGTCAAAACGGTTCAGCAGCTCAACGTGCTCAAGCAGATCTCGTTTCCCGCTTAAGACCGCTCTCTGTCTGGAAGGCGCCCCTCATTCTCTTCTGCAATAGGCTTTGTGTCGGCCATGGTTACCTTAAACAGCCCCTTCCAGCACATGCCGAGAAGCTGCGCCCCGTGCCTGAACCGGAGGATGTTTGAGCTTCCGTAGGTGCGGGCGCGGTAGTGCACCGGGACGTTCACAATTCCCATCCCGAGCACCGCGGCAGGAAAGAGCATCTCAAAGTCGCCAAATGGATCAAAGTTCCCGAATCCCTCTCTCCACCTCTCCATTCTAAGGTAATCGCGCCGTGCGAAGAGCTTGGTGCCACACAGGGTGTCGCTAAGCTTGACCCCTAGGAGCGCGCTCAGCATCTTTGAAAAAACCAGGTTGCCCACGAAGTTGAGAGGAGCCATCGCGCCCCTCTCCATCGGGTACACAAGGCGGCTGCCATTGATAAAGTCACCTAGGCCTGACGAGTAGGCTTCGTAGAAGCGAGTGAGCGACTCTGGGGCAACGGTGAGGTCTGCGTCTAAGATAGCAAGAAGATCACCTTTCGCGTTAGCAAAGCCCTTCCGAACGGCGTCTGCCTTGCCAAGCCCGTCCTGCTTTATAAGGGATATGGCGAGGGCGGAGCTGTAGCGCTCCTGCAACTCAGTGAGCGCCTCCCAGGACCCATCATGCGAGTGCCCCTCAACGAAAATCGCCTCAAGGGGAAGCCCCGCTGCCTTGAGTTTAGAGAGGCCCTCGAAGGCGGCAGGCAGGTTGCCTTTCTCGTTTCGCACGGGCACGACCACGCTTAACGAGAGCGCGGCTTGCGGAGGCGGAGAGCGAACTGGCCGAAGGGTCACAACCGTCGCTAGCGCGCACCAGCGCAGCAGAGGAATAGCCGGCAGCACCTTGTTAATAAGGTCGCCAAGGCCTAACAGTCGCCAGGGGAAAAAACCGCTCGGCCTGCTGCGGACGACCTCGAAGCCAGTGGCGCGGCTCAGGCTGTCGAGGTCACCAAACGTTATGAAGGTCTTCGGTTGAGGGGCCTTTCGGAGGCCGCAGAGGGCCAAAAAGGAGTAGAGCGGCTTCAGGTAGCTGTTGAACACGATGCACAGCACTCGTGACCGTCTGCCAATTTTTCCCCTTACTCCAGCCAGTAGGCCATGAATGTCGTCAACGTTGTTGAGCGAGCCGTTAAGAATGATCGCGTAGGCCCCTTCGGCGTCTCCCGATGAGTCCGGGATGGCAGCCGCATCCGGTAGCCAATAGCACTTAGTTCCCGCAAATAGGCCCGAGGGGTCTTCTCCGTGGGCGTCACGAACGACCCACACACTATCCGAGAATCGAGAAGAGCGGCTGACTTCTCGGCTGATGACGCCTCTGATGTACCGGGTCCACGCAGATGAGAAGCTCGGATAGGGGGCGTGCTGCTGAGACTCGCTCTCCCTGGAAACAGACTTGACGGAGCCAGCGGCACTCATGACACTCAGGTTACTTAAAGCGAAAGACCAGAGAAAGCTCCCGTTTTCGCGTGCTCCGCTGGAGAGACCAGCTCTGAGACCCATGAAAAATAACGCGCGTTACGGCTCTTGGCACACTCGCCTGGCTCTCAAGGCCTATTCGTGCGCCAGGCGGGCTCTGGGAGACGAGAATCTACTTTCATACGCAGGCCCCCGGGGCTTGTACTTCGCGTACAAACGATTTCTGGCCGACCCGTTCGCGCGGCTTCCTCGCCACCTCCCCGAGGTTTACTCAAGAGGCTCGGTCATCGATGTTGGAGCGAACGTTGGCTACACAGCATCGGTTTTCCGAAGGTTTTTACGGGAGAATAGCCGCCTGTACGCCTTCGAGCCAGCTGAGAGCCACTTCCGAGTCCTGCAACGTTCGATGGGTTCTTTTCAGCAGGTTGAGTGCATTCAAGCTGCGGTTGGGGATTGGAGAGGAGAGGCTTCCTTGCTGCTTGATCCTGACCACCCGGGCAACCACAGGATTGTGCGAGATTACGAGAGGCAAGCTGCTTCGTCGCAAGCCAGCCTTAGGACGTGCCCAGTTGTGACTCTCGACGGGTTTCTGGAAGAGCGAGGAATCCCCTTCTCGGAGATTGGGTTCTTAAAGATTGATGTTCAAGGGTTTGAGCCCGCGGTTATAGCGGGGGCTCAGCGGTTGCTGCGAGAATCCCCTCGGCTGTCCGTCGTGCTGGAATATGAGCCCGAGGCAATCGCTGCGATGGGCTACAGCTCGGCTGCCCTGTTGGATGACCTGCGTGGATTAGGATTTTCGTTGAATAGGCTCTCGCCCTCCGGACATGTTGAGCCCTTCGGGTCCGTGTATGAGGGGATGTGCTGCGATATTCTATGCCTTCGTGAGAGCCGGCCTGATTAAAGGGGCGTCTATTGCGTGCGTTTCCCCGCCTAGAAGCCGCATGCGTTCACGCCCGCCAACCAACAACCGCCGCCGAGTGCGGCGCTGGGTATCCCTCGATGGTTTTGCTCGGATCGCTGGGGTCAAGAAAATCCTCCAGGCTCTCAAACGGTGCCCACTCTGTTCGGCGCTGCTCGGCGGAAGTTATGGGGCCGAATCGGTGCACCTCGATTCCTGAGAAGCCAGCCTGCTCCATGAATGAGCGCAGCGCGTCGGCGGTTGGGATGTTCCAGGCGTTGCGCATCTTGGCGTAGCGGCCTTGTGGGACGAGGCACTCGGTTCCGGCTCGGTCGACAACGAGGCTCTCGACAATGACCTGGGCCCCTGGGCGCGCCGCCCGGTAGAGCTGCTGCACAGCAGCGAGAGGATCTCGCTGGTGGTACATGACGCCCATGCAGAGGATAAGGTCGAAGAGCTGTGGAAAGGCTTCTAGGGCTGAAAGCCCGGCCGGAACGAATCCGTACTGTGGAAGGCGAAAGATGCTCTGCAGGAGGGCGAACTGCAGCCAGCATCGGTCGACGGGATCGAAGCCCAGTGCCAGCTGAGGGTTGTTACGGGCAAGCTTAAATAGGAAGTACCCGTTGCTGCATCCGACATCGGCAACTCGCAGCCCGGGCTCCTGCCTGATGAGCGGCCCGATCCGAGACCACTTTAGCTGAGAACGCCACTCGGAATCGATGAAGAGATTCCCGAGCTGGTACGGCCCGATGCGCCACGGACGCAGTGCGAAGGCAAGCTCCTTGAGCAAAAGTGCCCCTGATTCTGTCTCGAGCGTTGCTTGGAGCGCATCCTGCGAGAGGTCGATGCTTTGGCGGCGAAGCGTTGCGGCCTGAGCGGAACGGAGGCTGCACCGCACGCCCTCCCAATGCTTTGAGCGAATGGCCTGCTTCCAGAGCCGCTTCACCTCAGGGGCCAGGAGCTGTGTGTTGACCTCGTCGCGGAGAGTCAGCAGCGGTCGCAGCGTCGAGAGGAGAGGGTAATGTTTTCGCACCCTTCTGTGCTACCACGAAGGGCAGCGCCGGACTACCTGGCGGGCAAAAAAAGCGTGATTTGAGTAGTAGTAATGGTATCAGGTAAGGTCCCAGCTCCCTTACTCTATGCCGGAGGAAGGAACTACAGGTTTTCTTTTTTCGGACGCGGCTCTCAGCGGTTTCAGCGCTTGCAAGCGTTGGGCTGTTTGCCAATCAATCCAGAGGAAGGAGAGGTTTTCGTATGCGAGAGATTACGTGCAAGTTCGGGCAGACTGTGGCTATCTCAGAGAATGTCACGGTCACTGTGGTAGACATTCGAGGAAGCCAGGTCCGTTTAGGGTTCAGGGCTCCCCACAGTGTGACTATTCATCGGCACGAAGTTCACGAGCGCATCACGAGAGAGAGGCGAAAGGCGTAACCTTCGCCCTGGCAAGCGGAAGACAGCGTGAGAACAGGAGCTATTCTGTTCTCGCGCTAGTTCCGGCTCTTCTGTTCTAAGAGTTCCTTCCCCCCGGCACCTCAAGCCTGGCGTCTTCAAGCAAGCGAAGCTGCCGCCACGGCTCTTTTTGTTGGCGCAACGAGCAGTCGCACGAAAGGATTTGCTTTTGTCCCTGTGGCATGTCGGCTACAATCCTAAGGTCATGCGCCCATTCACCGAAACTACCGCCAATATCACCGTCTCAGTTGAGCCAGCACCTCTTCCTGAGGAGTCTAATCCGGATGAGGGAGTGTTCGCCTTCTCGTACTCGATAACCGTCAAGAACGGCTCTGAGGACACAGTGCAGCTCATGGAGCGGCACTGGCTCATTGAGTCAGCCGAGCGGCAGATCGGCGAGGTAACGGGAGCCGGCGTAGTTGGAGTCCAGCCTGTGCTCGAGCCGGGGGCTGACTTTAGCTACACCAGCAGCGTCGTAATCAACGATCCAGTCGGCGCCATGAAGGGCAGCTACGTTTTTCGCCGCTCGAGTGGCGGGTTCTTTGTGGTTCAGATCCCGCGCTTCAAGCTCGTCTATCCGTCTCTCTTTCATTGATTGGTTATGCCTAAAGATTTCTTCTCAGTTGATCGCACCACGAGCTTGCACGCACTTGAGCCCGGAGCCAAGATTCACGTCATTGGCGTATGTGGAGTTGCCATGGCGCAGCTCTCTGTGGCCCTCGCAGAGCGGGGCTTCAAGGTCTCAGGCAGCGACAAGGAATTCTACGAGCCGATGAAGAGCCTCCTCGCGGGCTCTTCTGTTGCAACGAAGGCCGGGTACGCAGCAGAGAATGTTCCAACCGATGCGGCGCTCGTTGTGATCGGCAACGCCATTAGCTACGGCAACCCCGAGGTGGATGTCGTTGAGAAGCTAGGGCTCCCCTACACCTGCTTCCCCAAGCTCTTGCAGGAGACAGCCATCAGCGGCAAGCACTCGGTGGTTGTGACCGGCACGCATGGCAAGTCGACGACCACGGCGCTCATAGCGACCATTCTGCGAGAGAGCGGCAAAGAGCCCTCGTACTTCGTCGGCGGCATCGCCCAGGGGCTCCCAAATAGCCTAGAAGTCGGCTCGGGAGGATTCTCGGTAGTTGAGGGAGACGAGTACGACAGCGCCTTCTTTGCGAAGGTTCCGAAGTTCTCTTTCTACACTCCAGACACCGTCGTAGTTAACGCGATTGAGTACGACCACGCCGACATCTACGCAAACGTCGAGGCGATCGAGAAGGAGTTTTCGAGTCTAGTGCTCGGGCTTAAGCCGGGCAGCACCGCGGTTTGTTGTATCGATTTTCCCAGGGTGAAGAGCCTGGTTGCTCAGTGGCGCAAGTCTGCCAAGTGCAAAGTTGTCACCTTTGGCAGGGACGCTGAGGCGGACTTCGTGATTGTGGGCCGAGACTCTAGCGGCATGTCGCAGCGCGTGACGGTGAAGGGCCCGGGCCTGGGAGAAGTTACCATGAACCTGCCGATTGTCGGCGAGTACAATGCCCGTAACGCCCTTGCCGCACTGATTGTGTCACACGTAGTTGGGCTCGACACAGGCAAGACAGTCTCGATTCTTGAGCGCTTCAAGGCCGTGAAGCGGCGGCAGGAGGTGCGCAGCCAGAAAGGTGGCGTTGTCTTGATAGAGGACTTCGCGCACCACCCGACGGCCGTTCGCCAAACTGTTGAGGCGGTACGCGAGGCTTTTCCCGCAGCGCGGCTGTGGGCTGTCTTTGAGCCACGGTCAAACACCAGCCGCCGAAAGGTCTTTCAGGAGGACTACGTGGCAGCTTTCAAGGGAGCCAGCCGGGTAGTGCTAAAGCACGTCACGGCACGCGCGATCGACTCGGGTATTGAGCTCATCGATGTAGCAGAGCTGAGTAAAGCCATCTCAGCCTCAGGCGTGCCTTCTGCCTGCCTGGCTGACGCCCAGGCTATACGCGACCACCTGTGGGCCGAGATTAAGCCCCAGGCGGGGCTCTCAGAGCCTCGTGATGTCGTTTTTGTGATGTCCAACGGCTCCTTCGACGGCCTCAATGAGGCGCTCCAGGCCGACCTCGAGCGGCTCTGCGGCTAGTCGGCGCCCAGTAGTCGGTGTTTGTTGCCTATTAGCGACAGCTTCGGATCGATTCGAGCCGGACCTGTTTGGGGCCCGGCTTAGAAGGCTAGCGACTGAAAAACTGCGGCCCCGCAGGGCTGCTTTCCTTGCGGTCGGAACCGGTATCGCGCTAATTCTCTCCAGCCATGATCCAGGGAAAGACCGCTCCAACAACCGAAAGCTCTCGTCAGCCCGCTCCCGGGTCGCCTGAGCGGCAATCTGGGGTGGCGAAAGCTGTTGCTGAGCACTACGAGGCAGTGCGTCGAGTGACTCGCACTGGGCAGGAGTCTGAGTTCCTCGCGGTCATGCAGATAGAGCACCAGCGACTTGGCCGCAGTCCCACTGTTAGGGAGCTTCGGGATGCCCTGGCCGCCACGAGCCTGGCAGGGCTCTCGAAAGACCGACTCCTACAGATTCAGCGAAAGCTCAACGATAGGCTCTCTTCGGGACCGGAGCCGCTGAAGTTCACCATGGACCGAGCGTTCTTTACGGATCGGGACGCCGTGCGAGCAGCATACCTAGATTGTAAGGCCAGATTGAAGCAGGCCCCAACCTTCGCCCAACTAAACAAGGCGCTGTTGGAGGCTGGCTGCCCGATCACGCGAACTTCTTTACGCAACATCCTGAGCCACCTGCGCCGCACTCGGTCTCCTCAGGATGAGAGCTTTAGGATTAGCCGGCGGCGCATTGAGACCACGACCGCTGACATTATCGAAGCGTACGAGGGCGCAAGATCGTACCTGCAGAGGTGTGAAATCACCCGTCCGCCTGCGGCATCTCTCGTTTCTCTCTTTCTGCGCAGAAACAGGGTCGGCCTCCAGCGCCAAGCGCTGGAGTATCGCTTCAGCAGTGACCCAGAGCTGCGCAGCATGCCCCTGTCTCGGCACTTCGATCCATCCAACGAGATTGTAATGCGGGCGCACAAGCGCCTGCGGGAGCTCTTCGAGCGCAATCCGACCGCGAAAGAGCTTGCGTCTGAGTACAACCGGCTCTCGCTGGTGAGGGCCTCTGCAGACGCGGTCTGGGCAAGGGTCCAGAATATAAACAAGGGTCTCCCAGCTACTCGCCGCATGCAGTTTGGGGCTACCTTTGGCTCAGGAATTCACGACCGGGATATGCAGCGTGCGGCTGCTGCTGTGCGGGCCCGTAAAGGGCGAGCGCCGACCCTCCAGGAGCTGCGACGTGAGCTGCTGCGCAGCGTACCGTGCTCGTCTATCTCTCTCGATGCGCTGCATCGCAGGTCCAGGCGTTTTGGACTGCAGCTCACAAGCGAGCACACGCTCACGAAGCAGGTGCAGTCAGTCGTAACGTCAAAGATACGAGAACTGCGTGAAGCTTTCGGCCGACGCCCCTGTGGCGCTGAAGTGAGGGAGGCGCTGGCAGCGAGCGGCCTGAAGCTCTCGACGGCAGAATTCAATCGTACTCTCGGCTCAGCGAAGCACTACCGAGCGCGGAGCTTCAAAGAAGCGGTGCGCCTTGGCCTACCAAGCCATTTCGTCGGAAAGCTCAGGCTTGCAATCGAGTCTGGGCGCGGGGCGACCGGCAAGTACCCGACGCTGACGGAGGTGGCAGCCCAGCTTGGTTGGACGGAGGAGGGCGTGAAGAGGGCTCTTCCCATGGCGCAGCAGCGAGCGGTGAAGTATCGGCTAGCGCCGGTGCTGCTTGCTGATTCGCCGGCAGCCGGTGCTGTAGGGGCCATCGAATCGGTGGCGCGCCAGATGGTTGGAGGCCTCAAATCAAGCGGGAGGGCAGCGGTTTCGCTTCCCGAGAATGCGGCCCGGGATCTCTCAGCGGCAACTGCCCCATGGGTCCTGCCGGAGCTTCCGAGAGGGGCAGAAAAGCTCTCGTTCGACGAAAAGCTCGCTCGGTGCGAGCAGTGGTGGGTGCTGGTAGCCTGCCTACAGGCGCCTCCGCTGAACTTGCCCGAGGAGGTTGAGCTGTCAGCCCGCTTTGAGGAAGTGCGTTTGGGGAAGCGCTTCGCAGTTCCAGACCTCGCCCTCAACCCATTCGAGGGCTTCGTGCAGGTCTTGCGTGTGGCTGCCGAGGCTAGGCGTCTCGACCAGTCGGCCCTGAGCCAGGTTATGCAGAGAGTGGAAGCTGCAGGCAGCGTTGGCGAGGCTTACGCTGTCTTGCGCGCGGAAGTGCAGGACCTAGCTCGGCAGTGCGGATTCCCGCGGCTAAGTGGCAAGTAGGTAGACAGCCTTCGCACAAAAAAAGCCGGAGCGTTTCCGCTCCGGCTCTTGTCTCCTAACAGCAGAGACGTTCTGTTTGGCCTAGTACCGGTAGTGCTCCGGCTTGTACGGGCCGTGCTGCGCAACTCCGATGTAGTCAGCCTGCTCCTTGGTGAGCTCCGTGAGCTCAACTCCGAGCTTGCCGAGGTGCAGACGCGCTACCTTCTCGTCGAGGGCCTTCGGGAGGACGTGCACCCCTACTGGGTACTGTCCCTTCTTCGTGAAGAGCTCGATCTGGGCCAGGGTCTGGTTGGTGAACGAAGACGACATTACGAAGCTCGGGTGTCCGGTGGCACAGCCGAGGTTCACGAGCCGGCCACGAGCGAGAACCACGATCGCGCGCCCGTCAGGGAACACGAACTTGTCTACCTGAGGCTTGATGTTCACCTCCTTGGTGTTCTTCTCGAGCCAGGCGATGTCGATCTCGTTGTCGAAGTGGCCGATGTTGCACACGATAGCCTCGTCCTTCATCACCTTGAAGTGCTTGGAATTGATGATGTCGACGTTGCCGGTGGCTGTGACGAAGATGTCCGCGATCGGGGCGGCTGTCTCCATCGTTACTACCTGGAAGCCCTCCATGGCTGCTTGAAGCGCGCAGATCGGGTCAATCTCGGTAATGAGCACGCGGGCTCCGAGGCCGCGCATCGAGAACGCGCTTCCCTTGCCAACATCGCCGTACCCGGCAACTACAACGACCTTGCCGGCAACCATGATGTCAGTGGCCCGCTTGATTCCGTCAGCCAGCGACTCGCGGCAGCCGTACAGGTTGTCGAACTTGGCCTTGGTCACAGAGTCGTTGACGTTGAAAGCCGGCACCTTGAGCTTGCCTGCCTTGTGCATCTCGTAGAGCCGGTGAACGCCGGTGGTTGTCTCCTCTGACACGCCGTAGATGTTCTTGAGCATGTCGGGGTACTTCTCGTGAACGAGCTTCGTGAGGTCGCCGCCGTCATCGAGGATCATGTTCGGGGTCTCGCTGCCGAATGGGAGGGTCTGCTCGAGGCACCAGTCGTACTCCTCAAGGGTCTCGCCCTTCCACGCGAAGACCGGGATGCCCTTCGCGGCGATTGCTGCTGCAGCGTGGTCCTGGGTGGAGAAGATGTTGCAGCTTGACCAGCGCACATCTGCGCCGAGCTCGACCAGCGTCTCGATCAGCACGGCGGTCTGGATGGTCATGTGGAGGCTGCCTGCGATGCGAGCGCCCTTCAGCGGCTTCTGCTTGCCGTACTCGGCGCGCAGCGCCATGAGTCCTGGCATCTCTTTCTCGGCCATCTCGATCTCTTTCCGGCCCCAGTCGGCGAGGGAGATGTCAGCTACTTTGTAATCTGGCTTGCCTGTCTTCATGGCGGTCAACATAGTTTCCGTCTAATAAAAAGGCGCGACACCCAGGGGACTCCCGAGCCCGCGTCGTTGAACGTTGAGATGCTATACCACAGGGAAAGGTGCTACAAGCAGGGGGCTCTATTTACTGGATTTAGTGGCTGAAATGCTGCATTGAGGTGCAAAAGCCACCAGAGTGACAAGGGGGCCAGCCAATGCCGCGGTTGGTTGCGGAGGGAAGGATTCTCAAAAGGAAACCTTTTAGGGGAACCTCCGCAGGACCTAGACAGCAGACTAGCGAGCTTCCCCGGAACCATCGTTCTCCGGGGGAAGCAGCTCAGATCGCACCACAGGAATCTCGCGAGGGGCTTCAATTCCCAAGCGAACCTTATTGCGATCGACTTCAACCACCGTAAGCACGATGTTTTGTCCGATGTAGATCTTCTCGCCAACCAACCGACTGAGTACCAGCATTGGAAAACCTCCCTGTAGCTGGCCGACGAACTTTCTCGCTGTTCACCCAACTAAGTGATATCAGACCGAGCGTTCGTGACGTGGGAATTCATTGAGAATCCTTCCTCTACGCCATAGGAGCATTAAGGGTATCGGAAATCCGGGGCTAACTCAAAAAAACCGCTATTTAAGGGTGTTTTTTGCCGTAACCCATAGGTTTTGCATCTGGTCTTGCGATAGCTCGCCGAGCGGGACGCCAGGGTGTTGGGCCTCGGCCAGCGACTCAAGTATCTTAAAGCGCTGGGAAAACTTTGCGTTTGCCGCAGCTAGGGCCTGCTCTGCGTTAAACCCGAGGTGGCGGCTCTGCTGAGCTAGCGTGAAGAGCAGGTCTCCGAATTCCTCCTCTACCCTAGACTGGTTCGTTGTCGCGGATACGTCACCTGGGGCCTCAGCCAAAAACTCGTTTAGCTCCTCTCTGACCTTATCCGCCACTCCCGCTGCGGAGTCCCAGTCGAATCCGATTCTGGCGCAGCGCTCGCCGATCTCATGGGCCCGCAGCAAGGAGGGCATTGAGCGCGGGAGCCCGTCGAGCAGGCCCTTCTTCTGCTCCTGGCCTGATGAGGCCTTCTCCTTGAGCTTTATGGCTTCCCAGTTCTCAAGCACCTCTTTCGTCCCAGAGACCTTGACGTCGCCAAAGACGTGCGGGTGGCGTCGCACGAGCTTGTCGGTGATGCCTTGGACGACGTCAGCGAAGGAGAAGAGCGACGATTCGCGCGCGATCTGCGCGTACAGCCCGATCAGCGAGAGGAGATCTCCCAGCTCTTCGCAGACCTTGCTCGGGCTCTCGTCGACTGCGTCGCCGATCTCGTATGCCTCTTCAATCAGGTGTGAGCGCAGAGACTCAAACGTCTGCTTGAGGTCCCACGGGCAGCCGCCATCGGGGTTTCTAAGCTTCTCCATGACGCGGAGGAATTCAAGGATGGCTTGGGCGGAGCGATCGTGAGCGGTGTCTTGCATGGCGAAATGGTAGCGTGATTCAAACCGCAAAGCGAGCCGAAGTCTGAAAGCATAAGCCGACTGGACGACTGTACGGGAGCCTTTGCTGTCTAGCGCTCAAGGCCTTCCAGAGGCCTCCCACACGCTCCGGCGAAAGCGCTGCCACACGCTCGTTCGTGCTAGGGCTACGATGTCGACAGAGGCCGCGCCTGCCTCCAGGAGGGCGATGGTGGCGGCGGCTGAGGTTGCGCCGGTGGTGATGACGTCTTCTACCAGCAGGACTCGCTTTCCACTAAGCAGGGCCGGCCGTCGTGCCTCAAACATGCGCCTCAAGCCTCGCAGCCGCTCGCTGTGGCTGAGCGTCGACTGAGGGGCTCTGCGGCGGGTGTGCCTAAGGGCATTCAGCAGCATCGGCGCGTGGCCGCCCGCGACGACTCGCTGCCCGATCTCCATGCACGGGTGAAAGAGGCGCCGGCGGAAGTTTGCGCGCGAGGCAGGCACCGGCACCACTGCGTCCCAGGATTGCTCTCCGAGCAGCTCTGGGATGTTCCTGGCCAGCAGGTCGCCGCTCATTCGGGCTAGCACGACGCTCGGGCGAAACTTCATCGCGCGGATCAGGTCACGTGCGAGGCTGCCGTACTCCCACAGGTGGCGAGACGAGGCGAACAGAGGCGGGTAGAGAACGCAGGTGCTGCATTCACCGCCCTGGCCGAGCGTTGCGGCGAAGCAGCGAGGACAGCGCAGCGGAGCCCACTCTCTAAACTTCGGAACTGGCGGAGAGCAACGAAAGCAGAGAGATGCCCCACGCAGGGGGCGGGTGCACACTAGGCACTCACGCGGAAGAAGCACCTCCAGCGCGCCTTGTAGCCACGGCCATCTACCAAGCTCCACACCCCCTTATCGGCTGTGCAGCAACGAAAGTTGCCTGTCGCGGGAGCGCGTGTCTGCAGCCGAACGACTCAAGGAAGACGTAAGCTAGATGCGCTGGTGGTAGTTCTCGAAGCAGTCGCGCCAGCTCTGCCCGTTCCACGCGTCAAAGCTTTTGGTGTCGGGGTGCAGGTTGTTCAGCGCCTGAAACTCCTCTCCGTGCGGGTCTTTCTGGCGGTCGAGAAAAGGCACTAGCGCGCCGTGGCACAGCTCGTGGTGCACCAGCGCAGGGATCCACTGCTTCGCGTCTTCGTGCGACATCTCGCGCGCTATGTGAATCGTTCGGGTCTGGTAGACGATGTAGCCCAGAGTCCTTTGCAGCCCGCCTGAGCCCTCGGGCCCGGCATCGGATTGTCGCGCCACACTACCTTGTAGTCATCAAGGTCTGGTCGGTTCGGAAAGTACTTCCGTCGCAGGTCATGGTAAGTCTCCTGCAGGAACGGGTCCGTGTACTCGTAGGGAAGGGCCCCAATTGCCTCTGGCTTAATGTGTTCGCCGTCGAGCCGTGGCAGGCCGAAGTGGAGCTGCGAGAAGAGAGCGCTGAGCTTCTTGAATATGCCCTGCTCCTTCGCCATAATTTTTCTGGCCTCCCGCAACGGTGTTGGCTCAAGCTCTCGCACCAACCGCATAGCCTGCTCTTTGGCGTACTCACCCCACGAGCGCTTCGGGTCATGGTCAGGATGCCTCCAATCGTCAGGCGGGCCGGCCAAGGCTCGCGCCACGGTTGGGTGCAGGTCCTCCTTAGGCTTAGGTTGCAGAAGATCCTGAAGCTGCCCCCAGTAGCGCTTAGCCAATGGCAACGCCGTTGTGACCAGAAAGTTTCTTATGCTGGTGGATGTTCGCTTCACGAGAGTGAGTAAGCTTATTGCAGGCTCGTCGTTCGGTGTTGTCGGCGAGCCTGCGCTTGGAGCGATCCGCACGGGCTTAATGCCGGACGCACGAGCCGCGGGCCTACTCGGCGCCGTTAAGTCGGAGAGGCTCGTATCCCTCCGATTAGTAGGGTGTGGTTGAGGCGAAGAGTTGGATCGATTTTGGTGATGGTACTGCATAGTCCCTCAGGCAGGCTGTAGGTGCTAAAACGCCGCTCAGTGTAGTCGAGGGCAGCTTCAGGAACGTGCAGAACTGGATTCAGATGCCGATACCGGTGCATCCCGCGCTAGAAATGGCGGGCCGACAGGCGGTTAGGGATGCGAAGGCGCGAGGCTGTCCCTAAAAGAGGGGGCTGCCCGTCATCTCCGCAGGCTGAGGAACAGCCATCATCTTGAGCAGCGTTGGGGCCACATCGCACAGGGCACCGTCTTTGCGCAGCGAGACCTGGCCTGGGTAGTCGACAAGTATCACAGGCACGGGGTAGGTGGTGTGCGCTGTGTGCGGTGTTCCATCTTCATAGTTCACCATCTGCTCGGCGTTTCCGTGGTCGGCGATGATGAGCGCCTGGCCCTTCGCTGCGCGCAGGGCAGCCAGAATCTGGCCCAGGCACGCGTCGACGGTCTCAACGGCTTTTACTCCGGCATCGACTACTCCCGTGTGTCCCACCATGTCGCAGTTGGCAAAATTCACGACGATGAAGTCGTACTGTCCGGAGCGGATGCCGTCTACGACAAGCTCAGTGACGCCGAGCGCGCTCATCTCTGGCTTCAGGTCGTACGTTTTTACGTCGCGGGGAGAGGGGACCATCTTGCGGTCTTCTCCCGCGTACGGCTTTTCGATGCCGCCGTTAAAGAAGTAGGTGACGTGCGGGTACTTCTCAGTCTCCGCGACGCGGAGCTGCTGCCGTCCGCTGGCCGCGACAACTTCTCCGATGTGGTTCTTGATGTCGAGCTGAGAGAAGAGGAACGGAAGGTGAAAGGTGTGGTCGTACTCAGTAAAGCACAGGACCCGCTCAGGCGCAGGCACGGGTGCTGTACGCTCGAAGCCTGAGAACTCCTTAGCGCACAGGGCCGCCACGATCTCGCGCATGCGGTCTTCGCGGAAGTTGAAGAACACGAAAGAGTCGTCGGCCGACACGGCGCGCGTTGACGTCACCGCTGGCTCAAGGAACTCGTCTGTCACCCCTTTTGCGTAGGAGTCCTGAACGTACTTCACGAGCTCATTCGTTACGGCACCTTTGCCGAGCGCTATTGCGTCGTACGCTACCTGCACACGCTCCCAGCGCTTGTCCCTATCCATGGCGTAGAAGCGCCCGCAGATTGAGCCCACGGAGCAGCGCGGGAACGACGGCAGCTGCGCGAGCAGCTCCTTGAGGTCGTTTTGGAAAGAGGTCGGAGAGACGTCTCGCCCGTCGCTAATCAGGTGCAAGACTATCTGTGCACGAGGGCAGTCCTGCGACAGCCTCGCGAGGAGGAGCTTTGCGTGCTCCAGGTGGGAGTGCACCCCGCCTGTGCTGTAGAGGCCGACAGCGTGGATTGTCTTGGACGACTCGCTTGCCTTTAAGAACTGCCGGTACTCGGCTGACTCGCCGAGGAACTTTCCCTGCAGAGCCCGGCTGATTCGTAGCAGCCACTGCTCGACGACGCGTCCCGCGCCGATGTTTAAGTGCCCCACCTCCGAGTTTCCCATCTGTCCTGCCGGCAGCCCGACTGCTTCACCGAAGGTAACGAGCGTTGCGTTCGGACAGCTCGCCATGAGTCCGTCAATCACGGGCTTCTTGGCCCCAGTCACCGCATTTCCGCGCGAGTTTGGGTTAAGGCCGAAGCCGTCGAGGATGCAGAGCAGGGTAGGTTTCTTCATAGGGGAGCGTCCAGGTGTGGCCCAAAACCCCGACATGGCCCAAAAAAGTAACGGGAGAGCCCCACGAGCCTGCAATCACAGGCGCGCCACCGAACGCTACGGGGTTGAGAGGATCGGCGATGGCTCGCCACGAGACTGTACCAGGGCGGCGCTCCCGCTGGAAGGGGCGGCTCCGGCCGGGTCCACAAGCCGCTCCCACAGCGGACCGGTCTCCTTAACGAGCCCAGAGCGGCTCATGCACAGCCCCTGAAGCTGGACGTGCTCCTGGACAAGATCCGCCGGCATGGTCACGCGCTCACGCTCGGCCAAGGCGCACACGGTGTCGAGCACCTGCCTGGCGTCGTCAGCGCGGGTCGCGATCAGAAGAGTGCGGGCCAGGAACAGCTCAGCCCGCACACGCTCGAGCCCTGTAGTGGCCTGGGCCGCGCTGCGCGCAGCAGCAACAGCCCTGTCGGCGCGAGTCTTGAAGTCGCCGGATGAGCTGTTGAGCCATAGGTCACAAACTTTGTGCCAACGCGACGGCTCACCGCCCGATGCTTTCGCCGCGCGCACGAGCAGCTCCGCTGCGTGGTCCAGGTTCCCAAGCGAAGTCTCAACCTCTGCGAGCTTGTCGAGCGCTGGGATGAACTCCGGGTGCTTCCGCACAAACGGCACCAGGGCTTCTCGCAGCGATGCGCTGTTGTGGCGCTCCTTGAGGATAGCGGCGTACGTAAGCCGCACGCGGGCGGCATCAGTGTCCTCTGACAGGTAGCCAGCCCTCTCAAGTTCGTACTGAAACTCCAGCGCGTCGTCGATGTTGCCGAGCTGCTCGCTTAGGTCCCGCGCCTGCTCAAGGGCTCGGCGGTTTGGGGCTGTTTCAATAACCAGGGCTAGGTTGTCACGCGCCGCGGTGTTGTTGCCGAGCTTTCTGTTCAGTTCAGCTGCGCGAAAGAGCACCTCGGCGCTAGAGCGGCTGCTGAGCCGAGTGGCATCGAGCACCCGCAGAGCCTCTCGCAGGTCGCCGTTTAATTCGAGGCACTCGGACAGCTCGACTCGGGCGATTACGTTGTCCTGGTCGTGCCGAAGCACCTGCTCCCAGACGTCGCGAGCGGCAGCGTACTCGCCGCTCGCCACGAGAGAGCGGGCCTTAACGAAGAGGTCGAAGAACGCCTGCCTGTTTCGCTCTGCTGCTCGCAGCTTACGCTCGCGCAGGTAGCTCTTGAAGCCGAAGAAGAGCGCTACCACCGATGCGGCGATGCAGCCCAGGACGAAAACTGCGATGTAGATCACTCCCGCGTAGGTGTTCACCTGAAGGGTGGGTCCTAGCTTGAGGGTCGCTGGCTCGGAGTTAGAGAGCGTGATGTAGAGAGCAGCCCCGATAATGAGGGCGAGGATCAGGAACCTGTTGAACTGTCGGAGCATGGCGTTTCCTCGCACAGCGGGCCGCTTCGGCGACTGGCCGAAATGTTACCCTGATTGTAATTGTTCAGCCTAGCCCGCATATTGCATGAAGCCAGCTACTACTAGCGCCGATAACGGCGCTTTTTCGGTTCAAAAATCGATTTTCAGACCGGAAGGTATCTCGATACGATTCCGCCCTGAAAATCGATTTTTGAATTCGCCCTTCGGGCCCGAAAAATCACCATTCTCAACGCTCTCGCGACGCAGTTTCATGCAATATGCGGGCTAGCCCGCTTTACGCCAACGACCCCGGATAGCGAGAAGTGCCAGCAAATGAAAAGCCCACTCGCTGGCTGGCCAGCTCGTGGGCTTTTTCGGCAGCCTGTATCGAACGGCTACACGTTGGACGCCAAGGCCTCTTCCGGCTGCTCCGTGGGCGGAGTAGGGGTTGGTGAGGACGGCGGAGTCGGGGGGCGGGATGAAACAGACCCGGCACGACGCACGATCACGGGTGAGTTAATGAGCAAGGTCGTGTGATCCTCGATGCGGTGGTACTTAACGTCGAAGCCTTCCTTGTCGATCACGAAGTACTTCTCGATGACCTTCACCATCTCTTCGCGAAAGCCTGCCATCTCCTCGTTAGTGAGGCCCGTGCGGTCCTGCACCAGCACGAAGTGGAGCCGGCTCTTTGCTGCCGACTTGCTCTCTTGGTTATCTCCGAAGAGCCTTTTCCTGAGTGCGTTAAACACGATTTGAAACTCCCCAAGCCACTGCTTGACTATGATCTAATTGACCTTATCCGTAATGAGTCTTTCCGTACAGATGAAAAACCGTTAGCTGGCTACTCCGAGACGCCGCGTCAGCCGGCTCCAGATCGATCCGCCCGAGAAGTTCGGGATGGGGATCTGCTCGCCACACACGCGCCCAGCGATTCTCGTAAATGCCTGACCTGCCTTCGATTTCGGGTTGTACGAGACAGGCTCTCCGGTGTTTGCAGCAACGATAATCTGCTCGTCACGCTCGATCACTCCGAGGATCTCGACGCCGAGGATGTCCTGGACGTCACGCACCGAGAGCATGTCTCCCCTGCGTACCATGTCGAAATCGACGCGGTTGATGATCAGGCGAGCCTCGATGCCCTTCGATGAGAGTAGGCCCACAACGCGGTCTGCGTCGCGGATAGCAGATACCTCTGGGTTCGTGACTACGATAGCTGACTCCGCGCCGGCACACGCGTTGCGGAATCCCTGCTCGATGCCGGCTGGTGAGTCTACCAGGATGTAGTGGAACTCGCGGCGGAACTGGTCGATAACCGCGCGGATCTCAGCCTCGTCGATCACATCCTTGTCGTCTGTCTGCGACGCTGCAAGGAGGTAGAGGTTGTTGGAGCGCTTCGACTTGATGATCGCCTGCGATGGCTTGCAGATCTTCTTGGCAACGTCCACGACGTTGAAGACGATCCGGTTCTCGAGCCCTAAGATCACGTCCAGGTTACGCAGGCCGATGTCTGCGTCGACCACGAGCACACGCTTGCCGCGTAGCGCCAGCGCCGCTCCGAGGCTGGCCGTCGTGGTGGTCTTGCCCACGCCGCCTTTGCCGGAACAAATAACGATTACCTCTCCGAGGTCCTTGTTGGCGCCCGAAGTGCCGCTTCTGCTGTTCATCGATTACTCCCTTCTACGTGACCAAACGGTTCGTGATTGATAAGGCTCTACGACAATCATGTTGCTCTCGACGCGAGCGACCTCAGGCTGGCCGCCGCGAGGCAGGCTCTCCGCGTTCTCAGCCCCAGAGCCACGCGAGATAACGAGGCCGATGCGGAGCTGGGTCGGCTGCAGGTTGAGGCTGAAGATAACTCGACCACCGCCGCTCTCGTCGTACGCACCAGCGTGCGCGATGCCACGCAGCGTGCCGAGGATGACGATGTCGCCGCCCGCTATTACTTCCGCGCCCGAATTGACATCCCCGAAAATGATCACGGAGTGCTCGGTCTCGATTTTTTGTCCGGAACGGAGCGTTCCGTAGATTATGCGCGCATCCGGCTCATCCCAGAGCATCGTGCCGGGAGCGCTTGCCCGTCCCTCGAGCGTGTCGATCCCGTCGAAGAGGCTCACACCCCTTTCTGGCTGATGGGCTTGACGTGTGGAGCTTGTGCGACTGCCTCCGACTACGGACAAAGGAGAGGCGGGGCTGGCGGCAGCAGCGTCAGTGCTTGGGCCTCCCACGCGCGACACGGAGGGCTTGAGCTTAGAGCTGCGAACGCTCACCGCAAACTCGTTCCCCAAGAGGGCTGTTAGGTCCTGCACGACAGCCTCTTCAGGCTTCTTTCCGACCCACTCCAGAGCAACATCGTTGCCGGTAAGGAACGAGCGGCGTGACTCTAGGTAGCTCAGCACGGCCGCTTTAAGGTCGTCTTGGTCTACACGACCATCAATCCTGAGAACCAGGCCCTCAGCGGTGCCGCGGGCCGTAATTATATTGCTGCGCTCTTCTGGGATCTTAGCCGCGGCTGCGTCTGTCGTCGTGGCGGCAGGTAAATCGGCGCCTGCTGAGGGTGGGGTAGCGCCCGACTCGAAGCCCTGCGGCTCAAACGCGCCCTCACCGTCTTCATTGAAAGGATTGTTCATACCACTCCAGCGTTGAGGCTCGCGTTTCTGTTCGGCGTCCCGACAACCCTGCATCCCGTGCTTTAGGGAGCGGCAGAGTGTAGGACTGCGGCGCGAAAAAATCCAGGATAAAGAGAGCGAGTCCGCCCAAATTTTTCCCAGAACATTTTTCTCGTAACGCTTGACGCTGCGCTTCGTTACTACAGCAGAGAGCGCTTCCGATTGCGTCTGCGCAAAGCAGCACTTTCGGCCGTTACTTTAAGTGGCTTATAGCAAAGTGAATAAATCAACGTCAACAAACTTGTGTTCGAAAAATGGACTATTGCGCGACCAAGGAAAGTAATTTTGCGCCCAAAAATTTCGGCTTTTGTTGCCGTTTCTATTGACACGGCGAGGGGACGCCCCGTGATACTGCCAAAGCTAATCACCCCGATCACTTGAGCTTGGTTACTAATGAAAGCTTCAGACACTTGTTCGCCGCCGGTCGCCCTCTTCACAGTTGTGTGTCGCTGGATTAGCAGCGGTTTTGGCAGCGGCTACGCGAGCGCTGCGCCGGGAAGCTGCGGTAGTGCCGCTGCGCTTCTGTTCTTCGGGCTCCTGTGGTGGTTCGATATCGTGAGCTCCCCGCTGCATTGCGCGGTGCTCGCTGCGGCGACGACCGTGGTGGGGCTTGGCGCGGTGCACGTGTGCGTGTCTAAGAGCGGAGAGAAGGATCCGCGCTGGATCGTGATAGACGAGTGGGCGGGAGTCTTTGTTGCTCTCATCGGCATGAGCGCACCAGTTCCGCTCATGGCTCTGGCCGCATTCGTCTTCTTTCGGGTCTTCGACATCCTCAAGCCTGGGCCCGTAGCGTGGGCCGAGCGCCTTCCTGGCGCACTAGGCATCATGCTTGATGACATCGTTGCCGGAGTATTAGCCGGGCTGTGTGTGCAGGCGATCTGGTCGCTGTGGGGCTCTGTGCTGGCATGAGGAGCGTCGGCGGCTCAAGGCTGCTTATCGGCTTGGGATCGGTGCTTTTTGCAGGCCTGCTTGCATCTTGTTCGCCCGGCTATGTGGCCCGGGGCGCGTACGAGCAGGGGCGCATTATCTTCAATCGGCGAGACATCAAGGATGTCCTGAAAGACTCCGAGACGCCTGAAGAGGAGCGCGAGAAGCTGGCGCTCGTGCTGGAGGCGCGCCGGTTTGCCGAGCGCATCGGGCTGACCCCGGGCGCCTCGTACACCACCTACAGCGACATCGGCCAAGATACCCTGTCGTGGGTTGTCGTGGGCGCCCGCAAAGACTCTTTTGCGCTCTACACGTGGTGGTTCCCCGTAGTCGGGCGGGTGCCCTACAAGGGATTTTTCGACCAGGAGGATGCCCAAGCTCAGGCCAAGGAGCTCCAGGCCGAGGGTTTTGAAACCTGGACGCGCGGCACCGATGCCTTCAGCACCCTTGGATGGTTTAGCGACCCGGTGCTCTCCACTACCTTGCGCAATCCTCCGACGCGCATAGCCAACACTGTCATCCACGAGAGCGTGCACGCGACGATCTGGATCCCGGGGGGAGTCCCTTTCAACGAGAGCCTGGCGAACTTTGTGGCGATCACTGCCAATGAGCAGCTCTTCAGCGAGCGCTTGGCGGCCTGCAAGAGCAAGCCGGAGCAGGACTGCTCATTGGCCGAGTCCATGCTGCGCGCTGCCCGAAACGACGCAGCGGTGCAGTACGACTTGAGCGCGGGTGTGCAGGGGCTCTACGAGGCGCTCGATGCGCTCTACAAGGACGCCGCCCTGAGCAGCGAGGAGAAGATCGCCCGCCGAGAGGCGGGTTTCTCAAAGCACGTGACGCCTCTCAGGACCAAGTATCCGCAGCTCCAGGCGTTGCGGCAGGTGAACAACGCTGAGATTATGCAGCTCAAGATCTACCTGACTGACTTGGCGCTCTTCAGGGAGCTGTACCGGCGCTCCGCAGGAGACTGGAGCGAGTTTTTTAGGCGGATTGCAGAGATCAAGTCGCGCCAAGAAGAAGACGGCACGAAGGACCCGTTCGCGCTGCTTCAGAAACAACTGGGAGAGTAGCATGAAAACGTTTGCTGACAGGCTTCAAGCCTCAATAGACAAGAGCTCCAGCGTGCTGGTAGCGGGCTGCGACCCGGTGATTGACTCGTTGCCTCCGTTTCTCTTGGCAGAAGCACAGAGCCGGCACACCTCCGACCACGATGTGGCGAAGCACGTTCTCAACGCATTCTGTGAGGCGTTCCTTGACGCAGTTGCCGGGCACGTCGCTGCCATCAAGCCCAACATCGCCTTCTTTGAGCAGTACGGGCTCTCTGGGCTCTCGGCTTTTGAGCAGCTCTGCCGCCGCATTCGGGAGCGAGGGATTCCCCTCATCACGGACGCAAAGCGAGGCGACATCGGCTCCACAGCGGCGGCGTACAGCGCTGCGTTCCTGGGGCAGGCCACCGTCGGGGGAAAACCCTTTCGGGCCTTCGAGGCGGACGCGCTCACCGTGAGCCCCTACCTGGGCTTCGACACGCTGGAGCCGTTCATGAAAGATTGTGCCGCTCACGGGAAAGGGATCTTCGTTCTCGTGCAGACCTCAAACCCAGGAGCCAAGGCGCTCCAGGGGCTCTCTGCAGGAGGCCACACGGTGAGCCAGCATGTTGCGAACTTCCTGGCGCAGAACGCCGAGCAGCTCGCCGGAGAGTGCGGGTGGTCGGGCCTCGGGGCGGTAGTTGGCGCCTCGTACCCAGATGAGGCGCGAGAGCTTCGAGCAGCTATGCCGTCCAACTACTTCCTTATCCCAGGGTTGGGTGCGCAGGGGGCAGGTGCGGATGATGCGGTCGCCGGCTTCGGCCATAGAGACGGAAAACGTGGGGGAGCATTGGTGAATGCGTCGCGAGGGCTCCTTGCTGGCAAAAGCTCTAGCCTCGAAGAGCTTAGGAATCTCATCTCCGCGAACGCCAAGAAGTTCAACGCCGAACTCAACCAGGCGCTCAAGAGCTAGGCCTGAGTCGCCGCGAGTTCCCGTCGCGAGTGCGCTGCCTCCGCGGGTGTCTGTTTGACTTTGGGGGGTAGGTCGCGCACGATAGCTCTAGCATGGCTATATTCCCCAAAGGCTCCAGTAAGTTACCGCCCGGAAAGGGGCCCCAGGCAGACCCGCTGTTGGGAGCCTTCGTGCAGTACGAAGACAACGCCGCAGTTATCTTGGCGGTGGTGATAGCGACCAAGAAAGACAAGCTCTCGATCTTGAACCTTCGAGGAAGAGAGCTAGACCTGGCAGCAAACCGGCTCTACGTGCTTCCTGCGAAGGAGCCGAGCGGGCTCTCTGGGCAGGCTGCGCGAGTAGAGGCGCTCTGTGCGCTGCAAGCCCGGATCGATGCTGAAGCGAACAAGCTCAACGTCGAAGAGCTTTGGAGCTTCGTGCACGAGGAGCCGAAGGCCTTCTCAGTCGCAGAGCTGTGCGCTGCATACTTCGGGTCTGATGAGGTAGCGCAGCACGCGGGGCTGCGGGTAGCGCTTATTCGAGAGAAGACTCACTTCAAGCGTGAGAAAGACCTGTTTGAGCCTCGGCCTCAAGCTACCGTCGAAGATCTCAAGAGGGCTGAGGAGGTCAAGCGCAAGAAGACCCAAGTTCGTGATGCGACCATCGAGTTCCTCTCGCGGAGGCTTCGCGACTCAGCGCTCTCTGTGCCGCACGAGGCGGAGGGGAACATGCGGCTGATGGAGGAAGTTGCGGCTGGCATCCAGCATGCAGATCCGGCGCGCCTCAAAGAGGGCCGCGACCTCGTTCACGCGGCGTGCGAAGCTCTGTCGATTCCTCAGCACAGCAACATCGAGAAGCAGGCGTTCGAGCTGCTCGTGAAGGTCGGAGTCTTCCACCAAGACACAAACTTGTCGCTCATTCGGCACGGAGTGCCGGTGCGCTGCAGCCCGGAGTCACTGCGGGAGGCCGAGAACGTAGAAGTTCCCGGGTCTCTGGCTGACTTTCCCCCTCATGAGCGCAGTTTTCGGCGGGATCTGACCGGACTCAAGGCGATAACAATCGATGACGCCTCTACCAAAGACATGGACGACGCGCTCTCGCTCGAGCAGACACAGGATGGATGGGAGCTCGGCGTTCACATCACGGACGTCTCCTCGGCGATCCTTCCCGAGACCCACCTCGATCGAGAGGCGCGGCACCGCGCCACCTCGGTCTACTGCGCTGACCAAACTATCAACATGCTCCCCGACGAGCTGTCAGAGCAGAAGCTCAGCCTCAGGCAAAATACGGTTCGGCCGTGCCTTTCGGTGGTGCTCTCGCTCAGCAAGAGCCTTGAGATTGTCCGCTCAGAGATAGTTCCGTCGTTCGTTCGTGTGGCGCAAAGGCTCAGCTACGACGACGTCGACCGGATGCTTGAGGAGGGAGACCCCACGCTTCTCACGCTGCACGACATCGCAGCTGCTTGCGAAGAGTCCCGAATCCGAAATGGAGCAGTGCGGGTTCATAAGCGCGAAGCGGTCCCGTTCAAGGAGCCCGATGGCTCAATTCGACTTCTGGAGATCGATGAAGACAGCCCAGCAAGAGTGCTCGTCTCAGAGATGATGGTGCTAGCCAACAGGCTCATGGCGGAGTACGCCGCAGCCCACAACATTCCGGTCCTGTTTCGCGGCCAGGAGCGGCCAGACGACGCGCCGCCGGCGCAGGAGCGGCGGCAGCAGGAGACGCCGGAAGGCCCGGCGAAGGACTTCTCTGCTCGCTCCAAGCTCAAGAAGTCGACGGTCACATTCGAGCCGCAGCATCACTCGGGACTCGGCCTCGATGCCTACATCCAAGCCACCTCGCCCATTCGGCGTTACCTTGACCTTTGCCACCAACGGCAGTTCATCTCGTACCTGCGAACATCGAAGCCGTGGGTTACGAGAGACGAGCTAGCCGAGATCTTCCAGGAAGTAGAGGTGCACCTCCAGGCTGCGACGGTGGCCGGCCGCGAGACGAGGCGATACTGGCTGATGCGGTACCTCGAGCAGCGTGACCGAAATTCGCCGATAACGGGGACAGTGGTGCGCACCGACCTCAAGACACCGCTCGTTGAGCTTGATGAGGCATACCTCACCGTTTTCGCCCGAGTGCCAAAGGGCACCCGGCTGGGTGATCGGCTGCCGTTCCGGATCTCTCTCATCGATCCGCGCGGAGACTCTATTCGGCTTGAAGCTATAAGCTAGGGAAGTGGAGCGGCTGCGCCGCCGCTCTGCGTCGGAGGAAGGTGGACGCTGATAGTCGGCGAAGCCGCCGCTGCGTGGCTCAGGATCCTCTCTATGTCGGCCATGTCGACGGGCTTTGTCAGGTGCTCAGAGAACCCAGCTTCCTTCGCCTTGTGCTTATCCTCTTCTGTGCCCCAGCCGGTTAGGGCGACGAGCGTTAGGCTCTCGCCGTTTGGCATCTGTCGAATCGCGCGGGCAACATCGTACCCAGTCATTCCAGGCAGCCCGATGTCGAGAAAGACGACATCCGGCATCTGTGAACGAATTGTGGATAGAGCTTGCGGACCGGAGTTCGCGGTCTCGACGGTGTGGCCGAGCATGTTTATGAAAAGAGCGAGGCTCTCTGCCCCATCGACGTTGTCGTCTACTACCAGCACCCGCTTGGCTGACTTCTCAGCGCGTACGGCAGCCTCAGCCCCGGAGCGTTGCGGCGCAGCACTTTCTGCTGACTGTGCGGCCGGCTGAGCGGGAAGGTGCACGGTGAAGGTGCTGCCCTTTCCGATTCCGTCGCTTGTAGCACGCACATCCCCTCCGTGCAGCTCAACAAGCTTGCGCGTGATGGCCAGCCCGATTCCTAGCCCCCCTTGCGAACGGTCGAGGGTCTGGTTCACCTGCCCGAACATGTCGAAGATGCTCTCGAGCATCTCCTGAGGAATGCCCAGTCCAGTGTCGCCCACCCGCAGCTCAGCAGTTCCATTAGATCGCGAGAGCTGTAGGTGGATAGCCCCGCCTCTTGGGGTGTACTTTGCGGCGTTGCTAATCAGGTTGTTTACCACCTGTGCGAGACGCACTGCGTCCCCCGTGACGAGGATAGGGGTGTCTGGCATATCAACAGAGAAGGTCAGTTGAGCCTCATCTACGAGCGGCTTTGCTCCCTCAATCCCGGTTCTAACTGCATCCTGCAGGTGCATCGTAGTTTTTTTCAGGTCAATTCGGCCCTGCTTTATGCGCGCCACGTCGAGAAGGTCATCGAT